>JBBDRV010000216.1:0-2961 GCA_040905285.1 Balneolaceae bacterium | reverse complement strand
TCCGGATACCAGTTACACTCCAATTATAAATTGAGTATTTAATAATTGGTTAAAATTGCACAGTTCGATAATTGCACTATTTAATCAGACGATCTAACTAATCATTATGCAAGATTCCATTTACAAGTACATGAAAGTGGGCCTGGTTCATTTTATGGCCTATCCGGAAACCATGAAGGGGGAGGGGCCTGTGCTGGAGACCATCCGGAAAATTGTGCTGGACGAGTATTTCAATGCCATTGAAATAACCACGGTCAAGGATCCGGAGCAGCGCAGGCAGGTGAAACAGATGCTGGATACCTCCCACATGACGGTCGGGTATGCGGCGCAGCCGAGGCTGCTGACGGCCGGGCTGAATATCAATGATACGGACGAGGAGGCAAGAAAGCGTGCGGTGGCCGATCTGAAGGAGGGCATTGATGAAGCCTATGAAATCGGTGCTTCCGGGTTTGCCTTTTTAAGCGGCACGTATGAGGAAAGCCGTAAAGAGGAGGCGTTCGACGCGCTGGTGAGCTCCACCAGGGAAATCTGCGCCTATGCCGGCGAGAGAGGGGACATGAAGGTGGTACTGGAGGTATTCGACTACGACGTGGACAAGAAGAGCCTGATCGGCCCCGCCGGGCTGGCCCTGCGTTACGCGCAGGAAATACGGAAGGATTACGGGCAGTTCGGCCTGATGGTGGATCTGAGCCATATCCCGCTGATCCATGAAACCATTGAGGAATCCATCCTGCCTGTCCAGGAGTATATAGTGCATGCCCATATGGGCAACTGTGTTATCAAGAGCCCCGGCCTTCGGGCCTACGGGGATGTGCATCCCCGTTTTGGGTTTCCGGACAGTGAAAACGATGTTGACGAGTTGATTCACTACCTTCGCGTGCTTATGGATACCGGATTTTTGAACACCGAGAATCCGCCGGTCGTCAGCTTTGAGATCAAGCCGTTCGGCGATGAGGATCCCGATGTCGTTATTGCCAATGCCAAGCGGGTGTTGAACGAGGCGTGGGCGAGGCTGTAGCGGCTTCACCGCCGAGCCCATCTAATCATATGACGGGCCCATCGGATCCTATTAATTTATAAAATAAAAACAGACAGACTATGAAGATTGTAATACTGGACGGATACACCTCGAATCCCGGAGACCTGTCGTGGCAGGGACTGGAGGCCCTGGGCGATGTGACTGTCCATGACAGGACCGCACCTGAGCAGACACGGCAGCGGTGTGAAGGTGCCGATGTTGTGCTGACCAACAAGACCGTTCTCGGAAAGGATATCCTGGATCAACTGTCGTCACTGACATACATAGGTATTCTTGCCACCGGGTACAATGTCGTCGATATCCAGGCTGCCTCGGAAAACGGCATTGTCGTGACCAATGCGCCGGGATACAGCACCACCTCTGTTGCCCAGATGACGATGGCCCTGCTGCTGGAGCTTTGCCTGCGCATTCAGCGGCACAGCGATTCGGTGAAGGAAGGCGGGTGGGCCGGGGCCGACGATTTCTGCTACTGGAACTACCCGCTGGTCGAGCTTTCCGGCAAGACGCTGGGGATTATCGGCTTTGGAAGTATCGGAGAAAAAGTGGCTGATATCGCCACGGCATACGGCATGAACATTCTCGGATCCAAAAGGAACCCGACCGACCAGTCCCGCCGGAAGAATTTTCAGTGGACCGGTGTGCCCGACCTGCTGAAAGCCTCCGACGTGGTGAGTCTTCACTGCCCGCTGACACCGGAGACGAGTGAGCTGATCAACCGGGAAAGCCTGCAGACCATGAAACGGTCTGCGTTTCTACTGAATACGGCGAGGGGCCCCATTATTGTGGAAGAGGATCTTGCCGACGCACTGAACAACGATGTTATTGCGGGCGCCGGACTGGACGTGCTGTCCGAGGAGCCTCCGTCTGCCGACAACCCGCTCTACGGGGCGAAGAACTGTATCATCACACCGCATATCGCGTGGGCCACCAAAGAGTCCCGTGGGCGGCTGATCGATATTGTGGTCCATAATCTTGCTGCATTCCTCGACGGAAAGCCGGTACATGTCGTGAACAGGGTAACTGTCTGAATGGATTCCTTATCCAGAATGGACTCCTGTTCCATTGAATTTTCACTAACGGAATTATCACTAAATAAAGTCATAAACAAGTCACTGATGATCATGAAAAATATCTTTCTCTTTCTGTTTCTATCCGCTTTTGTTCTATCCTGCGCCTCTGACAATACGGACAGCGCCACCAGCCAGCCCGATGAGGTTGATGTTGAAGAGCGTCTGGAGGAACTGGGTATCGAGCTCCGGGAGATGCCTCCTCCGACGGCCAATTTCGTGAGGACAGTCCGGGTGGGCAATCTTGTATTCCTGTCTGGTCACGGCCCGGACCTGCCCGACGGCGGCCGGGTCATCGGTAAAGTTGGCGCGGACCTGACTGTGGAAGAGGGTCAGGAGGCGGCGAGATATGCCGGTATATCGCTTCTTTCCTCCCTGAAATCAGAGATCGGGGACCTGAACAGGGTGAAAAGGTTTGTCAGGGTCACCGGCATGGTGAATGCAGACCCTTCCTTTACCGAGCACTCCCAGGTCATCAACGGTTTTTCGGATCTGATGGTCGACCTGTTCGGTGAGTCGGGTAAACATACGCGGGCCGCTATCGGCATGGGTTCACTGCCTTTTAACATGGCGGTGGAAATAGACATGATCGTGGAAATAGACGAATAAGCCTCACCTTGACCTTTCTGGTATGAAATAGCATGCGACGCATTACACCGATCCTTTATAGAAGGTGCTGAAGATTGTGCGGGGATGAATTCATGAAGATCAGAACATTTTAGTCTATCCCCGGAAGGGCGTGTAACGGCGCGCCGTACATGGCTACAGGTATAATTTAAATTATAATATTAATTGTAAACGGATTCGATGTGAAGAATATATATAAACTGTCTGTCGGTATTGCCGCCCTCTGCT
>JBBDRV010000215.1:0-18143 GCA_040905285.1 Balneolaceae bacterium | reverse complement strand
GATGAACGAGCCGCGCCCGGCCATGATCTCGGCCCGGCCGCCCGAAAGCAGGTCCAGCGTTGAAAACTGCTGAAAGACACGAACCGGATCTTCCGAGCCGAGCACGGTGACGGCACTGGTGAGGCGTATCTGACTGGTCTTTTCAGCCGCGGCTGCAAGTAAAACGGCCGGAGCGGAAGAGATATATTCCTCCCGGTGATGTTCCCCGATCCCGAACACATCCAGTCCGGTCCGGTCGGCAAGGTCGATTTCCTCCATCAGGTTTCGCAGCCGCTCGGCCGGCTGCAGGAGCTGACCTGTTTCTGCTTCAGGCGTGTTTTCAACAAACGTATAGAGTCCTAATTCCATGGGTATTTCCTGATATGAGTATTCCTGTGCCAAATTCCACTGTGCCAAATTCCACTGTGCCAAAATCTCATCCTGCTCGCTTTTCTGTTCCTAAGTCCGACAGACTGCTATATGCCCAGGATTTTTTTTAACTCCGCTACACGGCGGCGGGAAATTTCAAGTTCGGTGCCGTTTGTCAGAATGGCTGCAAAGCCCCCTTTGAACCACGGTTCCAGTTTTGAAACAGCGTCCAGGTTCACAATGGCTGAACGGTGTATCCGCAAAAAAGAGTGTTGCTTTAACCGTTGTTCAAGCTGGTTCAGGGTGAAATCAGTCTGATACTTTCGTTCTCCGGTAACGGCCCAGGTCAACTTGCCATCCGCTTTAAAATAGAGAATACTGTCATAATCCAGAAGTCGTATTTCCTGTCGAACATTCACCGGAATCTTGTGAAAACGGCCGGACGGACCCGAAAAATGATGCTGCAGGAGTTTCTGAACAGAATGGAACCGGCCGGCATGTTCACCACTTTTGTCCACTCTTCCCAGAGCATCCTGCAGACGCGGTTTTCTTACCGGCTTTAACAGATAGTCAACAGCATGGATCTCGAAAGCGCGAATGGCATAATCATCATACGCAGTAACGAAGATCACCGGAGGCAACTCGTCACCCAGAATGTCAACAACGTCAAAACCACCCAGGACAGGCATTTGAATATCAAGGAAAATCAGGTCAGGTTTCTTTTCGCGAATGATTTCAACCGCCTCTTTTCCGTTGGCAGCCTCTCCGGTGATCCGGATATCTACACCCATCTCCTCCAGAAGCAGTCGAAGGCGATCACGTGCCGGTTTTTCATCGTCTACGAGTATGATTTTCAGCATGGTTGTTACGCCGGGGTTTGAGATGACCGTATTCCGGTTACCGAACAGGGAATTCAAGGGTTACGGTTCGGCCGTTTATGGCCAGACGTCCCCGCTCTCCGTAATGAAGCTTAAGCCGTTCCTTGATAGTAGCAAGACCGCTGCCGCGTTGCAAAATTTCAGATTCCGGAACACTGCCGAAACCGGGGCCGTTGTCGGTTACCTCCAAATGAAGCATGCCTCCGCTCGATAGAACAGCTGCATGTATACCAAAGGGGTCAAGAGATTGATTTGCGCCGTGTTTGATACAGTTTTCAATGATGGTCTGAAGGATCAGGCCCGGTACGGGTATATCCGACAGGTTATTTTCAACATCCGATGTGTATTTCAGTTGATCGCCGAACCTGGCTTTTTCTATCGAAATGTACGTTTCCACCGCTTCCAGTTCCTCCTTCAGCAGTACCCACTCCTTCCTGCTGCTCTGAAGCGTGTATCTGAACAGGCCGGCAAGATCCTCAGTGACAGATTCAGCTTTCTCCGGATGGGTCCTGATGAGGGCGGCGATCGAGTTGAGCGAATTGAAAAGAAAATGAGGATCGGTCTGTGCCATGAGTGCGGAAAGCTGGCTTTCATGCCGTTTAGCCTCTGCCCGTTTCAGGCGCTGATAAAAATCACGGCTGAAATAGATGATAATGCCCATGATGCAGGCAACGACCGAAACCCCGAAAATAAATGCAAATGCAGCGGATTCGAAATTGATTATCTCCAGTCCCGGAAACAGCAACTCATTGAGACGGGCGGCTGCGAAAAAGGCGGCAATGACGACGATACCGTTGACAGAGATATAAACCCATAAACTGTGAAAGGAGTTGAGGGGAAAATAGGTTCGCATCAGCCGGGCGGTCAGCCTGAGAGATCCGGTAAAGACCAGGGTGAAAACGGTGGCAATGCCCAGTACCTCCACCGTGGATGTGCCCCTTTCCAGCTGGACGACCTGGTAGAGTATCACATCAACCAGCAATCCGGTGATTAATGCAGTGATGATGATAAAAAGGAGGGTAAATCGCCAGGAAGGAGTATCCGGAGCCTCTTCGTCGCTTTTCATTTTTGAAAAAATTTTAAAAAATTTGTCATTCGCAGGACAGGATGATTAAAATTCGATTGCAAATCCTCCAACGGGCAGCAGATCAAACTGGCGGGTTTTGGCCGGTGCCTGTGAATTAAGATTCCAGTGAACACTGTGCATGTTGCTCCGGTTATAGGCATTCCAGAGCTCAAAAAAGGTACCGACAGTAATATGATCCAGAAAAAACCGGCGGTCAAACCGCAAATAAAGTGAGTGAAAAGCATCCATGGTCCCGGAGTTATAACGGCTGATATCCAGAATGGTCCGGTTGTGCTCAGCGGAAGCCGTAATGTCAAGAGGTGTGTATGGCCGATTACCGATATAACTCCAGCGTGCACTGAATTCCCAGTAATCGTTTGGCCTGTAACCGACTATCATGTTGAACAGATGGTCGACATCATAGTCACGACTTTGCAGGCTGCCGTTGTAATCCCGATAACGGGATCGGAAAAATGAGGCACTGACGGTACCGTATAGACCCTCCTTTATTTTGCGCTGTACGATCAGGTCGATACCACGGGCATAGCCTGTTCCGTGATCAAGCAACTCTTCATGGATATTCCGGGAATCGTATACATACGAGGGAGCGCCCTCACTGAATCCTTCCGGCTGAATCGGAAGATTTCTGTACTGCTTGTCGTAAATCTCAAGGGAGACTTTTGTGGCCTCTCCCAACAGGTAGTCGGCCCCGGTGATAAAGTGGGTGGTGAACGGATCCTTCAGTGTGTCGAACCCCGGCTGTTGGGATCGTAAAAAAAGAGGCAGAGGCTGCCGGTAGATTCCGCCGGCCAGGTTCAGGTTCAATCGATCGGTTACCGCCCAGGTCGTACCGACACGCGGTGACAGGGCCCAGTTTTCATTCACGGAATTGTATCCGATGCGCCCGCCGGCAGAGACTGTTATGTCCCGGCCGGTCCTGAAAACGTACGTGCCGAAGAGTTCGCCGGTGACCTGTCGCTTTTGCAGCTGGCGGTAAACGTCCGGCCGTTCTGCATTCGCTTCATTTACAACCGGTGCATAATGATAGTCAAAACCACCCTTCGTAAAGATGATGTCACTTCCCCATTCAACCCGGTGCCGGTCCGACAGACTCCAGTAGCTGATATGCCTCATGACGGCGTAATCCTGTCGATTGTCGAACCGCTGTTCACGATCTCCCTGATCCGAATGGAACATCCGGCTATTTTGCTCTTTGAAGGAGTAGGAGAGGGAGGTGTTGGAGTGGAGAGAGCCGGTCCATATTTTGCGCCAGTTCAGTCCGGATGTGTTCTGCCGGTTATGCATGTGCGGATAGGTCGGCCAGCCTTCGTCTCTGGCCTCTTCAAGGGATGTTGTAATCCGGCTGTCGCCGAAGATCTGTAAAAAAACAAGCCGGTTGTTCCGGTCCGGATTATAGGTGGCTTTTGCCTGGATATCCCCGTATCTGGGCGCCCCGCGGGCATTGAGGGCATCAGCCAGCAGATCCAGGTAGCTGCGCCGGGCAGAGACGAGAAGGCTTCCTTTACCGCCGGCAATCGGGGTTTCAACCATTCCCCCCAGACCGGCCATAGTCATATCGAGGCTTCCATGGACCTGTTCCCGGTTACCGTTCCGGTAGCGGATATCTGCGACAGAGGACATATGGCCGCCCCGGGAAGCTGAAAATCCGCCTGTTGAGAATTCCAGGGACTGGACAAGGCTGGTATTGATCAGGCCGGTCGGGCCGTGGGAGGCACCTTCCACGGTTTCAAAATGCCGGACTCCCGGCAGGTAAATATTATCGATGTAAAAGCCGTTTTCTCCCGGGCTTCCCCCCCGGACGATCAGGTCCTGGCTCAAATCCCCAAGAGAGGCGACACCGGCAACGGCTGACATCACCCGGCTCAGCTCCTGTCCGGAACCCGGAGACCGGCGAATCTCTTCGGCACCCATATCCACACGGCTCAGCGGATGCATATCATCTTTATAAAAATAGCCGGATGAAACAGTGACCTGGTTTCCTTCAATAATCCTCTGCCGGAGCGATGTTTCAACGGTTTCGGTCCGGTTGGACCGGACTACAACATTTGTGAGGAGCCTGCCTTGAAATCCGATGAAACTGAATTGAACGGAATACACCCCGGCGGGGATGTTCTCAAAACGGAATTCTCCATGGTCGTTACTGACGGTCCCCGTTTCAAGTTCCGGGATCGAAACATGGACCCCGGGCAGCCCCTGTCGGGTATCGCTATCCGTTACCGTGCCGGAAAGAATTCCGGTACGCTGTTGAGCGTTCAGGCTCGGGGAGAGGAAAAAAATCAATATCGGAAGGAGAAAAAAATGTCTTGACATGGGTCCCTGTATTATTGCTAATTCTTTGAGTCCATTTTAAATGCGATCTTGTTGACCCGGGCGGCCATGTTGACCCGGGTGACCCCGGTGACCTCGGGTGGCCATGTAAAGAATAGGGCGGGAATCCGTACATTGATTGAAAAAGTGACCGGACGGTAGAATAGAAGGATAAACGGTTGCCTGCCGGGGGATGAGCGGTCAGTGCCGGATTTTCCGTTAGCAGCTCCCTGTTGAATTTGAATCCTCCCCGGTGACAGTGCGGTCACTGTCTCATATGTGTCGCCAGCCGCGGCTGAAGATATGCTGAGGATATAGGAACGAAAACCCCCTGCCCTGATATCAGTTATTTACATCAGGCAGGGTTATATACATCAGGCAGGGTCACTCTTTCAGCGGGAATAGACAGGGTCATTTTAGTGCCTTTTCCCGGAACACTGTTTATAATGAGATTGCCGCCGAAAAGCTCCATTCTCTCCCGGATGTTATTTAGCCCATAGCTGCTATTCCGGGGATCCACGGTTTGAAAACGTCCTGTCGTCATATCAAATCCGCACCCGTCATCTTCGATATGGATCAGGAGGTTGGCTTCAACCTGTTCAAGCCTGATTCGTGCCTGATCGACCTGTGCATGCTTGACGATGTTGAACAGTAATTCGCGGACCATCTGAAACAGCGCCCCGTGCAGATTGTCATTGGGAAGCTGAAAGTCTTTCCTGACATCCAGCTCTATATTTAGGCCGTGCAAATCCTCCATGTGCTTTATCAGCCAGAGCATAGTGTCAGCCACCTTGCCGAACGACGGCGGACTGAGAGTAATGGACAGGTCCCGGGCAGACTTAATGGAGTTGTGTATCTGTCTGCTCCAGTTATTTACATTTTTAGCAAGATCTTCCGGCGAGTCATCCGCCAGACTTTTCCGGGCCAGGTCAATGTCCAGTTTGATCACAAACAGCTGCTGCTGCAAATCGTTGTGCAATATATCCGCAATGCGGCGCCTCTCAGTCTGTTCGGCAAGAATAAGATCCGATGCCAGTTCCCTGATCTTGCCGGTCCGTTCCTCTACCTGGTCTTCCAGTGTTTTGTTGAGGCTCTTTAGTTTCTCTTCATAAAAATTCTTTTCCGTGATGTCGACAAACAGGATGACCACGCCGTCTATTTTATTATTGCCGGTGCGGTAAGGTCTGAATCGCACCAGATACCAGTCTTTGCCTGTAATACTCCGGATCTCCCGTTCGAGTACCGTGCCTTCGTCAGACACTTTTTCCGCATCGTCGATAAATCCCCTGTAATCCAGCTGGTGCATTACGTGCGCAAGAGGCCTTCCGATATCCGAATCAGACAGACTGAATAATTTCCGTGTATTCGGGGTGTATCGTTTGATGCATATATCCCGGTCAAGAAAGATGGTGGGTATGTCGGTGGCGGAGATCAGGTTTTCCAGATCGCTGTTGACTTGTCCAATTTCCTCAATCCTGCTTTCGAGCTCGCGATTCAGGGTCCTCAGCTCTTCATTTGTAGGCTGCAGCGTTTCTTCAGGCAATTGGACCCTGTCCGGACTTTTTTTCACAATCTCTCATTAGGTTCGTTTGTGCCGGCTTCCCTTACAAGCCGGTAATCTTAACCATATCCGCCCAACACGGAATTCCGGCAGCTCACTTCTTTCTCTATCTCTTTATACTTTTCCTCTTATACTATTTCTCTCATACTATTTCTCTCATACTATCTCTTTATACTATCTCTTTATACTATTCCTCTTTAATACCATCGATTCGACTCTACTCTGGTCCTGTTTTACGGAATGGCTTTATAGAATTTAAAAAAAATCTTCTGAGATGCAACGGGTTCGGCAGTCATCGTAAGAAATTTATACTAAATTGCTTCCGGAAGAATTGAACTTAAACAGGAAGTTGAATTTGTTTATGATAAAGTGAAAAATAAATCTATGAAATCTCTATCGTCACACCCTGATATTGCATCACATTCGGCTGCCATGGGCACGAAAAAAAGGATTGGTCTGGTCGCTCATGACTACCGTAAAATGGATCTGATTGACTGGGCGGAATATAACCGGGACAGTCTGATGCAGCACGATCTGTACGGAACGGGGACGACAGGCAATTTGATTGCGGAAAAGCTGAATCTGCCCGTTCACTGTTTTTTGAGCGGTCCTGTCGGAGGGGACCTTCAGATGGGTTCCGCCGTTGCAGATGGCAAGATGGATATTCTGATTTTCTTCTGGGATCCTCTTCAGGCCCAGCCGCACGATGTTGATGTGAAAGCCCTGCTCCGTATTGCCATTGTTTACAACATACCGCTTGCCTGTGACCGGGCTTCGGCTGATTTTCTGATCTCCTCAAGTCTGATGAATAAACCGTATGAACGGTATCTTGTGGATTATAACAAAAGGCTGAAGCATGACGATAACGAAGACAATAACGAATAGGCGGGATGACACGAAAAAGGGATAGGCCTGATCGCTCATGATTACCGTAAGACGGCTCGGATCGACCGGGCCCCTGATTAGCGGAGTGTGTGGTTTCCGCTACCGGAGACAAGCGTTGCAGGCAGGCAGGTATGCAGCCGTTACAGGCCATCCAAAAATAAATAGGAAATTAGCAAATATAATCTATATTACGTCATTACATAAAACCGCTCCTGAAGAGAGATCTTTTTCCTATCGACGCGTTTAGCACCAAATCTTTATGATCAGGCCATCCGCTCAGGTGTTTTAATTTATACCAATACCAATACGATTACCATGACACAAAAAGGCAAAATAAAATGGTTCAACGCTGACAAAGGCTTTGGATTTATCGAACCTGAAGACGGAAGCAAAGATATCTTCGTACATAGAAACAACGTGGAAAAACTGGGTCCTGATGAAGGGCTGGAAGAGAATGAAGAAGTTGAATTTTCAGTAGAAGAGGGTCCCAAGGGCCTGAGTGCTGTTAATGTCACCAGCCTGACTTACGAATAAAATTTTTTTTATTCATTATTTAAAAAAGCCTGTTCCGATATCGGGACAGGCTTTTTTTTGTTACTCCCATCCAAGCCTGGGATAGTCTTTGCCGCTGTCAATCTTCCAGGTTTCCCCATTGTGGCTGTGCAGCGGCGCAATATCCCATCGTCCCGTGAGCTCCCCCTCCGCCGCACCTGAAAAGGTTTCAATGTTTTTCATTTCCGCCGTTGTCTTGCCGGGACTCCAGAGATCGGGGTGCATATACAAGTCGACATCCCAGAACGAACCAGTGATTACGGAGTCATCATTCCAGACGGCCTGGTAACCGACCAGGCCGAAAGCGCGTGCCACTGCTTCAACAGATCCGGCCGAATAAGAATTTCTGACCGATCCGCTGCTGAACCCGATCAATCCTCCTGCATCAGAATTGGCGGTGACGTCGCATTCGGCGTAGGAATCGGTGACAATGCCGCGATCGTTCAGGCCGATCAGTCCGCCGATGTCGTGCCGTCCGCGGATCCGGCATCGTGCGAAAGAACCGGATATCGAACCCCCCTCATTGATTCCGGCCAGCGTCCCCACGGCATAATAGCCGGTAATATCAGCGTCATCCAGCCCGAGCATGGTGACAGTCCCGCCGGAAGCCATCTTACCGAACAGCCCGACATATCTTGAGTCAGGCCGGTTGATAACCAGGCCGGAGACGGTATGTCCGCTGCCGTCCAGGCTTCCTTCAAAACCGCCTGTGGACCCGCCTATCGGTTCGAAGCCGGCTCCGTTATTCCAGTCCCTGGTTTCACCTGCCGGAATATCATTGGCCAGAATATAGTGAGCTGACAGATCTGTACGCATCTCCTGCAATTCGTTTGCGGTGGTTATCCGGTAAGGATCCGAGCGGGTTCCGCTGCCTTCGCCCGGAAAAACCGCATCGGCGGGATCGTCTGTTTTACGGGCGGCAAAGCCGGTTTCCGCTCCTCCGGACCGCCGGTTGTTATCCGCCCGCACATCCGGCACAGAGGTGGCGTTGAACGATCCAAGTGTCGTGAAACGCCCGTCAATGGTATTGTTTGTCAGTTCAGGCCCGTTTCCGCGGGAAAAATCATCTTCCCACCGAGTCACCGCATCCACTTGCACGTGGGCTGCACGGTTGATGAGCCGGTTGTTGCGAAAGACCATGGGGGCTTCCGGAGAATAGCCCCGGAGTACAAAAAGTTCCCGGACAGACAACTGTTCTGAAGCATCTTCGGCGATACGAACCGTGTTGTTCTCGATGGTGGTGAATGCCCCGTCAAGCACGGGTCCCCGAAGGTCATGGATTATAAACGTATTATCCGTGAAACGACCTGAACCCGCGGCGTTGCCGATGTGAAAGAGAGTGCTGTGAGACCCTTTCTGGATAATATGATTCCCGACGATTTCAACGTCCTGTACCCTGCCCGCCGTTTCCAGATCGACCATCCGGCCGGAAGCCTGGCCGGTTGTTTCCCCGGCCAGATTATGAAACCGGTTGTTCCGGATCGACACAAAGGATTCGACCACATTGCTTGCCATCCGGATCATTCTTACATCCGGACCTGTCCGGGTATTGCGGAACAGATTCCCCTGAATATAGACCGCATTTCTCGGGACAATGTGGAGGTCCCGTCTGAACTGACTTAACTGAAGTTCGGAATTGAGAAACCGGTTGCCGGAGATGAAGGCTTCTCCCTCACCCTGTCTTCTGCCGGTCCGGATATCCGCGTTTGCATCCGTGAAGGTATTGTTCACAAGCCAGAGATCTTTCCCGGTGCGATGGAAAAAACCACGTACGGGAGCATCTTCTATTACATTTTCAATAACCTGCACGTGCGAAGAGGACACTTCAACGGCCGACATGCCGCGGATATGCTGAATGGTGTTTTGGGAGATGAGATTATGCTGTGAGCCACGCGATACGCCGCCTTTGAAGCTGACTGCCCCGTCATCGTCAGCCCCGTGAATGTGGCGGACCGTATTGCTTAGGATACGGTTGTAGGCGCCCCGTATGTACATGGCATTCGTATCGTCGCCGAAAATGGTGCCGTCAATGTCCTCAAGCAGGTTATCCCCGATTACATTATAGTCGCCATAGATCAAAAATCCTTTGAGATTTCCTCTCGTGGTGTATTTCCGCATATGGGTCACCTCATTTCCCAGAATACGGTGGTTTCCCTGCGACCGGAACTCGTCGAGCATCCCCGCATCGTCGGCACTTTCACCCAGCCGGACGGCAAAACCGCCCAGGGGGCCGTCGCCCTCTTCATTCTGCCTGGGATTGACAATATTTAAGAATCGGTTGTTGAGAATCTGCGCATGGGAAATGTTCGCCCGGATGTTGATGGCATTCGGGTTGATATCGCGGAAGATGCAGTCGCGAACCAGCAGGGACTTTACAGGATACTGCCGCTGCCAGAGATCCCCGTCGCTCAAACCGATCACCCCCCGGTTAGTGGTGGTCGCTTCTATATTTTCAAAACGGCTGCGTTCGATGCGGATGTTATCCAGGGCATAACCTTCACCGGTATCCAGTGCAATGGGTTCGACCATATGTTCAAAGCCCATATCCCGGATGGCTATCCCGCCATGCCGAAGCATCAATCGGGCATTTTCCCCATTCGAGGTAAGCACGGATTCAAGATGTCCCGCCCCCTGAATCTGTACAGGGGCTTCCACGGTGATATGACTCCGGATCAGATAGCGGCCGGGGGGAATATACAGCGGTACGCCCTTGTTCCCCGCATGGCTGACTGCCTGCTGAAATGCCCCTGTATTGTCCGTTTCCCCATCACCGACAGCACCGAAATCCAGGACAGATACCGCCCCGGCTGTGCTTCCGGTGCTTTCCGCCTGCTGTTTATGTACGGTTGTACACGCTGCCGACAGGCATAGCAGAAGCAGGAATACCAGGTATTTTCCCCTGTGTCCGGGAGAGAAGCCCAGCCGGAAACGTGCAGATTCTTTAGCCGATCCGGCCCTGTCCGGGTGACGGTGCCGACAACCGGAAGCTGTATGCGGCCTCAGGGAAAAAAGCTGGAATAAAACACCTGGATTATAATAACTGTACAGTTTTTTGAACATAGCTCCTGTAATTGGGGTGAACACCTGAAAAATTTAACGATTCCTGTTCCCGCCGGGGACTGGCAATCCCGTTTGAAAAGGGGACAGAGGGCCTGTTACGAAAAATCAACCCCATAATCCATTGCAGGGCAGGTTATCAGGCGCCCCATCCACGGATAGTACCAAACGCCGGATAGCGGAAGGCGGTAAAACAATGTAACCTGCCCCTGTATCAGGTACAACCGCCAATTGATTTCGGGTTCAGGGATGAGTTTCCAATTGCAGCGACTTTGTTATCTTCTGATACCAGAAAAACCAGCAAGATAATCCAGACAAGCCACAAGCCAAACTAGCAAGAAAACCTCACAAGCCCCAAGCCAAAACAGACTGAATACCTGCATGGTCACCAAACAGAAAACTGCATGGACAATGAACCCGGAGTAAACATATCGGGAAGGGAACTGCTGGCCTTATCAGCCCTGTCACTTCTGGTGTATCTGTTCCTGGCTCAACTTCTGTTCTATTTTTTCCATGACGGCGGCCCGCTCAGTGCTTTTGCACATGGATTGACCATCCCGCTTCAGCTTTTGACGGGCCTGTTTTCGGGATGTACGGCGGCAGGAATGATCATTTTTTTTGCATCACGTTCTCCGGTGGAACAGGTACTGGAGGATTTTACCTTGTACAGGGTGATCGCCAACACCGACTTTTCCTCATTTGACCGTATTCAGGTATCCCTGTTTGCCGGTATCGGGGAGGAACTGCTGTTTCGTGGTGCCATACAGCCGCTGCTGGGCATCTGGATAACATCTTTTATTTTCATTGCCATTCACGGTTATTTCAGCTTCAGGAGCGCGGGCCATATTCTTTTCGGCATGCTGATGTTCGGCCTCAGCATGATGCTCGGAATCCTGTTCGAATTCTCTGGCCTGTTTGCCGCCATGAGTGCCCACGCCGCATATGACATGCTGATGCTCTGGTGGGTACGGGGATACCGGATTATCTGAGGAGACACCTACTCTACAGCTGGATTCGGGCGCCGTCTTTTGCGGACGATTCCATGATCGCTTCTACAATAAAGATATCTTCAAGCCCCTCTTCTCCCGCAACGGCAGGAGCCCGGTTCTCCTTGATGGCCAGGGCATCGTTATCCATCTGCCGGGCCTGCTGGTGAGCCGGGTCGGGGGGAAGCACGGTGCCGTCACTGGTTTCACCCTGTACTCCGCTATAGGACTGAAACGGTCTCAGGTTATACCAGCCGTCCCCGCAGTCTATATCCAGGTAATTCATTGATTCTCCAAAACTCGTTTCCCCCCTGGCGATAATTCCGCCGGGGAATTCAAGTTCAAAAACTGTGGTTTCATCAACCTCACTGAACATTTCTTCCCTGGAGGAACTCTGAATCCCGGTTAATGCGACCGGATTTTCCCCGGTTGCATACCGGGACGCATTTATGGGATATACTCCCATGTCGTATAAAGCCCCTCCGCCCAGCCGTGCATTGATTCTCCAGTCCCCTTCCCGGAAACTTCCTCTGAAACCGGCGCCCGCCCGTACCTCTTCCACCGGCCCATAGGTTTTTTCACGTCCGTACCGGATGATGGTTTTTGTGTTGGGTTCATGCTGCATCCGGTAGCCGACAGTTAACTGTACGTTATTTTTCTCCGCTGCACGGATGATGGCCCGGCACTCCCCGACAGTATTGGCCATCGGCTTTTCGCACCAGACATTTTTTCCGGCTTCAGCTCCCACAATGGAATATTCGGCATGAAGCCCGGGTGGCAGGACAATATACACGACGTCGATGTCATCATTATTGGCTATTTCGTGCATCGTGCGGTAGTTATATACATTTCCGTCCGGAATATCATACCGCTCCTGCCAGACCGGAATCTTGGAGGGCGTTCCGGTCACGATTCCACGCAATTCGCAATGAGAGGTAAGCTGGAGCCCCGGTGCCAGTCTGCCTGTACTGTAATTGCCCAGCCCGACCAGAGCCACTCCGATCTTTTCTCTCCTTTTGGGTATAATAACAGCCGGGAACCCAACAGAAGTGACGGCAAGGGCTGTTGCGGCTTGTTTCAAAAACCTTTTCCGGGATATTTTATCAGTCATTATTTTCCTGTCCTGATTTTTTGGTTCAAAAGTTGCACAGGAGTTACAATATTTGCACAAAAAGTTGCACAAAAGTTACAATCCGGGCCTTTCTACTGGAATTAATAAAATATTAGGCTATATTGCAGGTAATATTAAACCACCCCTGAAGAGAGAGCTCTTTCCTGTCGATGCGTTTTATATCAGCTTCTTATGGTCAGGCCCATCCGATCAGGTTATAATTAATACAAGACCTATACGCACAATGAAGAAAACAGGTAAAGTTAAATGGTTCAATGTCGATAAAGGCTTTGGATTTATCGAACCCGAAGACGGAAGTAAAGATATTTTCGTACACCGAAATAATGTAGAAGGACTGGCTCCCGACCAGGGACTGGAAGAGAATGAAGAAGTTGAATTTTCAGTGGAAGAGGGTCCCAAAGGGCCCAGTGCTGTTGACGTCCGCAGCCTGACATACGAATAGCCAAAAGCTGATTCTTATAAAAGCCTGTACCGTTGCCGGTACAGGCTTTTTTTTTGCGTTTTTTTGTGCGTTTGTCCGGACCGGTAAGACGGCTTTTCACATTCCACCGCTTCCAAAACCGGACCACCGCTTCTAAAACTCTAAAACCGGACGCCGAGAGTGAATTGAAGCCACCTGTTTTTATAGCGGGGTTCCTCCGTTTCACCGTCCCCCTCGTTGGATAACAGGTCCCATCCTGCACGGGCAGAGAGAACCGCCTGTCCAAAATTAATATCCAGTCCCCCTCCTAAGCCAAACAGGTTATTGCGAATATCGCCTGCCTCCAGATCATCTATTTCCACACCGGCAGTCTCAAAATTGTATTCCCAGTCGTCATGGACCAGAACGGAATAATGCGGACCCGCAAGAATGGTTAAACTGGGCGAAGGCTTGACCTGCAACTGGACAGGAATATCTATATAGGAGGCAGACCTGCGAAAGGAGTAATCCTCACCCGCAATGCTGCCGTCCCGTTCATAGCCCTTCTGGGAAAAAATAGCTTCAGGCTGTATACCGAAATAGAGTCCGATGGGGGCAGAAACAAATACTCCGCCTGCGAAACCGATTCTGGAATCGGATACAAATTCCTGATCCTGATCATCCCAGACATTCGAATAATTGATACCTGCCCGGATTCCAAACTCGGGAATCTCTCTCCTGTCGTTATACCGATCCTGTGTTCTGACTGTCTGTGCCTGCATTACATCTGAAAAAACAAAGCACGCAATCAAGGTGACAATGGAATAAGTAAACGGTTGAATATTCATATTTATTTATTAAAGTGAATAAGTTCATATATAATTAATATTAAATACGGACATTTAATGTCCTACATAATTTTATGTTTTTATTGTATTTCCTACAGGTGAGCGGACAGATAAGCGGGTGATCGTACAGATAAGCAGGTGAGCGTACAGATAAGCGGATCGGGAAGTCAGGATGAAAGTTTTATCGAGGATTTTCCGGATTTGGAAACCCATCGGCCGTCTTCCAGTGTAAAAAGGATCCTGCCGGCTTCAGAGAATTTCATTTTTTCCCACCTCCTTACCTCAATGTCGATACGCTCCTCTTCCAGTCGTATGACGTTGTAGCCATTCGGCTCGTGGCGAACCCGCCGGGAAATGGCCGTACCCGCCTGAAGCACCACAATGGACCTCTTCGCCGAAGGGTAAAACGTTCGAATATCACCTGTATAACCATGGTGGAGATGGCCGGACAGCAGAAGGTCTACCCCGCATCGCTCAAACACCTCCAGTGCACGCGCTGCCCGGCCGACCAAAGTCACCCCTGCATCCTCTTGCCCCGGCGGAGGGATAAACGGATGATGTGTAACCATGATTTTAAACAGCGACGGAGGCAGGCTCGACATTACCCTCTCCATTTCCTCCATTTGGCCGAGGGAAATACGGCCGCTTTTCCAGGTCAGGGAGCGGGCGGTGTTGATGCCGAGAACCATCAGCCCGTCATCCCTGTACCTGGGAAACAGGTCTTTTGAAATGAATTTCCTGTAGCGTTTCAGCGGACTCAGAAAGCGCCGCACCAAATCGAACAGGGGGATGTCATGATTGCCCGGGACGCTGAGCTGTGGATGCGGCAGACGTTTCATGAATTCTGCGGCAGACAGGTATTGCGAACGTCGTGCCCGCTGGGTGAAGTCACCGCTGTTAATCACCAGTGCCGGCTGCAGACGGTGGAGATCCGCGACCAGGCCTTCCGCCACCGCCGGATCTTCCCGTCCGAAATGCAGATCAGATATGTGCGCGATCAGTTTCATGGAACAATTACCTGCAGACTTTTCTTTCGGATTTTGAAATGAAGCGGCGTAGCCAGCACACGGTTTTCGCCATCCACCGCTATCGTAATATGTCGTCTCCGCGAATAAACAGTCACTCCTGTCACAAGGTGTGCCTCTAAATTATCGGTTCCCTGAATTCCCCTGACACTGAGATGCCAGGCCATGCGGACCAGCGGCCACAGTCCCGAAATACGTGCCATGCAGAACCACAGCTTGCCATCCTTGAGGGATGAGCGCATCGGCTCGGAAAGCCCCTCCCCCTCGTATTCATTGTTGCCCACAAACAGGAAAGGGGTTACGCAATGGACACTGTGTTCTCCATCCTCAACAGCCAGCTGCATTCGAGGAAACCACCTCAGCACGGTAAGTGCTGCAGCCATGTGAGCCGGCCACTTTTTCCACCCCTGTTTCCTGATCTTCTCTTCCCTCTTTTCGACAATTTTCGGATAAATACCGATCGTGGCATTATTGACAAACAGATGCCCGTTTACCTCTCCGAGATCAATCCTGCTCACCTGCATGCGGTCGAGGAGGCTGATGGCTTTTACCGGCTCCAGCGGGATACCAAGATCACGGGCAAAGTTGTTTCTGGTTCCGAGTCCGACAACAGCCAGGAAAATATCAGTATCACCTATATGTTTTGCTCCCGTGCTGACGGTTCCGTCTCCTCCGCCAATAACCAGGACGTGTATTCCCTGCTTTTTGAGCCGGATAATTTCCTGTTCCACACGGTCGCCGGAAACAATAGCCAGACACCCCGGGGATACGCGGGATTCAAGATGCCGTTTGATCTCTTCGATGCGTTTGTCCGCCTCCGGTGGAGACAATGTGCCGGATTCACTATTGATGACTGCTCCGATTTTTGTCATATTCCGTTCCGGACGACTCCGTGATCATAGAGGTTATGTAGTGTTTGTAAGAAAACTCATAGTGTCCTATAGTGTCCTAAAAAACGTCAGGGTCAAGGCGCGCGAAGCCCCAAAAAGCACAGTGTACTAAGCGTACATGAGTATTTTTGGGGCAAGTGGAACGCAGAGATTGACGTTTTCTTAGAGACACTATGTAGTTAACCAGAACATGCATGTCCCCCGGCTCGTTTCCGGGTTGAGCCGTTATTGAACCTTTATGGACACTGAACTGCACCGGGTTGTAAAACGCCGGAAAGTCCGGGGATTGGTCCGCGGTCAGCTCCTGGTCCGCGGGTTTGAACGAAGGCAGACAAGGCTATTGTTTAGAATGTATTCATGAAGATAAACACTAGCCTGAAGTGAAGAAAAATACAGATAAGACAAATGCACCGGATGAAGGAGATGAACTCCCGGAAGAGGAGAAAAAGCGGCGGTTTCATCAGAAATCGCCGAAGGGAAAGAGAGCTTCTTCAGGACGGAGCCCGATTCTGTGGATCTACTTTTTTATCGTTTTCATGCTCATTTACTGGGGCCTGACCGGCGACGGTTTTTTTCGGACCGCTCCCGAAATTGAATACAGCTCTTTCCGCCAGCAGCTCAGGGACAACAATGTTGAGCGGGTGCACGTGCAGGGAGAAGAAATAGAAGGATCCCTGAAAGAACCACAGCAACTGCGGACTGCGGAAGAGGACACGACGCTTTATGATAATTTTATAACCTATATGCCCTCCTTCGGGGACGACCGGCTGCTTGCGATGCTGGAGGAGCAGGAGGTTGCCGTCTCCGCTGAGCCGGAGTCCGACGGATTCTGGTGGTATATCCTGATCTTTTCGCTGCCTCTGTTCCTGTTCATCTTTATCGGCTACCTGTTTTACCAGCGGATGCAGGCACAGGGCCGGGGGATGTTCAACATCGGCAAGAGCCGGGCAAAATTGCAGGATACCAGCAAGGAAGACACGACATTCGACCAGGTTGCCGGCATGGAGGGGGCGAAGACGGAATTGAGGGAAATCATTGAGTTCCTGAAATCGCCGGAACGGTTTGAAGAGATCGGTGCCAAACTGCCCAAGGGCATCCTGCTGGTAGGGCCGCCAGGGACCGGCAAGACGCTTTTGGCAAGAGCTGTAGCCGGAGAGGCGGGTGTGCGGTTTTTTACGATAACCGGGTCCGATTTTATGGAGATGTTTGTGGGGATCGGTGCCAAGCGTGTCCGCGAGATGTTCAAAAAGGCCAAAGAGGCATCACCGAGCATTATTTTTATCGATGAAATCGATTCTATCGGGCGGACCAGGGGAGCGGGACTGGGAGGCGGCCACGATGAAAGGGAACAGACACTGAATCAGCTTCTTTCCGAGCTTGACGGCTTTGAGCCGAGCGAAAATGTTGTCGTTATGGCTGCAACAAACCGGCCTGATATTTTAGACAAGGCTCTGATGAGGCCGGGCAGGTTTGACCGGCGGATAGCGGTCGAACTTCCCTCGCAAAAGGCAAGGGAGGAGATTCTCAGGATACATGCGCGGAACAAGCCGCTTGACGAAGATGTGGATATGGAGAGGGTGGCCCGTGGAACACCGGGTTTCAGCGGTGCAGACCTGGAAAACCTGCTTAATGAAGCTTCCCTGTACGCAGGACGCGCCCGGCGGAAAAAAATCATTATGGAGGATATCGATAAAGCCCGGGACAAGGTGATGATGGGGCTTAAAAGAGAGGGAATGCAGATAGGTGAGGAGGAGAAAAAGCTGCTGGCCTACCATGAGGCGGGGCATGCGATCGTGGCAGCTGTACTTCAGAATTGTGATCCGCTGCACAAGGTAACGATCATTCCCCGGGGCCAGGCGATGGGTACGACGCAGCAGCTCCCGGAAAAAGAGAAGTACCTGTTTAACAGGGAATATCTGCTTGACCGCCTAACTCTTGTCATGGGGGGAAGGGCGGCCGAACAGCTTATTTTCAATACGGCAACGAGCGGAGCCCAGAACGATCTCCTGCAGGTGGCAAAGCTATCCAGAAAAATGGTGATGGACTGGGGAATGAGCGAACGCTTCGGGCACCTGTCGTTCGGCAGCGGAAACGATGAAGTATTTATCGGGCGGGAAATGACCCGTCAGCGTGAATACAGTGACCTTACCGCCAGGGAGATCGATGAGGAGGTAAAATCGATTTCCC
>JBBDRV010000214.1:0-18222 GCA_040905285.1 Balneolaceae bacterium | reverse complement strand
CAGAGCCAGCTGACCGGCCGGTTTCAGGATCCTGTTAAATTCACCCAGGCTTATTTTGAAATCGAACCAGTGGAATGCATGGAACGACGTGACAACATCCGCATAGTCGTCCTCCAGGGGAATGGACTCGGCATCGGACTGAATGAAGCTCATATTGGGATGTGGTGAGGCGGCCCTGATCATCGATGCGTTGGGTTCCACTCCAATGGTCTCAGCTCCCTGATCAGCCAGCAGGCGGGTGGCAATACCGGTACCCGCACCCACATCGACAGCGGTGATTTTTGTCTGATTTGCAAAAGGCGCCAGAATTGTATCGATAGCTTCTTTTGAATAGCCCGCACGGTATTTTGCGAAAGCCTCGGATTTTGTGGTAAATAATGTTGTTGGCTGTGCCTGCATATATGCCCTCTGTATTTATGATGAGATAACGAGCCAGTTAATTAACGGATGTCAAAGCTTGTGTTTCTTTTACACCATGAAAGCAATTCCTGCCGGATTAGTTCCGGAAATGGACAATTTGTATTATCTCTGAAAACCTCGAATGGAATGACGGATGAACTTCGGGGTATATATCATACCTGACCTAATAGTTAGTATCTATGCGCTGCTCATACCCCGGTTTTTTGTCTATTCTGCTGATTCTGTTCGTTACAGGGTGCAGCCATTCTGAAAAAACAGCTGAGACAATTGTTTGGAAATTGAATAAACCGGATATGATTGGCGGCTATCAAACCGGGATCCTTGGAAAACCCGTGGTCCGAAGCGGCCCGGAAGCAAATTCACTTTATTTTAACGGAGTCGACGATGGGGTGATCCTACCTGTAAATCCTGTTGCCGGTTGGGATCGATTCACTGTCGAGGTTCTTTTCAAACCGGTTCCGGACGGCCTGGACGAGCAGCGTTTTGTGCACTTCCAGGATACCTCCGGCAATCGAGGCCTGATCGAGACACGGCTGACGCCCGATGGCAACTGGTATCTGGATACATATCTGTATAACTCTTCATCGGATAGCGGTCATACACTTGCAGACCCTGAAAAAATACATCCGGTGGGGCAGTGGTTCTGGGCGGCTCTGGTCTATGACGGCCGGAGCATGAGTCATTACGTAAACGGCATTGAGGAACAAAAGGGAGAAATCGGGTTCGGTCCCATGGAACCGGGTGAAATCTCTATCGGGGTCAGGTTAAATCAGGTTCATTGGTTCAAGGGAGCAATACAGGAGATTCGCTTTTACCCCGAGGCTCTTTTACCGGGCAAGCTGCAGAGAGTGGATGCCAGATGATCTTTGAAGAGCGGGGAACTGACATTAAACATTGAGATATCGAACCGGTTCTCATCACTGTGACCCGATCATTCAGACACTGAAGATAATCAGCACATAAGAAGAAGATAACTTTACAGCTGATCATCGGTCTCCACTAAGAATACTTTCAGGAAATGAGCTGCTGACCATGTAAATGATGTATGAATGCATCACCTATCTGCTCAACCGAATCATCCGTGGCTGAAGAGCGCCATGTGAAAACCGGGGATCATACCTTTACTGCCCGAACTACTGTAATTTCTTATTCTGGCTGAGAACATTACAAGTACTAGATTCAATAAGTTGTCAAATTAAGTTATTAATTAACAATAGCTTATGGTATATAATGTTATCGTTTAATGCCCGGTTTAATAAAAAAAAATATTTATTCCTAATACTTTTGTTTCTTTTTAGTGTACTTAAAATAAAAGGGGTAATTAACCAATTTAGGAAAGAAAAAATTGGTGAAATCCCTTTATGAATTTATTTAAAAATTAAAACAATATGCAGTGATATTAAGAAAGTAATATTTCTTTATATATGGAAATATATCATGAATTTTAAGTATTAATGAATTAATGACTAAATGTTATAATTATACTTCATTAATTTGTGTGATATAAAGGGTGTTAAATTAATTATAAATTAATTAACTGATTATGGATTTTAATAATGAAGTTAGATTCCTGAAGATTCGAAGAATCGTGACCATACTGTTATTAGGCATAGTAGCAGTGACTACTGCACTGTTTGAGGTAAGCACAGCCAGTACCGCGGATACAACTGCCACTACTCCAATCGTAGCCCAAAGTATGTTAGCTGAGATCCCAGAAAGGGAAAATTTGATTTCGATGAATGTCAGTAGCCTCTCCTTGGCAGAAGCATTGGAGGTAGTGGCAGCCAAAGCCAAAGTCGGTCTCTCCTATAGAACAGGAATAATACCGGATAATGAAATAAGTCTGAATGTAAATAATGCTCCGATTTTTGAAATATTATCCAAACTGCTGGAAGGTACTGACCTCGAAGTATTATTGCCCCCTTCACGAGATGTAATCGTGATCAGTAAAAGTGATGAGGGAACTGATGAATTATATCAGGAGATCATCCGTGGACAAATTACTGATGCTTATACTGGCGAACCGCTTCCCGGAGTTAATGTGGTTATAGAAAATACGACGACCGGCGTATCGACAGATCTCGATGGAAATTTTGAATTGACGGTTTCAGATCTTCAGCAGTCATTGGAAGTATCATATATTGGCTATGTTAGTCAAACCATCCCCATAGACGGCAGAACAGAAATTAATATACAAATTCAACCGGAAATAACGGGGATGGATGAACTAGTAGTTGTAGGTTACGGAACTCAAAGAAGAAGTGATCTGACAGGTTCTATCTCTTCTGTTCGGCCTGAAGAAATAGAAGGTCAGGCTTTTTCAAATATAGAACAAGGACTACAGGGCAGACTGTCCGGAGTTGCCGTTACTCATAGTTCCGGTGAACCCGGCGCTCCAATGGAAATGCAGATCAGAGGTATCGGTACATTCGGATCTAACAGCCCACTGTATGTTTTAGATGGAATGACAGTACAGGCTGAGGATATGGCTACCATAAATCCAAATGACATTGAGTCGATTGAAGTTTTAAAAGATGCTTCAGCAGCAGCTATATATGGGGCCAGGGCTGCCAATGGGGTGGTATTAATCACAACAAAAAGGGGGGAAATGGGAGCTCCACGGTTTGAATATAACGGATATTACGGAGTTCAGTCTTTTACAGATTATATCCCGATGCTAAATGGAGAGCAAATGGCTGAGTTAGCTCTTGAGAGTACCAGAGCTGATGGCTACCCGGATGAAGCAGCTTGGTTGGATCAAGAAAATATTCAACATAATACAAACTGGCAGGAAGAAGCATTTCAGAGAGCTCCTATGATGAATCACAGTTTAAGTGTTTCGGGTGGGAGTGAGAATGCCAGATATTCTTTTAGTGGAGATTATTTGGATCAGGAAGGAGTATTTGTTTTTAATTGGCTGGAACGTTACTCGGCTCGTGTCAACACGGAGTTTGATATAAGTGACAGATTGACTATTGGTGAATCACTTAGTTTCAGCAGAACGGCAGGATTGAATCGTGGTCAGGGCAATAACCTGGATTTTGCCTATATGTTAGGGTCTTCACCAACCATGCGAGTTTACAGGCCTGAAAATGAAGGTGGTTATGCCGGACCGAATTCCCCGGAAACAGGAGTTAACAATCGTGATAATATAATTGGCAGGCGAGATATGAGACGTACCTATGATTTTACAAATCGATTGTTAGGTAATGCATTTGTTGATTATGAATTTTTGGACGGGCTTCTTTTCCGATTAAATTTTGGTCTTAATGCCAGATTATCTTCTGACGAACAATTTGTTCCAACTTATTTTATGGATAACCGGCGGCAAAATTATGCATTCAGATCAGAGACAAGAAGTGAGAAATACGAATATTTGCTTGAAAACACATTAACATATGTTTCTGAAATTGCTGGTGAACATCCTGTTACGCTTCTTGCAGGGTTTACTCAAGAAAATGCTGAAGAAAGTTACTTGAGCGGTTATAAGCGGGATTTTCCCAGTAACGAATTGCAGCAAATCGATGCAGCTACCGGTGATATGACTGCAGGCGGTAATCGATCCGAGTGGGCTATCCGCTCGTTTATCGGACGTGCCAATTTCACATTCTTTGACAAGTATCTGCTCAGTGCTACAGTACGCAGAGATGGTTCCTCCCGTTTTGGTGTACAGGGTGATAGATGGGGTAATTTTCCTTCATTTGCACTTGGCTGGCTCATAAATCGGGAAGATTTTATGCCTGACATAGCACTCCTGGATGAAATGAAAATACGAGCCAGCTGGGGAAAACTGGGTAATCAAGAGATGGGTAATTACGTCAGTCAAACTACAGTTTCAACGAATATAAATTATGTATTAGGAGGTGAAGCAGCTCCAGGGGCAGCCGTAACTTCATTGGGTAATCCCTTTTTAAAATGGGAAACTACTACTCAAACAAACTTTGGTATTGATTTAGAGATATTTAATAATCGCTTACTCTTTATTGCTGATTATTTTATAAAAGATACCGATGACATCCTATTAAGACTGCCGATTTCTGTGGGGACAGGTATGGCTCGAGATAATGGTCCATTTCAAAATGCAGCAAGTGTGAGTAACTCCGGTCTTGAATTTGAAGGAACATTCAGAGACAGAGTAGGTAATTTGTTTTATAGCATTTCGGGGAATATTGCTACTATTAAAAATGAAGTAACTTCTCTGGGTGGGGAATCGGCTGTCATTGACTTTAGGGAATCTGCTTATCGTTACGGCGCATTTACCTATAATGTAGTCGGAAAGCCTATGTCCAACTTTTACGGCTGGGAAAGCGATGGAATATTTCAAAACCAAGAGGAAATTGATGCTCATGCCACACAATCGGGAGCAGTACCGGGAGACCCCAGATATAGGGATGTAAATGGTGATGGGATTATAAATGACAACGACCGCACAATTATAGGGAGTCCATTTCCAGATTTCACCTATGGACTTTCTGCAAGTTTTTCCTATCAAAATATTGATCTTAGTCTGTCAGCCTATGGGGTGCAAGGTAGAGAGCTATATAATGCTCAACGAGCTTTTTTGGAAAGTGTTAATGGAGAGCATGGCCAAATGGCCACAACATTGAATAGGTGGCAAGGGGAAGGCACATCCAACACAATACCCAGAGCATCGAGGGATGCTGCATACAGCAATGCCCGTTCCCAATCACGCTTTGTAGAAGATGCATCATTTTTAAGATTGCAAAATCTTCAGATCGGTTACACACTTCCTGGTGAGCTGACCGAACATATGGGTATAAGAAACATGAGAATATATTTTAATGGACAAAATCTTTTTACGCTTACAGGTTATTCAAATTACACTCCTGATGTACGAGGAGGTGGTGCGGAGTCTCGCACAACAGGTCAAACTGATATGTCTAATCCTCTTGCCATGGGTGTTGACATGGGCGCTTATCCAGTTCCAAGAGTACTTCAGTTTGGAATACAAACAAGCTTTTAAACATAGAATATATTTTCATAATTAGATTGCATTAAATTTTAATAGATAAAGAACATTGTGATTATGAAATACTTTAACAAAATTATCCCTACAATTTTAGTTTCTTTGTTTCTGGTAAGCTGCGATGATGATTTTCTATTAAAAGCACCACCAGATGCATTACCCGAAGATGGCTATTACAGTTCTTCTGATCGTGCAATAGCAGCCATAAATGCAGCATATGCCACTTTTCAAAATGGGAGCTTGAATTCCTACTGGATGCATAAAGCAATGGCGGGTCCGTCAGATGATATTACTATTTCCCAAACAGCAGGGACTGAATTTAATAACTTTGCATATACAGCGTCGGACCCGCTTTTATGGGAGGTTTATCCCAAACTCTATGAGGGTGTTTATAGATCCAACAAGGTATTAGAAACTGTACCGGAAATAGAGATTGATGCAGCCTTGAAAGAAAGAATAGTCGGAGAGGCTAAATTTCTCAGAGCTTTGTATTATTGGTATTTGACTACTTTTTGGGGTGAAGTTCCACTATATACTCAAACCTTTGAGCGTCCGGATGACGCACTCATAGCCAAATCACCCATAAGTGAGATTTATGAAGTTATAATACAAGATTTAGAGGATGCCGTTCAGTCTTTGCCGGTTTCCTATTCGGAATCTGATGAGGGAAGAGCCACGAGAGGTGCTGCACAGGCATTACTCGGGAAGGTTCATCTTTATGATGAAAATTATGTAGAGGCGGAGGATTGGCTGGGCAGAGTGATTGATTCCGATGTTTATGAATTGGTTCCTGATTTTGAAACAATTATTCATCACGAATATCCTAACAACGCTGAATCAATTTTTGAACTTCAATTTGAAAATTCCCCACCTGGAGGAATTGGTAATAGTAGGGTGAATCAAAATATTCCTCGAATTGTCGGTGGGGACGGCATGCAGCAACCCACTCAGTCTATCGTAGATGCATTTGAAAATGGAGATCCAAGACAAAGTTATTCTATATTTTTACCGGGCGAAGAATTTGCTCCACAATTTGGATCTGAATTTGAGACGTGGAATCCGGAATGGAGTCTAACCGGTTATTCTATGAAGAAAGGATTGTGGCCAGTTAGAAATCAAGATAACAGTGATACAAATATACTGCTCATTCGCTATGCTGATGTGTTACTAATGTATGCAGAAGCGGCAAATGAACTAAATATGATTGATGAGGCTCGTGATGCTTTAAATCAAGTTCGTCAGCGACCAAGCGTAGATATGCCTCCTCGCACGGAAGCTGAAACCGGGAATCAGCAGGACATGTTTGAAGCTATTGTTCATGAGCGAAGAGTAGAGCTTGCTTTCGAATTTCATAGATTTTTTGATCTCAAGCGCTGGGGACTTGCCGAGGAAGTGTTGGGAGATGTCGGTTACACGGATGAAAGCCACAGATATTTTCCTCTTCCACAAAACGAAATAGATACTAATCCTCAACTTGAACCATGATGGCTGGTAGGAATTGTCGGATACAACAAAAGATTCCGTAGATCTCTTCAAGCTTGTCCGGATTGATTTATGGATTTAAATAGCTGCGCTATCTAACGTTTTCTGCATTATCAAGCTGGCTGAGTCCAGCTCGCCCGTCCAAGGATCCTACACAGGGAGATACTGTGGCAAGCTGCAGAGAGTGGATGCCAGATGATCTTTGAAGAGCGGGGAACTGACTTTAAACCGAATCATCCGTGGCTGAAGAGCGCCATGTGAAAACCGGGGTCCTATCTTACGTCTCTTTTTAGAGAAAATTGTAGGTTATCAGGAACACGGTTAAAAACAGGATAACGAAAGCTGCCACGGCCAGTAATCCGTCACGGGCAATCAATGTCAGACCAAACAGCGTCAGTACTGCACCCGCACCATTCGCACTGAAAGGAACAAATTCCATGATCGGCATTGCAGCGGCTACGAGTATACATGTAACGGCAATGAAGTGAGTCGCAATTCCCGTGCTGAAGGTTGTCAGCCGGGGTTTTAAAAATCGATCAATGAACTTTGCCGGACGGCGCAGCCATTCAATTGACTTACTCAGTTTTTCCGGCTTTACTGATCGATTCAAAATCCAGTCCGGTAACCAGAAAGATTTCTTTCCAAGCAGCAATTGTACAGAAATCAGGAACACGAAAGTACCCATTATTGTAGGCACTCCCGGAATGTCACCGACAATGGGAGCAAGTGTGATAATGCCGGCAAACAGGAGTGTGGGGCCAAAGGATCTGCTGCCAATTACTTTCAGTATGTTACCTAATGTAACCTGCTCGTCAGTCTCGTTAACGGATTCTTCTATTATATCGAAAAGCTGATTCAGGTTGGTAGGTTCATGATCAGCCATATTTCACTGTGCTCTTTTTGTACACGAAAAAAGTTTTAACTGCTTTGACAAACATTCTTCAGTCGCGGATAATTTGTTTTATCTGCAGGTATATTTTCCTGAACTGAAAATTACTTGACATATCAAATAATTATTAATAATCTATTGTCAGATCAATGATATACCCCTTTAACTTGTAAGATAAACTTAAACAGAAGGTGACCATCATGAATGCATTAAGCGGAAAAACAGTCGCAGTAGCTGGAGGAACCGGGAATGTAGGCTCATTTATCGTAAGAGGATTACTGAAAGAAGGTGCCAGGGTAGCGGTTCCTTCAAGGTCTGAAGAAAAAATTGAGAGTCTGCGCAACCACATCAGGAATACGGACGGCTCAGACCCTGATCGGCTGTATACCATAACCGGAAATCTGAGCAATGAAAAAGATGCGGCAAGGATACTTAATAAAATAACAAGGCCAGGTCGGAGTTCCCGATGCTGTCGTATCTTCGCTTGGGCATTTTATACCGGCTCCCTCTTTGTTGAGCGTTGATCCCGGCGACCTGGAAAAAGTGATGGATGGATACCTGATCGCTCATTTCAAAGTGGCACGTACATTTCTGCCCGTTTTAAAAGAGAATGGAGGCACATTTGTATTTATCAACAGACCCCTTGCAATCAATCCGTGGAAAGGAACGGGACTCGTCTCTATCGCAACTGCCGGTCAGCAAATGCTTTTCAAATCTCTTGCAAAAGAGCTGGAAGAGAGTCGGGTACGGGTGGTCGAACTGATGTCTTATGCGTTCATCAGGGACAGACAGACACAGCCATCCAGCGACTTGGCGGGTGAAGATGTCGGTGCCTATATTTCCTGGCTTGTATCCGGTAGTTCTGAGGGCATCCACGGGGAAACAATACACCTGCGATCGCCGAATCAATTGAAAGAAATCGGAATAGGATAATGCTATTTTGGAATCTATTACTACACAAACATGGATGAAACAGGAAAATCGATAAAGCAGGAACAATCAACAGAATCCCGCTCATTTCAGTCAGAGGAGACTGAGGCTGTAGTTGAAGTCTTAAAGACGATGGATTATGTCAATCGGATCACGACGAAAACCATGGAGCAATATGGAGTGACTTCCTATCAATACAATGTATTGCGGATTCTGAAAGGAGCAGGGCCGAAAGGCCTGCCGACTCTGGAACTGGCTGACAGGATGGTGGTTCATTCTCCCGGTGTAACGCGTATGATCGACAGAATGGGAAAAAAGGATCTGGTTACCCGGAAACGATCCGAATCGGATCGAAGAGTCGTAAACTGCCTTATTACCCAAAAAGGACTGGATTTACTGAAGAGGATGAAAAACCCGGTTTTAAAGATGAACAAACGAATTGTACAGAATCTTGACAAAGACCAATTGAATACATTGGTCAATCTGCTCAATCAGATGAGAAGTAATACTTCTTAAATCGCAGAGGGAAAATTTGTTGGATTGTGGATCCTGAAATGAAGTTTTAAGAAGAGTCTCTCATCCAAAAAAAGCTCAAGGTGAGTTTTCCTTGCCGGATTGCGCTCATTTGTTATTTTAAGATTATCAAGGTTCAGCAGAAAGGTTGCCACCCTGATGAGCGATTACGCGAAATAAAAACCGTAGAAAAGAGGAGACTGTATGCTCACCCGAAAAAAATTGTTAAAGATGATGGCCACACTGCCGTTGGCCGGTGCCGGCGCAGGACTCACCACAACGGCGACCGGGGCCAAACTGATACGGCCGGCCTACCGAAGAGATTTTATTACCGAATTGGGACTCCGTCCCTTTATCAACGCAAGGGGTACATATACAACGTTGACAGCATCCCTCATGGAGGAAGAGGTGATGGAGGCGATCAATTTCATGTCGCAGCAATATGTGAATCTGAATGACCTGCGTGACCGGGTGGGGGAAAGAATTGCGGAAATGCTTGAATGTGAAGGAGCCATGGTGACTGCAGGTGCTGCATCGGCACTGACACTGGGTACGGCTGCATCGATCACCGGGGAGGACAGAGAGTTGATTCGCAATCTCCCGGATATACCGGGTTCGCGCCGGGAAGTGGTGATTCAGCGAACGCACAGATTCGGCTATGATCATGCTGTGAGAAATACCGGTATCCGAATTGTCGAAGTTGATTCTGCCCGCGACATGGAGCGCAAGATCAACGAGAATACTGTCATGGCACTCAATTTCAATGCAGCCAGAGAGCACCTGATTGAAAGAGAAAGGTTTGTCGAAATTGGCAAAAAACACAATGTCGTTACATTCATTGATGCAGCTGCCGATGTACCGCCGGTTGACAATCTTTTCAAGTATACCCGAATGGGTTTTGATCTGGTAACTTTCTCCGGTGGGAAAGCTATCCGGGGGCCGCAGAGTGCCGGTCTGTTGTTCGGACGGAAGGATTTGATTGAGGCGGCCAAAATGAATCATTCGCCAAATGGTGATTCCATCGGGCGCGGAATGAAGGTCAACAAAGAGGAGATGGTCGGTATGATGGTGGCTTTGGAGGTCTACCTGAACAAAGATCACGACAAGGAGTGGCAGGAGTGGCTCCGGCGCGTGGAGGTAATCAACCGCCAGGCATCCTCTGCTCCTTATGTCACAGCGGAAATACATATACCCGAAGGCCCGTCCAATGTCTTTCCGAACTGCAGGATTCACTGGGATCAGAACCGGATTTCGATTACCCCCGGAGAGTTGGCCACAGCGCTGAGAAATGGCCATCCTTCTATTGAAACCTCTGGCGGCAGGAATGCCCTCGGAATAAATGTGTCGATGATGCGGTCCAACGAAGCCAGAATCGTCGGACGTCGTATCCGGGAAGAGCTTGAGCGGGCCGGGGAAAAAGGCAGTCAGATCACCGGCTGAAAAACAGGGTGAGTTGTTTTATACGATGAACCATAAATCAATCAGAAGAACCATGGAAAAAGATTATTCTGCGGGAGCATCGGGAGTCGGCATGGGGCAAAAGAAGCTGGAGACCGAGCTGACACTGCGGGAAGGCCATGTGATGTGGGATCTGAACGGCATCGCCTCGCCACGCTGGAGAGGCGTGCAGCAGGCAACCCGCTGACTCCGGCGGTCTGCTGTCAGAAATTCAACCGGAAATGATCAAATTTTGAGAAACCCATGAACAATAAAAAATACATCCGAAGCTCCAGAAGGACCATGATCAAATCGTTGTTTGCCACCGTTCTGACGGCCGGTATGGGAGCTTTCCGTCTGGCACAGGGAGAGCCTGCGAAGAGATCACGGAAAGAAGCATCTGCCGAGGCGGTCCCTTTTGGAAATCAGCCGTTGATTTCCCAGTATACGACCCATGGAGATTTTGTCTTTGTCAAGGGAATGGGAGATCATGAGGAACGGGATATTTCAAAAGCGACAAACAACGTACTGGATATGATTGAGGAGCAGCTGGATGCAGCCGGTTCCTCCATGGAGAAGGCCCTGAAAGTGACGGTATTTCTTCGGAATATCCGGGATTACGACGCGATGAACCAGGCCTACAGGGGCAGGTTTGGGGATAGACCGCCTGCCCGCACCACGGTGGCCTGTTACAATGGCATTCCGGGCGGTTCTTTACTCGAAATCGACTGCATCGCCGCAAAGATCGAATGATTAAAAGTGAATGTCTACCTGCACAATCTTCGAGATTACCAGAAAATGAATGAAGTCTATCAGGGAAGGTTCGGAAATGAACCACCGACTCGAACAACGGTATCCTGCTATAACGGGATTCCTGGAAGCTCCCTGGTGGAAATGGATTGCATTGCAGCCCTGAAGGAGTAACCGGGATTGCAACACGAACGGGCTTATTACTAAACACGAACGGGCTTATTACTTAAAGATGATCAACTAACCTATACCCACACCCATGGATCAATCAATCAAACACTTTCCAGACAGGGAAGAAACTGAACAGGACCAGCAGCCGCTGATGTCAGGAACCGTTGTGCATAACGGTCTTGTCTATATTTCAGGAAAAGGAGCACGCGGGGAAAGGAATATTCACAAAGCTACCGCCATTTGTCTCGACAGTATCGAGAGCGGCCTAAAGGAAGCCGGCTCAGTTATGGAGCGGGCCCTGAAGGTGACGGTATTTCTGGATGATCTGAATGATTACAGTGCAATGAATGAAGCTTATCGCGGCCGTTTTGGCGAAAACCCGCCGGTTCGTACGACAGTCGCATGCTATGGAGGAATTCCGGGGGATTCCATCATCGAAATTGACTGCATTGCTGCTCTGAATGAAGAATAACAGTTTATTATGCCTGTTGTTGGTGTGACACTGGCGGAGAGAAAAATTGCCCGGGATTCACCTATTTCCGGATCATGCGAACTTTTGGTTAACACGAAAAAATGTTAATCTTATATCCATCCTGAAAATGATCAATAGACGGGCGTAGCACAATAGACGGGCGTAGCAAAGTGTGATCCGGCAGCTACTGGACCAATGGGATCGTCAAATTCTACAGGAATGGGCGGGGTTATCACAAGGGCTTGAGAAAAGGTTTATTCAATATTTCCGGGGATGCAATCAGCCCGGCAATGAAAGCTTCCGAGACATATGGAAAACATGGGGTACTGCACAATTGGCAAAATGGCCGCGGCATGTCTGATTTTTCAGCTGTTTATCGGATGTCAGGATATGGAAGATCCCTATCAAACATGGGAAATCTACAAGGGAGACGCTACCAGTAGCAGCTATTCTTCACTAACACAGATTAACAGGGAAAATGTGGATCAGCTGGAAGTCGCCTGGATGTTCCGGGCGGGGGATATTCTTGAGGATTACTTTCCCTCGACCGGTATAGAGACAAATCCGATTGTTGTCGATGATGTTCTGTACGCGATATCAGCATACATAAAAGTGTACGCACTGGATGCGGCAACAGGCGAAGAGATCTGGATGTTTGATCCTTTTGAAGGGAGAAGAGGTGTAGACAGACAGCGGGGTGTAGTTTATTGGGAAGACGGTGACGAGAAGCGAATTTTATTTTCTGCGGCCAGCGGCTTGTATGCTCTTGACGCAGAAACGGGCGAGCTGATCACTGATTTCGGTGAGCAAGGAAGAGTCGATCTCAATGCAGGTCTGGGACGGGATCCGGAAACCGTCAGGGTGATGGCTCCCACTCCCGGAATCATCTTTGAGGATTTGCTTATTATGGGTTCTGCCACGGGAGAAAATATAGAGGCTCCTCCGGGTGACATCCGGGCATACGATGTTCGTACCGGCGAGATCGCCTGGACCTTCCATACCATTCCTCGGGAGGGAGAACCCGGTTTTGAAACCTGGGAGAATATGGATGAGGAATCGTTAAATAAACGTGGTGGCGCCAACAACTGGGCGGGAATGAGTCTGGACAGGGAACGGGGCATGGTGTTTGTTCCCCTGGGTTCACCAGTCTACGATTTTTATGGCGGTAACCGGCCGGGGAAAAATCTGTACGGCAACGCGTTGCTGGTTCTGGATGCCGGTACGGGTGAGCATATATGGCATTATCAAACCGTGCATCATGATATTTGGGATTATGATCTGCCGGCCCCGCCCAATTTGCTGACCGTTGAGAAAGACGGCGAATCCATAGATGTGGCAGCCCAGATCACCAAACAGGGTTTTACCTTTGTATTTGAGCGGGAAACAGGCGAACCGGTTTTTCCCGTCGAAGAGAGACCTGTTCCACAATCGGATATTGAAGAGACATGGCCGACTCAACCCTTCCCTGTAAAACCCGAGCCCTATGCCCATCAGTATTTTACAAGGGATCTGGTCACGGATATATCTCCCGAAGCTCAGGATTACGTGTTGAGGCGACTTGAGGAACACAGGAACGAGGGTCTTTACACACCTCATGCTCCGGAAGGTGCGATAAGACTGCCGGGGACAACCGGAGCCGGAAGGTGGGGGGGTGCGGCTCACGATCCTCAATCCGGAATCCTGTATGTCAATGCCAGTGAATTCCCCCAGATTTCATTGGTAGAAAGAATAGACCGGGACACTTCACCTGACGAATCCCCCAATGAAAAAGGGAGATTTTATTATGCACAAAATTGTGCCACCTGCCACGGCATGGATAAAGGGGGTCAACCCCCGCTGTACCCATCCCTGGTGAATGTGAAAGAAACCAGGTCAAAAGCCGAGGTGCTGACTGTGATTGAAGAAGGCAGGGGTATGATGCCGGCTTTTCTGAATATTTCCGAAGAGGAAAAAGATGCCGTCATTGCCTATCTGTTTGATGAGGGGAAAAACACTGCGGATGAGGAGCCTTCAGAAGGTATCGCAAGAGTAAATGGTGAGGGGCGATATGCGGTAAGCCCCCGCAATTCTTTTCAGGACCAGGATGGTTATCCGGCCATTAAACCTCCCTGGGGGACTCTGAATGCCATTGATCTTAATACAGGCGAGTATAAGTGGAGAGTCCCGCTGGGTACGTATCCGGAATTGACAGAGAAAGGAATACCGCCGACCGGAACATGGAGTATGGGAGGACCTGTAGCTACGGCAGGCGGTCTTGTTTTTATCGCGGGAACCTTGGATAAAAAATTCCGTGCGTTTGACAAAGACACCGGAGAGCTGATCTGGGAGACGACCCTGCCGGCAGCCGGCTTTGCTACTCCGGCGACCTATGAAAGTGATGGAAAGCAGTATGTTGTCATAGCTGCAGGTGGTGGAAGAGGAACAGAACCCGGGGATTATTACATAGCTTTTTCTTTGCCGGATTAACGTTTATGTAAAGATCGTATAACACTTCTTCCAAAATTTTGTATTTATATAATATTTTATAAAAAATTATGAATATGAAATCACGTCGATCCGGATTCACAGTGAAATTGATCCTTCTCACGATCGGAGTATATATCCTGTCATTCTCACAACATGCACAGGCCCAGGGTATCACTGTCACGGGTACGGTCAGCTATAATCCAACAATGAATGACTGCTTGCAAGAGGCACCATGTACCGGGGATGTCGAACTGACGAATGAGGAAGACTGGATCCCACCGAAAGCTGCTGTCAATATTGTTGTGAAAAGCACCGGTCAGGTTGTAAAAACAGATCCGGAAGGATGTTATGAAGCTACTGTTGCTGCCCGGGACGACACCTTGATGGTTCTGTATATTGGCCATAACAGAGTTGAAGTTCCAATCAATGGACGCCGTGTGGTAGATGTTAAACTGACTCCCATGCCTTTACCTGTAGTCGAACGGCTGATGGAGCAGATCATGCCTGATTTGGATATGGGACAGCACCCCGACATTGATGCGCTGGCAGAAAAAGCAGAGGTAAACAGGGAAACTGCACGGGATATCTTGTGGCTGATATTGGGAAACAGGCCATTTGCCGAAGCATACCCCGAGGAATATATACCTGATTATCGGTTTGATTAAACGGGAAGGGCAAGGATTGCAGTATATATAATTTATAAAAATCAATAAATACAAGTTTAAAATAACCTGTATAAAATGAAAGAAAAACTGCGCTGGTGTGTGGCCGTGATCATGCTTCTGCCGCTTTCAGTTCAAGGTCAGGGAGTGGATATCCGGGTGGAGTCACCGGAAGAGCCCACGAGATGGGGATCCTATCAGACGTCATCCTCTATGGATCCGGATTTCATTGTCGATTCGCCACATCAGTCACCTGAATGGGCATTGCTGCAGCGCGAGCTGTTACGGGTGAGTTCCATGGCGGCCGAGCACTATTTTGAACACTATTTTGACGAGCGGGGATATCTCCTGACAGATTTGCGATGGGGAGCCAACGATGGACCGGATGACGCTATTGAGAATGTGAATCGCTGGCCCCAGTTATATGCATTGGGCGGTTCGGAGAGGATTCTGGACATGTACAAGAACGTGTATGAAGGACATGTACGTCAAATGTCCGAGCCGCTGCGAACCATAACCGGCCGAACATCAAACCTGTCTTATACCGTAGACGGCATGTATCACAAAGAGTTCCTGACGAGATCGGACTGGATGCATATCTCTGAAGCACTCATGGTGTTTAACGTAATGGGATTAGGCGACCCCTATGATATCAAATTTCGTCACCGGGTAACGAGATTTGCCGGATTTTACATGAACGAAGATCCCGGAGCCCTGAATTACGACCCCGACCACAAGATTATCCGAAGTCAGTTCAACGGCAGCCGGGGACCGCTTATGCGACGAGCTACCAGCGTTGACTGGGTGGGTGATGCGAGTGAAATAAGAAATCGCTATGCTGCCGGACATGGTGAGGAGAGTTACGAGGAGTTCCTGTTTCACTTCAAGGATTACTATGACACCGTGGGGGATGTTCCTCTTAATCTGCTGTCCACGACGCTTGCCCTGAACGCGTATGCACTCACAGGAGAGGAAAAGTACCGCGATTGGCTGCTGGAATACGTTGACGCCTGGTACGATCGAATGGAGGCCAATAACTGGGTGATTCCCAGCAACATCGGGCTGGACGGGGAGATCGGCGGTGCAACTGAGGGAAAATGGTACGGTGGTGCCTACGGCTGGAGTTTCACGGTTGAACAACAGAACCCTCCGGCGCAGGGTCTTTCCGACAGGGAACGTACCCGCTGGCCGTTTACCGGTTTTATGAACGCATACGTGCTTACGGGGGACGACCGGTATCTTGAGGCCTGGCGTAACCAGCATGATGTCATCTATAATGCAGGCAAAATGGTCGACGGAGTCTATCATACTCCGCGAATGTATGGCAATCCCGAGTGGAGCAGGGAAGGCTATACGGAGAACGATGACTGGTACAGCTTCAGGCCGTACAGGGCGGAGGATGAAAATATGCTCCAGATTTACTATCTGTCGATGGAGCATGAGGACCGCGAGCATATGGAATCCAATCCGTGGCTTGAATTTCTCGAGGGATCCAAGCCAGATTATGCTGTGAATGCAATGCGTGCCGATATTGAGGACGTGAAAAAACGCATGAAGTTATTGAGAGAGGATATTTCAGCTTCCGACATGCGTCTGGTCGATGATCCGATGGATATAAATCCAGCCAGCATTTCATCACTCATCCGCTTGATGGGGGGTGGATTGTATGAATCAGGCCCCGCGCGACGGTCACCACCTTTTCATACACGACTGCGCTATTTTGATCCGGACAAACGCCGCCCCGGTATTCCGGACGATGTAGCCGCACTGGTTGAGCGGATGACGGATGAACGTGTAACGGTATCACTGGTAAATCTGAATCCGGTTGATGCTCGACCGGTCATCATACAGGGTGGCGGGTACGGTGAACACCAGATTATGGAAGTCATCCACGACGGGAGAGGCATTTTGATCGATGCCTCGTCATTCCAGGTGTTGCTGGAACCCGGTTCCGGTGCCCGGCTGGAGATCAGGATGAATCGTTTCGCCAACAAGCCAACGATGGATTTCCCCTGGTTTTAGAAAAACATCAAGTTCTTTCAGAAGGGTCTTGAGAACCGACGGGTTCGTGGCCAGTAAATCACTCATCTTACCCATTGCCAACTCCGTTTTTTCGCTGTTCAGGAATTTGGTTTAAACCCGGCATGGGATTGAGTTGGACCCTTACCCAGTGCAAGTGGTACAAACCGGTTGGAGAGCAGCATGAGTCCACCAGTCACTTCCGCAGTTTTTACCAGGTAGATAAATCCGCTCGTAACCAGGATTTCCATAAACGGGTGAAACTCCGGTACCGGGATAAACGTGTAAAATCCGTTCAGTCCAAAAACAAGGAAAATGATGCCAAGTACTATGCGAACAATGTGAATCAGAATGGTCATAGCCAGGTCAGAAGGATCATAATCCTGTATTTCAAGTATATGTTAAACTTGGCGTGGCAAATATTTGTTTACAGTTTTTTACAGGTTTTCACCGTAAACTTAGGAACTGTGAAACTGCCTAATATCCATGACAAAAAAAACAAGAGAATCACGGAACTGCACCAGAAGATCCTGAACAGGCCAAAAGAAGAGATTTTTGAACGATCATAACGGTTATACAGAGTTAGCACGGCAGAATCATTTGTACGAGACCATCATCTCCAATACGCCGGATCTTGTGTATGTTTTTGATCTCAATTATCGCTTCACGTTTGCAAATGAGGCTATTTTGCAAATGTGGGGACGTACTTTTGAAGAATCAGTCGGAAAAAGTCTGCTGGAAGTCGGTTATGAGCCCTGGCATGCGGAGATGCATGAAAAGGAAATTGATCAAATTGTCAGGACGAAGCAGCCTGTCCGGGGAGAAGTTGCTTTTCAACATTCCAAACTCGGCAAGCGTATTTATGATTATATCCTGGTCCCCGTTTTTAATGATAAAAATGAGGTTGTTTCAGTTGCCGGTACAACAAGGGATATTACTGAACGGAAAAAGAATGAATTTTCCGATGCTTTATTAAGTGCTATCATCAATGATTCGGATGATGCCATTATCAGTAAAAATCTTG
>JBBDRV010000213.1:0-3009 GCA_040905285.1 Balneolaceae bacterium | reverse complement strand
CCCTGCAGCTTGAAAACGGACAACATAATCTGCCGGTGGGAAGAGAGAAACTGGGTCCCGAATTCAATTCACTGGAGCGGAAGTTGTTTGAACTGCTTCCGGAATCCGATTTCACACCGGAGATCAGAGAGCAGCTGAAGACATTTTACAGAGAAGGGACCACCTTCAGGGATGCTTTTGCGCGCTGGTTTCTGCATATATTTTCCGGGCAAGGCGTCGTTCTTGCCGGCAGTGATGATTCTGGTATCAAATCCCTGATTGCTGAACCGATGATTGCCGCCGCGGAACACCATGAGAGCTTCACTAAACATCTGGATGAACAGAGTGCCAGGCTGGAAGAAAACGGATTTCACAGACAGGCACTGGTTCAAAACTCCAATATATTTTATCTGGATCCGGAGCACGGCAGGCAGAAGCTGGATATGAAAGGGGGACAGTGGAAGACACGAAACGGTGTGGCCTGGAGCAGCAGTGAACTTGTGAGGGAAATAAGGAACCGCCCCGGTTTTTTTTCACCGAATGTTTTTTTAAGGCCCTTGATGCAGGATCTTCTGATACCTACTCTGGCTTATGTTTCCGGACCGGGAGAGCTTTCCTATTACGCCCAGATGAAGCGGGCCTACGAATGGATGGGACAGGACATGCCCATGCTCTTGCCCCGCTTCAGCATGACCCTGAAGGAACCTGCAATTGAACGTATTGGAAAGAAGCTTCCGTTTGATTTCCATGAATACGCCCGGCGCATTGAAGATCTGGAAACCCTGTATCTTGAGCGTACGGGGGCATCTGATATTGAAAATCTGTTCAGCTCCTGGACAGCCGGTATTGAAAAGGTTACTGCTGAGAATATGAAGTGGATTGAAGAAATCGATCCGACCCTTAAAGCCTCTGCAGACAAGGCGGGGGTATTGGCCCAAAAAGAAGTCAGCAAGGTAAAAGCCAAGACATACCGGGCTATTAAAAAACAGGAGAAAATCCAGTTGAACAGAATCCACAGGATCAGGGAAAACCTGTTCCCGGGAGGAGAGCTTCAGGAGCGGCAGGTTGCTTTTATTTACTATTTGAATAAATACGGGCCCGACATTTGGGATCGCCTCGGGGAAACCCTGAAAGATGAAATCCCGGATTCCCATAAAATCGTATATCTGTGACAATGAGTGAGATCGCCACCAGGAAAAAAAAACTCAGGAGGAAATTTCTGAAAATCCGGGCCGGGTTGTCCGGTGAGGAGAGGGAGCGTAACAGTCTGCTTATATGCAGGCATCTCTCACACTGGAACCGCTACACGAAATCAAAGACGGTTCACTGTTTTATGACCATCGAAAAAAACGGTGAAGTGCGGACCGCATCGATTTTAAAACAGTTATCTGAAGACGGAAAAAGGATCGTTCTCCCCCGCACCGATATGAAAACAAAGGAGATGACACATTATCTTTATGAAAGCGGCGGACAGCTCGAGTGTAACCCTCAGGGTATTATCGAGCCGGCGGGAGGAGAGCCGGTTTTGCCGGCTGAACTGGACCTTGTACTGGTACCCGTGGTAGCCGCCGACTTGCAAAAAAACCGGCTGGGGTACGGTCTCGGATTTTATGACCGTTTTTTGGCCCGTACAGATGCTCTGAAGGCGGGCCTCCTTTTTGAATCCTGCTTTTCTCCCGACCCCCTCCCGGTCAGCCGGTTTGATGTAAAACTTGATTATCTGATTACGGAAAAAGGCATATATTGATATCCCCGTGCTGTCTGTACAGCCGGTGGCAGCGGGAAGCCGGCTGGAACCGGCTAAAGGGATAGCAATCCATGGACAGGTATTTATACAAGGGTTTATAACAGGATTTATAACATGTAACAGGTTGGTAACAGGGGTTTGATAACAGAGGGCATGTTTTGCTGATAACATTTGAAGGAATTGATGGTTGCGGCAAGTCTACACAGGTCAGTTTGCTGAAGGGATGGCTGGAAGCACAGGGGTCTGGGTTTGCCCTGTTCCGGGAGCCCGGAGGAACGGAGCTTTCGGAAAAAATAAGGGAATTGCTTCTGGATTCCGGCCGGCAGATGGATCCGGTTACGGAGCTTCTCCTTTTTTCGGCTGCAAGATCTCAGCTCGTAACAGAAAAAATTATCCCCCTTCTTGAAAAAAGGCAGATCGTCATTCTCGACAGGTTTTATGATTCAACCACCGCCTATCAGGGCTATGGCCGGAAGTCTGCTTCTCCGGACCGGATTGACATGGTAAACCGTCTTGCAGCTCACAACCTCGTTCCTGATATCACTTTTTACCTGAAGATCTCTGCAGAAAATGCAGAAAAGCGACTATCCACTCTGGGTAAAGACCGGATGGAATTGTCAGGCAGCAGATTTTTTAAGGATGTGGCAGCGGGCTTTGAAGAGCTGTCATCGAAATCAAACCGGTTCCATACATTGAATGCCGAACTCGGGCGGGAAGAGATTCACCGGCAGATAGTCGGCGTCATCCGGGACGCGCTTTCCTGAATCCCGGTTACTTCCAATCCGGAGAAGTTAACTGCAAAAGCGGTCCCCTTTATTCGTGAACCTGGTGTTTTTCCGGAAGTCCGGCAATAACAGGCATTCGCCTCCCCGGTTTTCTTCTAACTGCTGATTCGACAATAACATATGGGATCAAACCGGTGGAAGAGCGACACCGGGTTCTGTTGGAGATGGGTTATCTGAAGGAGGAATTAATTATTTTGTCTCCCGTTTGATTGATGCTTAATCAAAATATGCGTAAATTTATAGCATTGTGGGTGAATCCTACCAAGTTCTGAAAATTGTACGATTTCAAACAAAACCTTTCATTTCCGACGTATAATACACTTACTATGGCGCACGAAAGAATAGAAGTAGACTTGCCTTTAGCCAAAGTTTACGAGTTACTATGCAACCCGGTGCATTTCCCAAAATTTCTGGACCGCATCGACAAAGTAGAAAAAGTTAATTCTCAAACGTTTGAGTATATAACTGATATTGGCGGTGAAGAGTTTCATTGGACTA
>JBBDRV010000212.1:0-18470 GCA_040905285.1 Balneolaceae bacterium | reverse complement strand
TGATCAGGATGATTGAACCTGTACCTATAAGTGCGGTAAAAAAGTCCGTTCCACCTATCTTCCCCGGAATGCCTGCTGCAATCTCAAGGACCCGGTTGGTTTGCGGGAGGTCTATCCCAAGCAGATTCCTGATCTGGCTGGCCACGATAATCAGGGCTGCTGCAGAGATAAATCCGCTCAGCACCGGCTGTGAAAGAAAATTGACGATAAAGCCCATTCTGAAGATTCCCATCAGGAACTGAAACAGGCCGACCCCGAAGGAAGTCAGAATAGCCAGCTGTATAAACCGGCTGCTTCCGATGTCCGCAAACTGGCCTATACCTGTGAGGATCAGGAGCGAGAGAATGGCGGCCGGGCCCACGGCAAGGTGGCGTGATGTCCCGAAAACAGCATAAAAGATCAGAGGGGTGATGGATGCGTATAAACCGTAAACCGGTGGGAGACCGGCGAGGACGGCATAAGCCATGCCCTGGGGAATCAACATGATGCCAACGGTGATCCCGGCATTCAGGTCTCCTTTGAAATCCGCGGGGGAATACGTCCGGATCCAGTCCAGAACCGGGATGAGTTGGTAAAGCTTGCTGTGCCCTTTCATTTCAGATTGTCAGAATAATGTCAGGTGGCTCTAAAAAACTCTGAACCGGCTTCTTCCGTAACCGGGAAGACAGTTCGGGACCGGATACAGATAGAACTGTTCTCCTTTTATTTTCTTGTTAATAAAAGGTATGTTTTTCGACCGGGGTTTAAAACCCGGCCGGGAGAAAACCTTCCGGGTCAGAACACTATCCGGGCTCTGACCGGAGATCAATACAGCGTATTCATGAAAAGTTCACTCTGGCGGTTTCTGTCTTGCGGCATCGCCTGCTCATTTATTTTTTTCCTGTCTTATGCCGGCTGTCCGGGGCAGAGCCTGGAGTCGTTTGAAGAACAGGTTACCGAACTTACACTTGAAAACGGGCTGCATTTCATTATTGTCGAGCGTAATGTCGCTCCGGTGGCAAGTTTTGTGACATTTGTTGATATCGGAAGTGCCAATGAGCCGGTTAACCATACCGGCATCGCTCATATTTTTGAGCATATGGTCTTTAAAGGATCGGAAAACGTAGGCACTTCAGACTGGGAGAGTGAGAGAGAGGTGATTGAAAAAATGGATGACGCCTATCGGGCGTGGCTTGCCGAACGCTCCGCCCCGGACTCCGACCGGGAAAAGGAGGAACAGTACCGGAGGGATTTTGAAAAATACCAGGAAGAGGCTGCCGGTTATGTGGTGAGCAACGAATTTTCACGGATTGTGGAGCGGGAAGGCGGCACCGGGTTAAATGCGTTTACAAGCACGGATGCGACAGGATATTTTTACAGCCTGCCCCAGAACAAGGCGGAACTCTGGTTCAGTCTTGAATCAGACCGGTTCAAAAACCCGGTGTTCCGGGAGTTTTATGTAGAAAAGGAGGTCATTCTGGAGGAGCGCCGGATGCGCACTGATTCGAGTCCGGTCGGCCGCCTGATTGAAGAGTTCATGAGTGTCGCCTATTCGGCGCATCCGTATGGAAATCCGGTCATCGGCTGGCCTTCCGATATTAAAGCCACAACGATAAGGGATACCCGGGAATTTTTCAGGACGTACTATGTACCGCAAAATCTGACAGTCGCTATTGCAGGAGACGTTGATCCTGCGAAAATGCGGGATTTGGCGGAAACCTATTTCGGGGATATCCCCCCTGCCGTCTCTTCGCCTGCCGTCATGACAAAAGAACCCGAACAACGTGGGGAAAGACGGTTTTCGATTGAGGAAGAGTCTCAGCCCATCTTTTTGGCCGGCTATCACACAGTGAGCCATAGGCACCCGGACTGGCCCGCGCTGCAGATTCTCGGCTCTGTTATTTCCGACGGCCGGACATCGCGCCTCTACCGGAGGATGGTACAGGATGAGCGGCTGGCTCTTGAAGTGGGGGCGTTCAACGGCTTTCCCGGAACCAAATATGCGTCCATGTTCATGACGATTGCGGTTCCGAACCGTGGAATATCCCTCTCTGAAATTGAAACAGTCATCAACGAAGAAATAGAAAAAGTGAAAGGGGGCGATATAACCGACAGTGAACTTGAAAGGGCGGTGACCAATGCAAGAGCCGATCTGATCCGGGATCTTAATTCAAATATGGGGCTGGCCCTGCAATTGGCGGAGACCCACGGACAGCAGGGAGACTGGCGCAGGCTGTTTACTTTTCTGGATGACCTGCAGGAGGTTACGCTTGAAGATCTGCAGAGGGTAGCCAGCCGTTACCTGGTGAAAAGGAACAGGACTGTTGGTAAAATAGTAAACCGGGATAGTGCGGAAAACCGTCTTCCGGAAAGTGAAAACCAGTTTCAGGAGTAGCCATATGATGCGAGCCATACTGATAACGGGGTTCCTCTTCGCGTGGGTTGCCGGCGGGGCAGATGCGCAGCAGCGATGGGATGAGATCGAATACCCTCCGATCAACGAATTTGAAAAACCGGAACTGGAGTTTTTCGAACTCGAAAACGGCATTCGCATCTATCTTGTGGAGGATGATGAACTGCCTGTCGTCAACCTTTATACGGTGATACGAACAGGAGGTGTACAGGTACCCGATGATAAAACCGGCCTGCACTCGATTACGGGTACCGTGATGCGGACAGGCGGTCCCGAAAGCATGTCCGGAGATGATTTGAATGAAATGCTGGAGAACAAGGCAGCAAGAATAGAGACCGGCATCGGTTTCTCCTCCGGATCAGCTGCACTGAATGTACTGAAAGAGGATTTTGATGTTCTGCTTCCCATCTTCGTCGAGGTATTGACAAATCCCGCATTTCCGGAAGAGAAAATAAACCTTGCCAAAATACAGCAGAAAAGCACTATCTCCAGAAGGAATGATGATCAGACGCGCATAGCCAACCGTGAATTTCAAAAGCTGATCTACGGAAAGGACTCAGTTTACGGAAGGAACAGCGAATATGAGACCATAGACAATATCACCAGGACGGATCTGGTTGATTTTCACGCATCTGCATTTGTCGGAGAGAACATGATGGTGGGTGTTACGGGAGATTTTGACATGGAGGAAATGAGGAAAACGCTTGTATCGGCATTCGGCGGGTTGCCGGCGGGGGAAAAGACCGAATTGCTGTTTCCCGCTGTGGATTATGAATTTCTCAGCACGATCAATTTTATAGACAAACGGGATGTAAACCAGAGTACGGTTCTCCTGGGGCATATCGGCGGCAGGCGGGATAATCCCGATTATGCAAAGCTTCAGGTTATGAATCGCATTTTGAGCGGAGGTTTTTCCGGCCGGCTGTTGCAGGTTGTCCGGAGCGAGATGGGTCTGGCCTATTCTGTTTTTGGTTCATACGGAAGCAACAACTTCTATCCCGGTATATTTTCGGCAGGGGTGATGACCCGCAGCGCCACAACCGGAGAAGCTATTCAGGCGGTCCGGAATGAGATAGAACGTCTTCAGGATGAACCGGTCAGTGAAGAAGAACTTAACAGGACCAAAGAGCGTTTTCTCAACTCAATCGTATTCGAATATGATAGCCGCGAAAGTGTTTTGAGAGAACGAATGAACAATGATTATGCCGGTCTGCCTCCCGATACGTTCGACAGGCTGGTCGAAGAGATCCGGACGGTAACGGCTGAAGATGTCCGGGAAGTCGCCCAAAAATACCTCCGGCCTGATTCTGTTCAAATTCTTGTTGTCGGAAACGGGGAGGAGATCGGAGACCAGCTCAGCCGGTTTGGAGAAGTGAATGAAATTGATATTTCCATACCGCCCCCTCCGGAAAATAACTGAAACACCGGCCGCGCCGCAGCGGGGCACATTATCCAGGCATTTCTTTCCGGCCGTGCCGCAGCGGAGGAAACTACCCAAGCATCTCTTTCAGGGCGGAAACTGATTGTACGGGGGCTTCACATTTGAACTGGTGACAAACATATACGGAAGGGGCGGTTTCAACCGGAAAATCCCTGGTGAATGGAGCCAGTTCGGACAGTTTCAGACTGTTTTCTTTATTTTTCAGAAGCAGAACAAACGGCATTTTCATATTGTGCCGGAGAGTCCGGATCATCTCCTGCACAACCGGGTCTTCAGCCTGACCGCTGATGACTATTTCGGCTGAAGGTTTTGTCGCGAACATCAGGGCCTGCATGATATGGGGTGATCCGCCGGGCGTCTCCTCCAGGAAGCTGATAAATGCGCGAAACAGTTTTTCCGCTCTTTTTTCCATATCTGACCGTCCCGTCAGCCGTCCCAGCCTCAGTAAATTCATCGCCGTAACAGAATTGGAAGAAGGGATGGCCCCGTCGTAGATCTCTTTCTGCCTGCCGAGAAGCTCTTCCCCCTCTTTCCCTGTAAAGAAAACGCCACCGTCATTTTCATCCCAGCACAGGTTCATAAACTGCTCATTCAAATCAAGGGCGTGTTCAAGATAACCGACATCACAGGTAGCCTGGGTCAGTTCTATCAACCCCCATATTAAAAAGGCGTAGTCGTCAGCCATCGCGGGGATGGCCGATTCTCCCCGTCTGTAGCGATGCAACAGTCTGCCGTTATGACCAACCAGATTATCCGATACAAATTGCCAGGCTCGTTCCGCCGTCCCGGTGAACTGCCTGTCTTCAAAGACAGCGCCGGCACGGGCGAAAGCAGCAATCATCAGGCCGTTCCAGTCTGTCAGTATTTTGTCATCCCGAAGAGGCCGCGGACGTTTTTCCCGGTCCTTTTTTAGCTTTTTCCGTACGGCATCCAGCTTCGCAAGTAAGGAAGGCTCGTCCATATTGCGATCCTCTGCAAGCTCCCGGGGGCTTTTTTTCAGATAAGGAATATTTTTTCCGGTTTTGCGGCCTGTTGATTCATCCTTGAAGTTGCCATCCGGTTCAATATTATAAACGTCAGTAAAAAGGGCTGCTTCTTTCAGGCCGAGAAGGGAACGGACCTGATCGAGATCCCAGATGTAAAATTTACCTTCTTCACCTTCACTGTCAGCATCTTCAGCTGAGAAGAACCCGCCTTCGTCCGACGTCAGCTGTTCCTGAACGAAATCTGCCATTTCGTAGACGGTTTGCCGGTAAAGGCGGTTGCCGGTATGTTTCCAGCCTTCCGTAAAGGCCAGCATAAGCAGTGCCTGGTCATAAAGCATTTTTTCAAAATGAGGGAGCAGCCACAGCTGGTCGGTTGAATAACGATGAAAGCCATAGCCGATGTGATCGTAAATGCCTCCGAACCGCATCTTTTCCAGGGTCAGGTCTGCCATTCTGAGTGCTGCGGAGTCGTCGAAGCTGAGACTGTACTGCATCAGGAAGAGAAGATTCTGGGGCGAAGGGAATTTGGGGTGAGTTCCAAAGCCCCCGTTCTCCGGATCGAACCGCTTATCCAGTGCATACCGGGTTTTCCTGACAAGGTCCGGACCGGGGTGGTCACCCGGTTCCATCTCCAGGGTACGGGAAAACCCCTGCGAGATTTTTTCAGCGGATTCGAGGACTTTCTGCCGCTCATCTGTCCAGGCAGTATGTATGCGCGGTATCAATTCCTTCATTCCGGGTCTGTTAAACCTGGTTTCTTTCGGAATATAGGTAGCTGCAAAGAACGGGCGCTTGTCCGGGGTAAGAATCACGGTCAGCGGCCAGCCGCCCTGGCCGGTCAGCATCTGGCAGACTGTCATATAGGTATTGTCAATATCCGGCCGCTCCTCCCGGTCCACTTTGATATTGACAAAAGATTCATTCAGCAGGCCGGCTACTTCGGAATCTTCAAATGATTCATGAGCCATGACATGGCACCAGTGACAGGTGGCATACCCGACTGACAGAAAAACGGGTTTGTCTTCTTTTCGGGCCTTGTCAAAAGCTTCAGATGACCATGGGAACCAGTTAACCGGATTCCCGGCATGCTGAAGCAGGTAAGGGCTTTTCTCGTCTGCCAAACGATTGGGCATGGTTTATCTCCTTTGAATTTTCAATCCTGATTTTTCGTGATTTGGGTATCGAAATCGTATCTTCACACTCTTTGATGAATATGAAAAGTAAACAATCGCAGTATAATATCAATAATTATGGCAATTGAAAGAACATTGACGATCCTGAAACCTGATTGTGTCCGCAAGAATCTTACAGGAGAGGTGATCCGGCGCATTCAGCAGGCCGGATTCAGGATCGTTGCGATGAAAATGACACGGCTCACAAAAGAGACTGCAGGCGGCTTTTATGCAGTTCATCAAAAGAGGCCTTTCTTTGAGTCCCTTGTTGATTTTATGAGCAGCGGAGCTTGCGTACCGATGATTCTTGAAAAAGAAAATGCCATAGCTGATTTCAGAGCATTGATCGGGGCTACAAATCCGGAAGAAGCTGAAAAAGGAACAATCCGTGCAGATTTTGCAGACAGTCTCGGAGAAAATATCATTCACGGATCCGATTCAGTTGAAAACGGACAGCTTGAAGCAGCCTATTTTTTCTGTGAATCCGATGTGGTTGCCGTTAAAAGCTGACCACCGGCTTTTCCGTCTTTCCACTCAAGTTCCATATTTTTATTTTTCTGAAACCGGTCGGCCCTGCGCACCCATTTCCCCCCCTGCCATACCCGGGCAAATCCTTTTTCAAGCGGGGCGTCAGGATCTTCCTTGTCGAGGCGGTGTATCAAGGAGATCAGTCTTTCATTTTGCCGGGATATTAGCCTTTCCATAAACTGTCCGGCAAGGCTTGCAAGACGGCTGATCCGCTCTTTTTTTTCGGGGATCCGGTGTTCAACCCGGTGTTGAATGGTTTCTTTCATGAACTGAACCTGCTCTTTCCGATTTTTTAGCCGCTCCTTCACCACGAGGAGGCCATGTGCGGTTCCCAGCCTTTGGACAGTCTCCAGGTCTCGGGTTATTTTTTCCTCCAGCCTTTCAGACAGGCGGGTCCTCAGGTCTTCTGTAAAAAAGCGGATTTCGTTGATGTCGGGTGTAGCCAGACTGGCCGCCTGTGTGGGGGTCGCCGCTCGCACGTCCGCTACAAAATCACTGATGGAAAAATCCACTTCATGGCCTACGGCACTGATAACAGGTATGGGGCACTCAAAAATAGTTCTGGCTACCGATTCCTCATTGAAAGGCCACAAGTCCTCGAGAGACCCGCCGCCCCGGCCGATGATCAGAAGATCGACATCCCCGGTATCACAGAAATGGCGTATCCCCTTGACCAGCTCCGGTGCTGCCTGTAACCCCTGCACACTGGCATGGCACAGGGAAACCGTTACCAGCGGCCATCGCCGCTTCAGGGTGGAGACGATGTCCTGAAAAGCCGCTCCGGAAGAAGAGGTGATCACACCAATTCTTTCAGGGAAATCCGGCAGGGGCTTTTTGTGTGAATTATCAAAAAGCCCCTCATCCAGCAGTTTCTTTTTCAGCCTTTCAAATGCCTGCTGCAGTTTACCCGTACCCGCCTGCTCGACCAGACTGACAATCATCTGGTATCTGCCGTGCGGGGGATATACCTGGATGCTTCCACCCAACACCACCTGCCGGCCGTCTGCGAGTGTCAGCTCAAGCCGCTCTGCAGTGTTTTTCCACAGGACACACGGTAGTTGTGCATCGTTGTCCTTGACTGTAAAATAGGTATGTCCGTTACGGCTTCGCTTTACATTACTCAGCTCACCCTCTACCAGAACGTCTGTGAAATCTAATTCGAGTACCTGTTTTATTTTTAGGGTCAATTCTGAAACAGTGGGGACGTCGAACCGGAGAGAGACTTGGTCAGGCATGGGTTTTGTATTATGCTGTAGAATGTTATAGCGGTTGTAAAAACACAGTATGTTCCGTCCGGGCGATCCTGTGCCGACGTTTATTCCGATCGCTGTTCATCGAGCACTGTTCATTTTACGTGAGCTGTACCGCGCCGCCTTCAGTGCAGGATGCTGTGCAGACCGCCGGAGTGTAAAGGTCTATCGAATTTGATGGTTAATCAACCTATATTTGAGCCAAAACCAATCCCTGATTATATATGAGCCTTACACCCGACTTTCTGATTAAGAATGTGAAACCGGTCACTGATTCGGACAGAGCAGGTACTTTTACGGATATTCGCATCAGGGACGGCATGATCGTTGAAATAAAAAAAGATCTGGAAGCCTCCGGGGCTGAAGAGGTGTTTGACGGGACGGGATCTTATGTAAGCGGCGGCTGGATGGATATGCATGTCCATTTAAGGGAACCCGGACAGGAGCACAAGGAGACGATCAAAACAGGCTGTGAGGCGGCGGCTTTCGGGGGATTCACCGAAGTGGCCTGCATGCCCAACACGACACCGCCGATACATACCCGTGATGTCGTGGAGTACATAAAGAAGAAATCGGCAGGTCTGCCTGTAGAAGTTCACCCGATCGGATGTGTGACAAAAGAGAGGAAAGGAATGTCCATTACGGAAATGGGGGATATGAATGAGGGGGGCGCTGTCGCATTCAGTGACGACGGTGACCCGGTCTATGACTCCCAGGTGATGCGCATCGCACTGGAGTATTCGTCAATGCTCGGAGTGCCCATTATAAATCATGAAGAGGACCTTTCCCTTTCCCGGCCCGGTCATATGCATGAGGGGGCCGTTTCCGCCAGACTGGGCCTTGACGGCACCCCTGCAATTGCCGAAGAGGTGATGATTGCACGTGATTTGCTGCTTGCGGAGTTTACGGGAGGGCATCTGCATGTCGCTCATATCAGTACGGCCGGGGCTGTTGAATTGGTCCGGCGTGCGAAGGGAGACGGGATCCGGGTAACAACAGAAGTCTGCCCGCACCATTTTGACCTGACGGAAAAAGAAGTGGACGAACGGGATTTTGACACAAATACGAAAATGCATCCCCCCCTCCGTTCCGGAGAGGATGTGGATGCAGTGCTCAAAGGCCTTGAGGACGGCACGATTGATGCAATCTGTACGGACCATGCGCCGCATGCCATAGAGGAAAAGGAAGTGGAGTTTATATATGCCCCCAATGGTATCACAGGACTTGAAACAGCCTGGAGCATATCCGTCAAATGTCTGCTGAAGCCCGGGGTGTTGTCACTGGGCAGACTGATCAACAAGCTGGTGGTGCAGCCGCGCCGCATTCTGAATCTGAAAATCCCCGGTGTTGAAATCGGGGAAAAAGCCAACCTGACGTTTTTCAATACAGACGAAGAGTGGAGATACAATAAAAGCGAAGTACGTTCCCTGTCAAAAAACTCTCCATACCTCGGTGACACTCTGACAGGCAGGGCGGTTGGTATCTATAACAAGAATCAATTTGTGCTGAATACGTTAAAGAGCTGATCATCAAGGCCGGAATGGCATCCATGCGTCTGACCCTGACTTTATATCTTCTGCTTGGCCTGCCGTTGTCCATATCTGTGGTTCAGGGACAGGTGCATGAGTCTGAAACTTTCCCGGGACCTGCCGTCTTTGGGGAAATTCCGGATTCGCTTTTTGACTATGCCCCCGCCCACGACTACCCGTATGATTACCTTCTGAAAAATGCAGATGTGCGGTTTTATGAGGAGGGCGGCCAGATCGGAGTTGAGCTGGTCTACCATTTTCGGCTCAAAGTATACTCCGATGATCCGCTTCAGAAAGGCGAAGCTGCATTGATAAGCATACCGTATTATGATGACGGAAATCTGGAAGAAATAGCTGAAGTGGAAGCTTTAACACATCAGCCCGACGGTTCTGTTACAGCTCTTGACGAGGATGAAATGCATTCTGCCGAACTCAACTCAAGGTATCGTGTTCTCGAATTCATCATGCCCGATGTGCAGCAGGGCTCTGTCATTGAGTATCGCTACACGATTCACCGGAATTACATAGATGAATTGCCGGACTTCAGTTTTTCCCACCAGGTCCCGACACGGCTTGCGCATCTTTCGGTTCATAATGTGGATTATTTGAGATATGATGCGATCGAATCCAACCTGGATTTCGATGTGCACTACCATGAGCAAAAAATTGACACCAGCTCAATACCGCTTGTGTTTACATACAAGCGACCTGAACCTGTTTCCGTTGAACACTGGTTTGCACGGGATATACCCGCCGTTGAGAATGCGGCCTATATCTCATCACTGAATGACCTCAGAGGCCGACTGCATCTGCAGATCAGTGAGTTCGGAAAGCCGAGACAGCCCCTTGAGAACAGCTGGGAATTTGTTGTGGCACAGCTGCGCCGGCGGGATTATGATCCGTTCCGGCAGGCCGGACAGTTGAACAGCCTTATGGAAAGAGGCAGGGAACTTGCAGAAGAGGCAGGAACAGCGAAACAGATTCGCGACACCATTTTCAGCTATGTAAATCAAACGATGCTGTTTAACGGAGAAAAACGTGCTTTCCATGAAACGCCCCTGACAAATGTCCTGAACGGTGAACCGTCAGACCAGGCTGCCGTCAACCTGGTGTTAATGGCCATGCTTGACGGCGCCGGGATAGCAGCGTACCCTGTTTACCTTTCCGGTCGGGATTTTGGCCGGATCAACCGGGAGTTCCCTTCTCTCTACCAGTTTAACCAGATGCTTGTGGCGACGGAAAATGACGGGCACATGACGCTGATGGATGCCAGCTTTTCACACAGCCGTCCCGGCCTGATTGCTGTGGATTCATATAACCACGCCGGACTGGTGCTGAAGAGGGAGGCATTCGACTGGGTTCGGATACAGCCTGAACACAGTTATTTTGATTTGGATGTGGATTTTGAGGCTGAACTGTCGCCGGAGTGCGGCCTGACAGGGTCAGTAAAGGTGATTGCCGGAGGGTATCCGGCACGCAGGATATGGGAAGGGCTTTCCGCAGAAGAGAGCGCCGGTCAGGTAATCCGTTCAGCATTCTTTGAATCCTATGCGGGCATGGAACTGACACGTGCTGAAATAAGGGAACAGCGACGAGGTTCCCACACCGTCGTGCTTTCAGCAGATTTTCACATACCGGACTATGCAATCAGTTTCAGAGAGGGGCTGCAGTTCAGGCCGATGATCATCGGCACTCTTCAGGAGAATCCGTTCGAAAAGGAAGAAAGGACATCGGCTGTTATACTGGATGCCCCGGAATTTCTGCATGTCCGGTATAAAATCACCCTTCCCGAGGGATATGAACTGGAAAAATCCCGGATGGATCATGCCACCACATCAGATGGCGCCAGACTTCAGGAGGAATACGAATCCTCAGGAAGAACCCTTTTCTATACGTTCATGGCTGACATCAGCCGGAGGGAATTTGCCCCGGAAAATTACCGTTCACTTCGCAGGCTGTATGACCGCTGGGTCTTTTTAAGCCATGAGGAATGGTTCATAGATCGGAGGGGCGCTTTATGATTCTTGCTCTGGAGACAGCGACAGAGGTCTGTTCCGTGGCACTTCAGCTTGAAGACGGGCAGGTTATTGAAAAGAGGCAAGTGGGCCGCGGAATACATTCGGAAATGCTGTTTGTTTTTCTAAAACAGCTGATGGATGAGCAGAATATCTGCCGGGACAGTCTTGAAGAAGTTCTGATAAGCGGGGGCCCGGGCCAATATACAGGGTTGAGAATCGGTGCTGCCGGATTGAAAGGTGTGCTTTTCGGCACAGATATCCCCCTCTTTACCCTGGGAACACTTGAAGGATTTGCAGCGGGGCTGGCCTGCAGGAACCGGATCGGCGGAAAGGTCCATGCAGTCCTCGATGCCCGCCGGAAACATCTTTATTACCAGCATTTTGATATTACAGAAGAGGAATGTACGTCCGGAGAGGCGATTCTCGGAGAGATCGGCCATATCGATTTAAAGATAAAAGGTGGAGACAACGTTATCGGAACAGGTCTGGAACGGCTTCCCTCGTTTGGTAAAGCGGATATACGGTTCTTTGACCGTTCTTATATATCTGCAATAAATCTGATTCTGGCCCGGAGGGACCCGCGTTTTACCGGCATCTTCAGACCGGCGGACCCTGTCCGGTTTGAGCCTGAATACATGACCACCCCAAATCAGTCGCAGGTGCAATTCCGTAAATAGAGGGTAATAACATTTCAGCTTCCGGGGATTATCGTTATTTTGCCTTCCTTCTGAAATTTAATTAACGGGTATGACCTGGTTCAAAAGAAAAGACACCAATATTCAGACAGACAAAAAGAAGGATATGCCTGAAGGGGTGTGGATTAAAGTCCCTTCCACCGGAGAAACCGTACACAGGCGTGAGCTTGAAGAAAATTTTTGGGTAGACCCTCTCAGCGGTTTTCACTTTCGGGTAGGCAGCGGGGAGTATTTCTCTTTTTTGTTTGACGGAGGGAACTACACAGAGATAGGCCGGGAGATTATTCCTTCTGATCCCCTGAAGTTTGAAGACCGGAAAAAATACAGTGACCGGCTTGCGGAGGCACAGAAAGTGACAGGCCTGACCGATGCCTGCCGGGTAGGTATCGGAACGATGAACGGCATGGAGGTTATTATCGCCTGCATGGATTTTTCGTTTATAGGCGGAAGCATGGGCTCGGTGGTGGGGGAGCGTCTTGCCAGAGCCATTGACCGGGCCAGGGAAGATCACAAGCCCCTGATCATTATTTCCCAGTCCGGTGGAGCCCGGATGATGGAGAGTGTGCTGAGCCTGATGCAAATGGCGAAGACATCGGCAAAGCTGGCTCAGCTTGAAGGGGAAAAAATTCCCTATATATCTGTTATGACGAATCCGACCACGGGTGGTGTAACAGCCAGTTATGCCATGCTTGGTGATTTTAACATCTCCGAACCGGGGGCCCTGATCGGGTTTGCAGGACCCAGAATTATCCGTCAGACAATCGGAAGGGACCTGCCGGACGCCTTCCAGACGGCCGAGTATCTTCTGGACCACGGGTTTCTTGATTTTATCGTGCCGAGACCTCGGATGAAAGAGAAGCTATCCGAGCTTCTTAAAATTGTCCTTCACAAGTATGAAAGTGAATAATTTCCCCTTCCCTCCTTTCTGCCGGCAAACTGACGGAGAGGTATGACGTTTGCAGACTATGCAAAAATTTATGTGTCTGCAGGAAATGGCGGGAGGGGCATGTCCCATTTCCGCAGGGAGAAGTTTGTGCCGAAAGGAGGCCCGGACGGGGGGGACGGGGGCCATGGCGGCAATGTGGTTTTGCTGGGCAACGGTCAGTTGAATACGCTTCTGGACCTGCGCTACAGAAAATTTATCAAGGCCGGCCACGGCAAAAACGGGGAAGGGGACAAGCGTAAAGGAAAAGACGGCAGGGAAGAGGTGCTGGAAGTACCGCTGGGAACGGTTGTTTTTGATGCGGAAACAAAAGAGAGAATGGGCGAAATAACCGGTGAAGGGGAGAAACTGGTGATTGCCAAAGGCGGCAAGGGCGGATTGGGAAACTGGCATTTCAGGAGTTCGACAAATCAGACCCCCCAGTATGCCCAGACCGGTGAAAAAGGTGAAGAGCGGGTGGTTGAACTTGAACTGAAGCTGATTTCGGATGTTGGCCTGGTCGGTTTTCCGAATGCGGGCAAGAGTACCCTGCTTTCTGTAATGTCCGCCGCCAAACCCAAAATTGCCGACTACCCGTTCACCACGCTGGAACCAAATCTGGGGGTGGTTGCCCTGGAGAACTACCGCAGTTTTGTGATGGCTGATATACCCGGAATCATTGAAAATGCTCATAAGGGGAAAGGGCTGGGCCTGCAGTTTTTAAGACATATAGAAAGGAACAAGCTGCTGCTTTTTGTCGTCGGGTGCGACACCGATATCGAACAGGAATACCAGGCACTTCTGCACGAATTGAGAGAATATCGCCGGGATCTTCTGGATAAGCCACGCATTCTGGCTGTTTCCAAAATGGACCTTCTTCAAAATCATGAACCCGACCGGAAGATAAATATTGACAAGTACGTTCCTATCGTCCATATTTCATCAGCGACAGGTCACAATATCGGCCTGCTGAGAGAGACGATCTGGGAAAAATTACAGGAGATTGAAGAAGAGGAAAAATCATCATAGAGAGATTATAGCCCTGACCCTGGTTGAGAATGTGGGCAATCGGCTTATCAGGAAATTGCTGTCCGGTTTTGAATCGCCTGAAGAAATTTTTACGGCTGATTCAGGGCGTCTTGGGAAAACAGCCGGTGTGGGTTCGGTTACGGCCGGTAATATTGCAGCATTTGACCGCTGGGACGAGGTCGATGAAATACTGCATGAATCTACCCGACACGGAACGTCCCTGCTTGCAGTTTCGGATCCGGATTATCCTCCATTGCTGAGGGAAATCTACGACGCACCCCCTGTGTTATGGATCAGGGGGGATCCCGCTCTTCTTGCATCACCCGGACTTGCTGTTGTCGGTACACGGAAATTCAATCTCTATGGACAGAATCAGGCAGAAATCTGGAGCAGCCGGCTGGCTGGCTCCGGCCTGACGGTTGTCAGCGGACTTGCCTATGGAATCGATACCATTTCTCACAGAGCCGCCCTCGGTGCAGACGGCCGTACGATTGCAGTTCTGGGTTCGGGCATCAATCGCATTTATCCGGAATCCAACAAGGGGCTTGCTGAACGAATTGTTGAATCAGGCGGTGCAGTCGTGTCTGAATTCCTTCCCGGCACGCCTCCTGTCCCGCAAAATTTTCCGGTCAGAAACCGGGTGGTAAGCGGATTGAGCCTGGGTGTCCTGGTCATTCAGTCCGGTATGAAAGGAGGCAGCATGATTACCGCCAGAACCGCACTGGATCAGAACAGGGAAGTTTTTGTCATTCCATACAATCTGGAGCAGAAAGGAGGGGCGGGCAACAATCACTTGATACAGACAGGGCAGGGAAAGCTTGTACAGGCCCTGGACGATATTCTGGCCGAGATTGCATTTACACCTGATTCTATTCCGGCAGCCGGCGGCGGCCGTAATGCAAAAGATTATGTTCTGACAAAGGCGCAATATCAGATCTGTTCGCTGTTGTCCGGTGGGGGGCTTCAAATCGATACGTTGTCGGAGAAAACCAGCCGGCCGGCGTTTGATCTTTTCCCGCTGCTTCTTGAACTGGAAATGGAGGGGGTTGTAGTTCAGCAGGGAGGTAAATATTTCAGGCTGAATCCGGACTATTCCCGCCATCTTGACACAGCTTTTTCCGGTGGGAATAAATAGAGAAAATATCGGCTGAGGTAGCATGCCACCGGATTGTTATTGTATCTTGCAGCCATAACCAGCCATAACCAGCCATAACCAGCCATAACCAGCCATAACCAGCCATAACCAGTGAAAACCAGTGAAAACCAGTGAACCACAGGTGACGGATTGCCCTCTGTCATTCCAGGTTTAAATAAATACCAGGTTTAAAAAAAATAACCGTGTTCCGAGTCGGAGATACCATCATATCAGAAGATATTGCAACTGCGAAATTTGCGTGTGATGTAACCCGCTGCAAGGGGGCCTGCTGTGTTGTCGGAGATTCAGGAGCGCCCGTTTCAAAAGAGGAAATTCCGGTGTTAAAAAAAGCGTACCGGGAACTGCGGGGGGATCTCAGCGATAAGGCGCAGGAACTTGTTGACAGGGAGGGGCTGATTGACGGCGACAGTAAAAACGGTTTTCAGATAAAGTGTGTTGACAACAGAGAATGCGTCTTCGTTGACCATGATGAACAGGGGGTAGCGGAATGTACGATACAGCGGGCCTATAAACAGAATCGTTTCGGATGGGAGAAACCGGTCAGCTGCCATTTGTATCCGGTCCGTCTTAAAAAGATCGCAGGTTTTGAATATGCCAACTTTGAATATATACCGGAACTCTGTTCTGCCGGATGTGATAACGGATCCGAACAGGGAATATACCTGTCCCGGTTTCTTGAAAAGGCGCTGAGCCGCAGGTATGGCGACGTCTGGTATAAGGAATTCAAGGAGATGTGTAAAGAATTGCGTAAGAAAAAAGAATAATGCAAAAGCAAGGACAAAAACTAAGCCAGAAACAGAGCCTGCAACAGAAGCTCTCACCTCAGCAGATCCAGTATATAAAATTGCTCCAGCTTCCTGCTATCGCTCTTGAACAGAGGATCAAGGAAGAGATGGAGATGAATCCGGTCCTTGAAGAAGTTGAGCCTGAAGAGATAACCGAACGGGTTGAGGAGTTGGAAGATGACGGGGAAAAGGATAATGAAGATGGCGAGCCGGATCCCGTCGACCAGAATGAGGAGATAGACTGGGACTCTTTTTTACATAATACAGAATATGACGGCACCGGATCCGGAGTCGGAAATTACAGCACCGGCGATGAGGAGTGGCGTGATCTGCCCAATCCGTATCATAAAACCTTGCTGGAAGAGCTGGAGAATCAGGTATCTCTTCTGGATCTGGATGATACAGAGGTTATGATCGCAGACCAGATACTCGGTTCTCTTGACGCCGACGGTTATTTTCGGAGAGAGCCGGCGGCTGTTGTTGACAATATTGCATTTAATTCCGGTGTCCTGACGAGTGAGGAACAGGTTGAGAAGGTGCGTAAAAAGATTCAAAAGCTCGAACCGGCAGGAATCGCGTCGACAGATCTGAGGGATTGTCTGCTGGTCCAGCTTGAGTTACTGGACCGGAATGACCGCACGAGAGAAACAGCAATTAAAATATTAAAAGATGAATGGTCCTCTTTCGAGCGTAAACATTTTTCAAAAATGAAAAGCCGTCTTGATATCGGAGACGATCAGCTGAAAGAGATATTTGAGCTGATCCAGGGGCTGGATCCCAAACCCGGTGCCGTAACCAATCCCGATGAGGATTCAAGACAGTTCATTGATCCTGATTTTGAAGTGTACTATGTGCCGGCAAAGGAAGAGAATGGAGACAGTGACGGTGAATTTGTCATCCAGCTTAATCAGAGGAACATACCGCCTCTTCGAATCTCACCTCATTACAAGGAAATGTGGGACGAGCTGAAAAAGAAGAAAAAAAACAGGGGAGAGGAGAATGAAGCCCGCTCCTTTATCAAGGGCAAGGTAGAGTCTGCCCAGTGGTTCATAGAATCCATCCGCCAGCGCCAGAAAACCTTAATGGACACCATGCGTACGATTGTGTTTCTTCAGGAGGATTTTTTCAAATATGGTGACGGTCTGAAGCCGATGATTCTCAAGGATATTGCAGAACGGGTTCACCTTGACATTTCCACTATTTCAAGGGTGGTGAATGGCAAATATGTACAGACAAGTTTCGGAGTGTATGAGCTGAAGTATTTTTTCAGCGAAGGTCTTCAGACGGAAAGTGGCGAAGAGGTGTCCAGCCATGAAATCAAGAATACCCTGCACGATCTTATCAGGAATGAAAATAAAAGAAGTCCGTTGAGCGACCAGGCGCTGACATCTTTGCTGAAGGAAAAAGGGTACAGGGTGGCACGCCGCACCGTAAGCAAATACAGGGAACAGCTTAATCTGCCTGTCGCACGCCTCCGGAAACAGCTGATGTAGCCGTTGCACTTCCTGTTTATTTCTGTTGCATGTTATCCGCCTTTGGAAGGTCAGGGAAGGTCCAGGGCCATGGCGAGAGGTTCGGACAGTGGAGGATAGAACAGGGCAGCTGCCACCAGTAAAACAGCAAACAGGACCGGAACTCCGACGGTGGCTATAATATACAGTACTCTGTATTTCTTTACATACCTGGCAATGTCCAGCGCCGCTGCATTAAATCCGAGGAACCAGACTATCAAAAAAAGAACGATATGTAATCCGGCAATATCCGCTGACGGACCGGCCTGGTAGCCGGCAACCATAAAAATAATAACCAGCAGGTTAAGCTGAAGCGGCCAGCCGTAAAGGGTCATGGTCTGGCCAAGCCGTGTTTTGCTGTTGAGTACCTGTATCCAGAGTACCGAAGCGGACTGCAGAATAAAGGCAATGGTTATTCCGAGAAAGAAAAAGGCCGTATTCCCTTTGCCAAAAACACCAATCACGGGAAAATTCGCATAGAGGGATTCTGTTCCAAGTGGGGAAATGGAAGATTCGGCAAAGATGTACAGGGCGAGTCCGGCAATAACAAGATGCTGGAAAAAGAGTACAGCTCCGGACAGGAAAGATCGGGTCCGGTATTCTATCAGATTTTCTGTGAAAAACCTGTGCCCCGTAAAATAGCGGAAAAGGGAACTGCGGTAAAAAGAGCTGACCTGGTGGTGGCCGAGGCAGGTACCCAGCAGGAGAAGCAAAACAAGGACTGTCCAGTTGGCTGACAATTTCTCTTCAGGCGGGGCCGGCTGTGGAAACAGCACCCTGCCGCTGCCGGTATATTGCTTTATAACTTCCTGAAATAATTCAAACCGGTCCATCTGTTCAACCATCCAGCCGTACGGCAGCAGAATGATACTCTGTTCGGCTTCGAGGGAAATCCTGAGAAGGTTCTCAAGATCTTCAAGCGACTCGGCATCTGAATCGTATGCTGTAAAATGTATAACCTGTGAAGGAAGGGTCGGGGCGGTCAATGCGGCCAGCCTTACAGAGCGGAAAGAAAAAGAAGAGGGGTAAAGGCCGGGATCGGGATAAGCTGAACGG
>JBBDRV010000211.1:0-18552 GCA_040905285.1 Balneolaceae bacterium | reverse complement strand
GGGAGCCGTCGTCATAGACGTGCCGGCAGGAGAAGGTGAGATAATTATTCAATAGTTATTTATTCCCTTGATTCGTACCCGTGAATTTCAAGGACAGGAGGGTTATTGTATTTGAGCGCTTCGGTCTCCATGTATTCGATGAATTCCTCTTCATTGTTATTGGCCTCTCCTTGGCTCCATCCGCCGGCGATCATGTATTCATAGGACAGATCGGCGGTGACAGGTATCCGGAACAGATGATTCCCGTTCCAGTTATCTATGGCGACATAGTCCGGATTATATTTATCGCTGACCACCAGGGCAAGACCCTGCCAGGAAACGTTCAGGCCCTCATCACCGATATCCTCATCCGGTATGCGGAGTTCAAGATTTTTACCCATCGAGATGACCATTCCGCCTTTTTGGACAGATCTGTATTCCTGCATCATTTGTCTGATACCTGCGCCAAACATGATGTTATCTTTCCGGGGCAGAAATTTGCTGAAATTCACTTCTACCGTGCTCCAGTCCTTATGGGCGACGGCCGTGTAGTCCTGTTCCAATTCATAGAATCCCTGTCCGGAATCCCAGTTCATGGTAGATACCCTGATTCTGCTTCTGAGAGGGCCATTGAATACCACATCGTATGAGTAGCGGGTATCGTCAAAAAGGCCCATCTCCCTGGTGGGGGAGTGGGAAGCCCTTGCCGGATGTTCAGGGTCATCGGGATTTTCGAAAAGACACATGCCACCGGCCCCGAAGGTTTGGGCAACGACCATAATATCCGTTCCCAGTTCCCATGGCATGTAATAGCCGGACTGGTTCGTGGAATATTCAGCATAGGCGGTCAGCATCGGTTCCCGTTTGCCGTGGAGGTCAACTTCATGCGGATACCACAGCTTCCAGCCCATGGTTTCAGATTCCCAGAAAGGGACAGTATGCCGTCCATAATTACCGATAGCCGCGTGAACGCGGTGTTCAAACAAGCCCCGTTCATAAGGCTCGATGTAAATAAAAAAGTCACGGGTTTCCCCCGCTTCAAGATCGGTCAGAAAGAAAATTTCATCCCATACCCCATCCTTGTCGAGATCATCAAGCTGAAGCGTAATGGCCTGGCCGTTTGTCTCCTTCCTTCTGAGATATCCGCTTGATGCCTCAAGCTCTTCTATTGTCGGTTCCGGCCGGGACGGGAGATTCGGGTCCACCAGGTTTATCCACCGCTCTTTGGCATCCTGTACGGGCAGGGATCTGCGGTCAACGACCACCGGCTGGTTTTCCAGGGGGATATCCAGACGATTGGCAACGGATATGCGTACACGCCTGGTCGGGGAAAAATCGTCACCCTCGGTATACCAGCCATAATCTGTTTGAGAATCTGACTGGGCTTGTACGGAAGTGACTGTCATCGGACAGACGATCATCGGGCAGACCATCAAAAAGGCACAGGCGAAAACGGTCAGTAGTCTATTCAGCATTTATTCGAATCATGGTTTATGGAAGGGAATGTGCAGCTTGTCGTTCATTGAGGTCATTCAGGCTTACATATTGTTCTGAAGCGTAACTGATTGCCTGAACGACTTCGGGCGGCATCAGTGATCCGGACAGAGTGGTTATTGTTCCCCGGGCAACGGGCGCAGTCCGAGTTCGCTGAAATAATCCCTCGGATAATCTTTCCGGCCGCTCTCTCCGGTGGATGTTTTTCTTAGCCATTCCGAACCGGCTATACTCCCCGCAACCGGGAGAGAGGCGATCAGTTTCAGTACCTGTTTTCTGCTTGGCATTTCTTTGGCTTTGGAGGTTTGGTGTTCTGTTGCAATGCACCAGCTTGCAATCGCGACTAGCCGGACCTTTATTTTTCAATAGCTTTTTCAGAGGTCATTCCCAAGGTATTATACTGTATTCAGAGGGCAGGGTAAAGAATAAAGTACACCGGAAATCAGAAGGGGCAAACCCGGGACGGAAGGTGTACCGGAAATATCGTATGGAAGACAAACCCGAAACATGCATATCATGTAAATATTAACTGTGAAAGTGTAAAGAGGCTTGCTTAAAGATTTACACATTGAATAGTAGTTTTTACAGATTGTCAGCTTAAATGTAATTTTTCCATGAAATACCGATTGACCAGTTTTATCCTGCTTTTCTTTATTCTGATGACATTACCCGGTTGTGCTTTGCTTGAAGATGTGTTTGCAGCCGGCGTGTGGGTGGGAGTAATCGCTATTCTAATTGTGGCCGGACTCATTTTTTTTATTGTGAGAGCGGTAAAAGGTTAGGGGCCTGCTGGATTAATCAAACTCGATCACATCGGCGCGCACGATAATCTTTACCTTAGAATAGAAAAACAGATTCAGGATATCTGTATCATAGCGAACGTTGGCCAACGCCAGTCTCCGGTTGCTGACAGGTCCGTTGGCAGATTCATAATTCTCCCAAAAATCCTCAAACGCCTCAGCATATAACCGGCCGCTTCCCTCCACCCGGGCGATTGCAAACGATGACGCCATAAAACCGGTTGAGTAACTCACCCCGAATATATAAGCTGCTTCAGATTCACCGGTGATATTTGTTTCGTTTATGGAATAGTTGCCTTCATTCAAATTTACAACAGTCTGATTTCCGGACAGAAAAGCTCCTGTATTTGAACATCCCGCAAATAAAATCGAAGTGAGAACTACAGCCCATTTAGTCGTATTCATAATGATCCCGTTTTAATTTATTGATGCGATATTACAGAAATTTTTTAAGACATTTCATTTTCTAGTCCAACAAATTTTAGTCCCACAAAAGATCAACAGATCCCTGCCATGTCTTTCTAAATCATACCATGTTGTCCGGTTTACTGGAATAACTATAGTGGTTCTTAAATTGTTCATCTCGGGTCTGTTGAAAATTCTTTTTTTATATGTATGGGAAGTCCCTATACAAACCTGGGGGTTGACAAACCTTTACGGGCAGAGACTGAGAAGAAGGGATGGCTTTAATTCAATAGCTTACCCTAATCATCATGAGGAGTTTGGAAAGAGCGGCTTTTGAGAAATTTCAGATATGTGACTTTCTGATTATTTGTCATAGCAATCAGGATGAGCTATATTTAAGAATAAAGAGTCTTTAAACTTTAATAAGTTGCTAAATACAATGCTTCTATCAAAATCTTGTGTATATGGACTAAGAGCCACTTTATATTTGGCTTCAAAGAAAGGTGATCAGTTTATGTCGATCCGGCAGTTGAGTGACAGACTGGAGATCTCCTTTCATTTTCTGACAAAAATACTTCAGCAACTGACAAGCCGTGGATTACTGGAATCGTACAAAGGGCCCAATGGGGGAGTTCGCCTGACATGCTCCGGCCGGAATATCTCCTTAATGGAAATTGTAATGGCGATTGACGGTGACGATATGCTAACGGAATGTGCCTTGGGATTGCCCGGTTGTGGGGTTATGAAGCCCTGTCCCATCCATGAAAAATGGGCGGAAATCAGGGAGAGCATCAAGCAGATGCTGGAATCAACTACACTGGCTGAACTGGCAAAAAAAGGCAAGGATTTCGATCTGAGAATCACAGCCGAAGGTGGTTTTAATGATTTGCTTTCGTGATCAGAAGGATAGAGAGTGAATGGGGATCCAACGAATCCCCGGTGCCCGATTAATGTAAACAGATCAGATAAAATTTGAAATCATGAAACGTCGTATTATCGGATTTCATAAAGATGAAGAGGATGACTGGGTGGCGGAACTTGAATGCGGCCACAACCAGCATGTTCGGCATAACCCGCCGTGGCAGTTACGTCCATGGGTCATAACGAAGGAAGGCAGAGAAAATCATCTCGGCCATAGTCTAAATTGCAGGATCTGTGACACGGGTCAATCCTGAGTGCTGATATTCTGGATTGGAAATTCTGCGGCAGTAATAATATATACTGGCTATGTATAAACTGTTACGAGTTGTCTTGTTCTGCATCGGGTTAACTATCCTGATGATCGTCCCGGTACGGGGACAAAACGCCGGTGAATTGACTGTCGAGGAGAGTGTACGGATGGGTCTTGAGCACAATTTCAGGCTCCGTGCCGCCAGGGCAGACAGGACTGGCTGCGCAGGTTCTTGACGGTCTTTCTGCCGGAGACGTGGTCATCATCCACCCGAATTCCGGCATAGAAGACGGCGTTGAAGTGGAGGGAAACTGGTAATAACCGGATTGCCGGAGCCGGATTGCCGTCATAGTAAAAGTGGATTATATTCGTTCAGTTAAAAGAGCGATGCTTACAGGTTAAAGAATAACTGATTAATAAAAACATGTTCGATCTCTTGCATCAACCATGGTCCTGGTATGTCGCCGGTCCGGTTCTCGGACTGACGGTTCCACTGCTGTTGCTGGCCGGAGGAAAGATGTTCGGGGTGTCCTCCAATCTCCGGCACCTGTGTGCCGCCTGCCACAGGGGCGATGTTGAATTTTTCAGGTATGACTGGAAATCAGCCGGCAGATGGAATCTGACTTTTCTGGCGGGTACTGTACTCGGTGGGTTTTTAGGCGGGTTTGTGTTTGCGAATCCGGACCCGATCCAGCTGGCGCCGTCGACTATTGCCGATCTGCGGGCACTGGGCATCCAGGATTTTCACGGGTTTGTCCCCGATGACCTGTTTTCCTGGAGCGCCCTGGGTTCTTTCACAGGATTAGCCGTGCTGATACTGGGTGGTTTCCTGGTTGGATTCGGGGCACGGTATGCGGGCGGCTGTACGTCGGGTCATGCCATTTCAGGACTTTCCGATTTGCAGCTGGCTTCCCTGATTGCCGTCATCGGTTTCTTTATCGGCGGGTTGGTCATGACCCACCTGCTCTATCCGCTCATACTTTCTTAAATATGTTCAGAAAAATGCGTTTAAAAATGAACTGGAGAAAATGAACTTTACGGAATATCTGAAGTATTTGACGATCGGAACTCTGTTCGGATTTGTATTAATGAAGTCGGAAGTGGTTTCCTGGTTCAGGATTCAGGAAATGTTTCGGTTCGATTCCATCCACATGTATGGTATTATCGGACTTGCGGTAATCATCGGCATGCTGTCTGTACAGATCATCAAACGATGGCAGCTGAAGGATATCCATGGAAATCCGATTTCAATTCCGCCTAAAGATTCATCACAGGTGCCCCGGTATATCCTGGGCGGAACCTTGTTTGGAATCGGCTGGGCTCTTTTGGGGGCCTGTCCGGGTCCGATTTTTGCACTGCTCGGCAGCGGGATTACGGTCATGGCCGTTCCGGTGTTGTCGGCCCTTGCGGGGACCTATGCCTATGGCTTGTTGCGGGACAGGCTGCCTCATTAGGGGCAATTGTCAGGAGCAACCGTCAGTGGGCAATTGTCGGGGGCATTTTCATGGATCCTGCCCTGTACGGCAGGGAAAACGGTTGAAATAAGAGGAGACGGCAAATGTATTTCAAACAATTTTTTGATAAAAAGCTGGCACAGTATGCCTATTTGATCGGTTGCCAGGAAAATGGAAAGGCTGTTGTCATTGATCCGATGCGGGATATTGATTCGTACATAGATGCTGCGGTGAAAGAGGATTTAACGATTGTTTCAGCAGCAGATACGCATATTCATGCGGATTACATTTCCGGACTTCGCGAGTTTGCCGAGAGGGGAATAAAAGTCTATGCTTCTGATGAGGGTGACAAAGACTGGAAGTATGAATGGCTCATGAACAGTGATTACCACTATGAGCTCCTGAAAGATGGTGATTCCTTCAAAATAGGGAATATCACCATCAGAGCATGGCATACGCCGGGTCATACTCCCGAACACCTGAGCTATTATGTGACAGACGGTGCTCTGGCAGATGAGCCTCTGGGTATTGTAACCGGTGATTTCGTCTTTGTCGGCGATGTCGGCCGGCCGGATCTGCTTGAATCGGCTGCCGGCCTGAAAAATGTAATGAAAATGTCAGCGCGCAGTCTCTATAATTCGGTCGTTGAATTCAGGGAGGTTCCCGATCATCTGCAGGTCTGGCCCGGACATGGTGCCGGCAGCGCTTGTGGCAAAACAATGGGGGCCGTTCCGGGATCAACTGCCGGATACGAGAACCGTACCAACCCTTCTCTGATGGCGGCTTCCTCAGAAGATGATTTCGTTGAGTTTATACTGGACGGGCAACCAGAGCCGCCGCTTTATTTTGCCAGGATGAAAAAAGAGAACAAAGCGGGGCCTGCAGTAACCGGTGTGCCTGCGCCAAGACGCCTGACGACCGGGGAACTTGCAGGAATTGCAGATGACACAGACACCGTTGTTCTGGATACCCGTGAACGGAGTGATTTTATTTCCGGCCATATACCGGGATCCCTGCTGTCCCCGCTTACCGGCCAATTCAATACGGTTGCCGGATCCTATATAAACGAAAAGAATAAAATCTGCCTGGTCGTGGACGAACACAGGCTCAGAGAGGCGATTCTGGATCTGTACAGGGTTGGCCTCGATCAACTAACCGGGTATGCCACTCCCGAAGATCTCCGGGTGTATTCCGCCCGGGCAGGGAACCTGGATACCCTGGAGGCGATTTCATTCGGGCAGCTGAAAAACAGAAGCAGTAACTCACTTGTACTGGATGTCAGAAAAGCTTCTGAATTTCATAATAAAGGGCATGTCAGCGGAGCTGTCAACATTGCCCATACGAGACTGCCTGCAGAATTGGAAAAGCTTCCCGACGATAAAAAAATCTATGTTCACTGTCAGACCGGAGCACGTTCCTCATCCGCGGCATCCCTGTTAAAAAGAGCCGGTTTCAAAACGGTTCTTATCAATGACGACTTCAGCAACTACAGTCTCGCACAGGATTAGACAAATGATGGAATAACAGCTTATTTTGCAGCGAAATAGGCCTCTTCAGCTGTACGGATACCTTCGTAGTCGCCTCTCAGGGCTTTTAAGGCATGCTTTTCTTGATTGATTTCATCACATGTTCTCACTTTTAAAAATCTGAGCAGCGTCAGGGGAGGACACCAGCCCTGTGTGGCATGTTGCGCAAAAAATCCGAGGACAACGGTCGGAACAGCCAGCCATTTGCGATCCGCAACCACAGATAAAATCAGCCCGGCTATCGCCAGGGTCGACATGCTCGTTTCCAGAACATGCTCCACATCCCACTCCCTGTCCAGCTCCGTAATACGCAGGGTCAACTCCGGCCCGGTACGGCTGGAATAATGTGCTATGTTTTCAAGTATTTCATCATCTATGATCAGATTTCTCAGTGATGATGTATTTCTCCTTACCCTTTCCTCTCTCGTGATGATCTGATTCATGTCAATTCCACTTTAATGATTTTTAAATTCTAACACGCAGAAAAAAAGAATCATTCTTGTGGCGCCTTCAAACTGTGGATGCCTGCCAACCCGGCTTCCTGTGATGACCGCAAACCTGATTCCTGTGGATGCCTGACAACAGGACTTCCTGTAACAGAGTTCTTCAGAGGGCAGGATCATCTATTGTATTTTTTCTGAGGCTTACCAGTGCATTTTTTCTGGGGACTTACCAGCCAGTTTATACGTTTTCACCCCCGGAAAGTTCAAGGGGAAACATAATGCGGAATTCGGTTCCTTTACCGGCTTCGGTTTCTATTTTCACTACGGCATCGAGCATATCGCAAAGCCGGCGTACGATGGACAGGCCAATGCCTTCACTGTGCAGCTGAACTTCCGACGGGCCGGTGATCGCCTCGGCCGGCGGTTTTTTCGGGGAGGTTTCTTTTTCGCCCGGCGATGTTTTGAGGAACGGAGCCGCGTACGTGGATTTCATCCCCGGTCCCGTATCGCGGACGCAGAGCATCCACTGCCGGTCGGATTCACCAGTCCATTCAATTTCTATGTGGCCTTCGTTCGTGTACTTCAGGGAATTTAACAACAGGTTCTGTGCGATCCGCTGTATTTTAACACGATCGCTCTGAACGATCAGTTTATCATTGCCCGAGGATCGCAACTCCAGGTTTTTTTCACTGGCCAGCGGCAGTATGTTCTCGCACAAATCCCGCAGCAATTCTGCAGCGTCAAACTCACTTATCTTCAGAACTTCCCGGCCGGCTTCCAGGCGAAAGAGATCGAGCAGGTTGTCGAGCAGTTCCTTGAGACTGTCTGTCGAACGGGACAGCTGCTCTACCAGTTCGCCCGTATCATCATTCAGCGGTTTTTTTTGCAGCATTGCCAGATTCATCTGTATCACCGCCATGCTTCCGCCAAGATCATGGGATGCCTGCTGGAGGTTTTCTCCACGCTGCAGTGTCAGCTCATCGCGTTTCCGGAGGGCCTCTTCCAGATCGTTCATATGGACTTCGGCTTTCTTGCGCTGGAACTTGTAAAATTCATCAACACTGTTTTTAATCGAACGGTGGACGTACACGGCAAGACGTTTTTGAGCCTCTGTTAACGTGTCAATGCTGATTGGCAGACTATCCCTGGCCTCGTTGATCCGGTCCATCAGAATCGAATGAAGGGTACCCCAGTCCATTGTGAGATTCCGAAGACGAAACCCGAACTGCCAGCGATGGCTCCCGTGCTCCTTGGATACTTTTTCAAGCTGGCTTTCCTCGCCCCTGAAATTTTTACAAAGATGATCAATGAAAAGAGGAATGCTGTTATAGAAATCATCCCGGGACATTACATCCAGCGCAGATGCCTGATCTTCTTTTTCCCTGATGACCCCCCGCCATTTTTCCAGAATGGAATCCTTGCTTTCCAACAGATAGTCAGCCAGTGAAACAAATTCAGAAGAATTTTCCCGTGACTCTGACTGGCTCATTGAAAATGTGATAATAGAGTTTGATACACAGACTGATTAAATGAAAGGGCATGAAGAATCGTTCCCTTCCCGGAGAATGGCCGATCATCTGTGTTCTGAACCGGACCGTCGGGCTGCTCAATTCCTCACTCTACTCCCCGCTCTTTTCCTGCAGATCCTGCACGGCACTTATTTTTTCCATTCCATGAGGAGGTTTGTTCTCGCACCGGAAATGCCCGTGCTGGGACAGTCATGTTCCGATCCGCCATTGAGACCACAAATCCGTAAATCAGCGGTCAGACAGGAGCCTGTGAAAAAATCGGGGGTTATTGTACTCGAAGAATACCCGTCATTCCTCCATAATAGTGGCCTGGAAATGTACATACATAATCATAATCACCGGGTGTCTCCGGTACGGTGAATTCGATGGAGGAGGTTTCACCACCGCCAATCATCTCTGTATTGGCGATGACACGGTCTTCGAAGGACGGAGCGATAAATTCATTGTCTCGCTCAGTCATTGAAGCCATGACGAAAGCCTCCAGGTCCACTCCCTGGTCGACTATGGCTACATTGTGAGCCATGGATGTTGCCGGCATGTTGCTTACTGTCATGAGCACGATCTTAATGCGCTCTCCGGGTTCTGCTTCAATCAGGGTTACATCAAATTTCATGTTATCTGTCCCTGTTACAGTAATGGTTCTGACATCTGTGTTTCCATCGGCGGCAAATGCTGACAGAGTTACTGCCAGGGCCGCGAACAATGTTGTGATAGTCTGAATAAGTGTTTTCATTGTTTTGTGGTTTATGAATTAATAGTAAAGTGTTTCCTGCCTGTCACCGGCGCCTGGCCAAACAGGCTTGTTGCAGTCAGAAAGACTGCCAACAGGCCGGTAAGGGGAATGGCTTTTGACGGAATAGGTTTCTGGGTCAGTTATTTACGGGGTCCGGCTTTTAGTGTGCCTGTTGCACCTTTTTCGGCATCGGCAAATTCGTGGTCAATCAATGTGTAGCTTCCTTCTTCAGGGACAATAAATTCCACGACTGCGGATCCTGATGCACCGAGCAGTACGGTTTGCATTCCCCTGAGCTCATTGAACGGGTGACCCTCCATCCAAACCCGGTCAAAGATGGCCCCGATAACGTGGAAACTTGATGTGAGGCTGGGACCGTTATTTGAAAAGTGAATACGAATCCTTTCACCTTCATTCGCCGTTAATGGCTGGTCATGAAGAATGTTCTGGTGGCCATTGAATACAACGTGTGAGGCTTGTTTATTTTGAGCCGCTTCAAAATCGTACTGATAAAGTTCACCGGCTCCTTTTTTCAGATAATATTCCGATTGTACCAGAACATACTCCCTGTCTACCCGGTCATCTGTTTCAAAACCGTCTCTGGGAGAAACAACCACAACCCCGTGCTGGCCCATTGCCGTGTGCATTAATACACTGGGTGTTCCGCAGTGGTAAATGTAGGTTCCGGCATAATTCGCTACCCAGTCAAACCGGATGGTTTCACCCGGTGCTATGGTTCTCCATTTGTCATCTTTTGCAACGGTTCCAGCGTGGAAATCCATCGAGTGCGGCATCGGCATAATGGAGGGCCTGGCGTCCATAAAATTGTTCCCGGCAACCTGCTGCAGAAAAGGGGCGTCTTCTGTTCCCGGTTCCGTGATGGTTACCATTTCATCGGATCTGTTTTTCATTGTAAATGTGATTTTGTCCCCTTCACGAACATGAATTGCCGGACCGGGTACTGTCCCCCCGAATGTCCACGCCCGATAGCGAACGCCGTCAGCGATTTCTATCTCCTGTGTGAAAGTATCAAGGCGGATGTGATGATGTTTGTTTCCCTCGTAATCCAGAGGAGCAAGAGTTGGCAACATGGTGATATTGTCGCCAACCACTGGCGGTCCGTCGTAGTCTTCGGTATATACTTCTGCCTCCGGCATGCCGAATGTCATGCCCTCGATGGTATACTCTGATGTTTGAGCCATAGCAGGCATCATAACTCCGGTAATAACCAGCCCTGCAGCCATGGCAAGAAGCTTTTTTAATGATTTCATAATGCTATAGATATAAGTGAAGGTTTGATCTTGTCTTTTAACTTCATTTAGTATCGTTTATCTTATTTTAAGATAAAGTACTCTTTTATCTTTTCAAAACTAATTCTGTAAGAAATAGTTGTCTTTCATTGCCGGAAGAGGTTCTTTGTAAACCTCTATGTTACCTGTGGATCCGTTGTGTATTCTCTCGAAGAAGCCCCAGTCAGGGGCAGAAAAGCCGGGAAGAGTATCCGTCTTTCTGCCGGTTGTACGGAAAGGGAAACGTGGTGAGCGAAGAGCACGTATGCAAAGTGCACAGTCCGTTATTGTTGACTTCCCATTGCCCCCTAAATGTATTCGTCAAATGTTACAGCGGCCGTGAATGCACGAATACAAGGTATGTTTCCCGGAGAATGGAAACCCCCGGGTATGGATCATCCCAGGGCAACATCAAGGATCATCATCACTGCAAAACCGATCATGGTTGCCATTGTTACCAGATCGATATTTTTAGGATTTTTCTGTGATTCCGGAATAAGTTCCTCTACGACCACAAAGATCATGGCTCCGGCAGCAAAACACAGTGCATAGGGGAGGATACTTTGCATGTGAAGGACAAACAGGGCCCCTGCCACACCCGCCACAGGTTCCACCATTCCCGAAGCCTGTCCGATAAAAAAACTTTTTTTCCTGCTCATTCCCTCTCTTCTGAGCGGCATTGAAACGGCGGTTCCCTCCGGAAAATTTTGCAGGCCAATACCGATAGCCAGTGCGACGGCTCCGCCGATAGTCGCTGCCGAGGCGTCGGCGGCAACGGCCCCGAATGCCACACCGACCGCCAGCCCTTCCGGAATATTATGGAGTGTAATGGCGGAGACAAGCAGCGTACTCCGCTGCCATGAAGTGGGGATTCCCTCTGCCTGGTTGATTTTCATTCTGGGATGCAGGTGAGGCAGCACCTTGTCGATCACCCTCATCAGTATCCCACCGCTCAGGAATCCGATTACTGCGGTCATCCACGGGATGTACCCCATTTCTTCGGCCATCTGGATACCCGGGGCAAGAAGGGACCAGAAACTGGCTGCAATCATCACTCCCGCAGCAAATCCCAGCATCGAATCCATTACTTTCATGTTGACATCCTTCGTTAAAAAGACAAGACCTGCACCCGCTGCTGTCACAAACCAGGTAAAAAGTGTAGCGACAAGAGCCTGGGTAATCGGGTCAAACTGTTCTATGAATTCTATCATTTAAGCGGTCGATTTGTTGTTATTCTTATAAAGAGGTTGTGCCTGATAGTCGATTGTGCCTTAACGTATTGGCCGGGGATTTCCGGGAACGATTCATTACATAGTAGAAAATACTTCCATAGATATTCAACTTTATAGCGGCTTTCTGCAAATTTAAGCTTCCGCCGGTGGTTTTCTTACTGCATGACATTAATTTGCTTATATTTGTGGCTGTTGCCGCAGCGTTCTCCGCCGGTTGTCCGGCCGATTTGCCTCAAAGACGTTATTCAGAAGCCGTTTTTTGCTTATCATTTCTTCTGCTGTTCGAACTGCTGAAAATGCTGTTGAACGGCTGTAAAATAACAGTAACCTTTTTCAGCCTGGATCGTCAAACGATAAGCAGGTTTGAGGGATTCAGTGATTGTACACAAGGGCATGGAATGCGGCAACTATGAATAAGTCAGATCGGAACAGGGCTGAAGATCAGCTGATCGGGAGGATTGTAAATGGGGACAAAGAATGTTATCGCGTGATTGTCGGCCGCTATTCTCCAATGGTCTTTCATGTAGTACGCAGTTTTGAGACAGATGAGGTGGAAGTTAAAGAACTTGCCCAGCAGATTTTTGTGAAAGCTTTTGAAAAGCTGGGAACCTTCCGGGGCCGGTCAAAATTTTCTTCCTGGCTGTACAGGCTGGCACTGAACCATTGTCGCGATTATGTGAAGGATATCAGACGGCGTACACATCGTTTCAGTGAACTGGAAAAGGATGGTCTTGAAGACAGGTTGGCTGATCCGGGAAAATCGCCTTACGGTGAACTGAAAGCCCAGGAGTGGAAGCAACTGTTAAGTCAGGCGCTGGGCAAATTGAACAGCGATTACTCGGAGCCATTCTTGCTGAAATACAGAGAGGGAATGAGTTATGAGGTGATGTCGGAAAGGATGGGGGTCGGTGTCAGTGCATTGAAGGTACGGGTGCACCGGGCGCGTAAAGAGTTGAAAACATTAATTGAAAAACAGATGCAGCGATGAAAGATCAGGATAACGGTGAGATATTACGCAGGTTTATGGACGGTGAGTTGTCTGCGGATGAAGAATGTGAAACATTGCATATGATTGCCGACGACAGGGAGATGCGGGAGATGCTCCGGTTTGAACGGGCTCTTTATCTGTCCATGAACAAGGTAGAAGGGCTTGACCCGGCCTTGTTTACTGTCCCGGAAGGGTTTGCGGATCGTGTAATGAAGGAGATATCTGCAAGTGAACCGGATACGACAGCTGCACGCAATCTGCCGGACAGGCTGAAAGAGAAGCTTACTCCGCTGTTTGTGCCACGTCAGTTTCAGGTACGGCCTGTACTCGGGATGGCTGCCGGTCTGATCCTTGCACTGTTCCTGGCAGTCCCCCTGTTGAACGATCGTTCCGGGGAGCATACAGGTGGGCCTGCTGTGGAAACGGATACCGGTGCAGGTCACCCCGACCGACCGGTCCGCGCGGTGTCCGGTCAGGAAGAAGAGGTCTGGATCCGCTTTGTTTTCTTTGATGATGAAGCTGAGACAGTGGCTGTTGCCGGAGATTTCAACAACTGGGACCCGGTATCGCTCGACAGGGAATATGTTGACGGGAAACCGGTCTGGATCGGACTGGTGCCGGTTTTACGGGGTGAGCAGCGGTACATGTTTATAAAAGACGGAAAAGAGTGGGTAACAGATCCCCTGGCTGAAATAACACGCGATGATGGATTCGGAAATAAAAATGCTGTCCTTATTCTATGAAATTATGGACGGTTTGGAAAATATGGACAATCTGCATGATCGGCTTTCTGTTCATGCCATCATATGCCTGGTCACAGGACTGGCAGGGGCTCATTATGGTTGATTCCCGGGCAGGTTATTCTACGAACAGTGCTTTGAATCCGTTTTTTGGCGGCTGGAATCAATCGACAAGCTCAGGATACGGTTTCGTCTCATCAACGGCCCAGCTCCAGAAGCTCGGCGACTTCCTGTCGGCTGATATAACTGCAGGCGGCGTGTATGAACCCTTCTTTAATGACAGGGAAGTTTTGCGCGGTGGATTCGGACTGCTCAATCTGAGATACCGATTCAGTTCCGATTGGTCGGCCGGGGTGGAAACGGGAGGGAGTACCATGACCCGTATGATAAACAGGCAATCTGCGTGGATTCAGCCGATGCTTGCCTGGTCGCCGACCCTGTTTTCACAGATAAGGCTCAAAACGGGGTCCACTTTCAGAGCCCGGTCGTCCGCCGAAGAAGAGCCCACAGAAGGGTATCGCTTTGATCACTACGGCTTTGAATATGAATTCTGGCCACGGTTTAACTGGCAGATACGGACGGGATGGTACGGAAACCTGGATGATCCTTCCGAGAACCAGAGTCTTCAGTTACAGGTGGATCATACACCGATATCCAGACTGAGAGTTGGTTTGAGACTGCATGCCGATCAGTATCAGTTCAGCCAGACCGTCAACAGCACCACGGAAGGCCCCGGCGGATCTCCCGTTGGAGGTCCGGGAGGGGGCGCCGCAAACCCGGGAGGAGAGGACTTCATGGTTGTGGATGAAAAAGACAGAATTTTCAGGGCGGGTGTTTCCCTGCAATACCAGTTGCACAAAACATTTTCGGTTATGGTAAATGCAGATCACATGAGCCTCCGCTCGACGGCATCGGAAGAAACGTTTCAGGATTACCAGTTTTCTGCAGGTTTCCGCTATTCATTCCGGCCGTTTTTGGGAAACAGAGGAAAAGCAGCGGCTGACTGGCGGCAGAATGACGAACGGACGGTATCTCTCCGGATCAACTACACCGGTGACGGACAACTTTATATAACCGGCGACTTCAATGACTGGCACCGGCCCGGTATTCCGCTGAGCCGGCAAACATCCAGACAATATGCAGCTCAATTAAATCTGGATCCGGGAGCATATGAATACAAGATTTTATTGATAGACGGAGATGAAGAACGCTGGATCGAACTCACCGGTGACACCTATACCGTCAGGGATGGCTTTGGCGGTACAAACGGACTGGTTTTTATTGACTAAAAAATAGAATTATGTACTGGATAACACTATTTAAAAAATATGGCAGACAGTGTCTGATGCTGACCGCTCTGTTTTTAATTCCTGTCACGGGCACGGCGCAGGAACAGCCGCTGGCAGAGCTGTTAGAGAGAGCCCGCGCTGCCGGTATCGAACAGTCACAGCTGGAGAACATTCAGTCCCGTGCGGCGGATCGAAATGTCAGTGATGAGGAGCTGACTGGACTCATCGGACCGGCAGTATCTCTGGCCGAACAAAATCTGCCGAGCGACATGATTTTTCAGAAAGTCATGGAAGGACTGGCCAAAGGCATCCCGGTTCAGCAGATGGATCAGGTCCTGCAGAATATCCGGCGGAGTACGGAATCCGTAGTGCCGGTTGTCGATTCCTGGATGGGTGGGGCCGAGGTGAATGAAATGCTGGCCAGCTCCGGTGAGCGGTTCGACAGGGATTTGTTCCGGAATGAAATGCTGAAGGCAGGCTCCAAAGCTGCTTCAGGACAAACAGGGCCGGCCCTGGTGCGTGACATACTGAATTCACTGACAGATGCTGGAGCTATACCGGCGGCAAAACCATCCAGCGTACTTGCGGGGATCAGCATCATATCAGACATGCCGGAAGTGGCTAAAAGACCACATGCCGCCAGTGCCATTGTTGTCAGGGCGATTCAAAACAATTTTTCAGCGGCTGACATACAGAAATTACCCGGTGCCATGGATGTGGCTCAACGCAGAAGCCGCTTGCCTGCCGATGCAGTACTGGAAGGGGTGTCTCAACAGATTCAGGGCAATATTACCGCTTCACAAATCCTTCAGAATCTGTTTAACGGCAACGTCGGCGGAGGGATTCCCGGGAATACCCCGCCGGGGCGGGAAAACAGACCGGGACGGGGTGGGCCGCCATAATAATCACATTATTGTAAATAACAGCCGCCTCCCATTCCATTTCATTCCTTTCTGTTCTTATAGGCCACTTTTATCGCCCACTGTCTTCTGTTGAACAGTCTGGCTGGTCCGTGAAATGGCTTCGCATGATCAAAAATTCCTGTCTGCCCCTGACGGCGGTGCTGTAAAATTGTAACGCTTTCCCGTTTCATTCGTCAAACAACTGCAAAAGTGAAGAACACCGAAATTATCTCACTACAGAAATAACCCTAAGTAATATAAAAATAACTGACTATGATTTATTATATAAAATACGCAATCGGAGCCATTCTGATGGCCGTGGTTTTGATCTCATACGGCTGTGACACAAGTGATAACGGTGAAACTTCATACGGGGCCATGGAGGTCTGGCTGCATGATGATCCTGCTGATTTTGAGGAAGTGCAGATATTTATTGAACGGATCGAAATAAACAGGGAAGAAGATTCAGAAGGATGGATCACTATTGGTGAGCCGCAACAGCATTTCGATCTTCTTGAACTGACAAACGGTGCCTATGAAGTTTTGGGATCTGAACAACTTGAAGCGGGGACCTATTCACAGATTCGCCTGATTGTCAGCCGGGAAGACAATTACGTAGTCGAAAACGGTGAGCAAAAAACCCTTTTTGTACCGGGTGGTTCGGAGACCGGGGTCAAGCTGAATGTCCACGCAGAAATCACAGAGGGTATCGACTATAAGCTTCTGCTTGACTTTGATGCGGACCGTTCCATTGTTACACCGGGCCAATCCGGACAGCCGGCAGATTATTTACTGAAGCCGGTCATTCGTGCAACCAGTCTTGCTGAAAGTGGACATATTGAGGGGGTTATTTCGCCTGCTGAAGCCCGACCTGCAGTATATGCCATCAGTGACAGCGACACTCTTTCAACTACTTTTGCTGATGAGGAAACCGGTGCATTTCTGCTTTTTGGACTGGATGAAGGGTCCTATACAGTCTCTGTCGAACCGCGGGAAGAGGGGTTCGGAACAAGAGATATCGAGGATGCAGTTGTCACCGCGGGTGAAACCAATGATCTGGGAGATATTGACCTGGAAAGCTTCAATGAAAATGAAGAGCAGTAACCGGTGAAGTGGTTATGAGAAGCTGGTGATGAAAGCCTTGTACCGAAAGGGACAAGGCTTTTTTCATTTCAGAAAACAGGTTTATTACTGCATGACATTAATTTGATTACATTTGTGGCTGTGGAGCTATTATAAAAAAACACCATGAAATGAAGAATACCGCACGCTCAGTATCAAATAAACTCCAAAGCCTTTTTAACAACAGTCCCGCCAGACGTCTGTATCGTAAACCCGCCGGCCAGGTTCCCGGAACCGCCATCCATACGGGGATAAAACGGCTGGAAGAAGTATTGCTGACAGTGCATGATTTTGATGAAGACCATTACGATGTTATTCCCATCCAGAAAATTGAGAGGTCGGAGCCCTATCTACGGAGCAAGTCGAAAACCTGGATACATATCCGCGGGCTTCACGATGTTGAAAAACTGAGAAGCGTCTGGGATTATTTTGAACTACATCCCCTTGTTCAGGAGGATATCGTCAGTATCTCGCAGCGGCCCAAAGTCGAGCAATATTCCAACGCCGTTTTCATCGTGCTCCGAATGATTAAATCCAAAACCGGAGACGATGACAGTCTTGTCCTTCAAACCGAGCAGATCAGCATCGTGTTGGGGGATAATTATGTATTGTCATTTCAGGAAAGCAACGAACCTGTTTTTGACCCCATTTTAAAACGCCTGGAATTATCCAATACCCGGTTGCGCAGGTTTGGACCCGATTACCTGGCCTACGCATTGGTGGATACGGTTGTGGACCATTATTTTCATGCACTTGACGTGATCAGCGAATCCATTGAAAACGTTGAAGAGGCGGTGATGGAAAATCCGGAACAGGATCATCTGAAACACCTGCATTCCCTCAGGCGGGATCTCATCTTCCTGAGAAAGTCAGTCTGGTCTCTTCGTGACGGTATCAATTCGTTAATACGGGATGATTCAGCGTTAATCAGTGACGACGTCAAGATTTTCCTGAGGGATGTGTACGATCATGTCGTTCAGGTAATTGACAGTATTGAAACCAGCCGGGAGATGGTCTTCGGATTGTTCGATATGTATATGTCCGGACTGAGCAACCGGATGAATGAAGTTATGAAAGTGCTGACGATCATCGCCACCATTTTTATCCCCCTCACGTTCATAGCGGGGATTTATGGAATGAATTTTGATCCGGAAGCGAGCCCGTACAATATGCCTGAACTAAGCTGGTATCTGGGATATCCTTTCTCACTGGTCCTCATGGCAGGCATATTTGCAGGTATGGTCATCTTCTTCAGAAGAAAAGGCTGGCTCTGAAAATGCCTGTATTCTGAAATTGCCTGCATGGATAAGTTCCCTCTTTATCTATTTTTCTTTATAGTACCAATGTACACTGATTTTCAACCATCATGACTTGTTCAAATATGGTCTGTTCACCATGGCCTGTTCAAATATGGCCTGTTCAATGTGGCCTGTTCAATGTGGCCTGTTCAATATGG
>JBBDRV010000210.1:0-18583 GCA_040905285.1 Balneolaceae bacterium | reverse complement strand
TTTTTTACAATCCATCATACCCGCCCCCGGTAGGTCACGCAGCGCTTTTACGTCTTTTGCACTAATACTCATCGGAAAATTTTTAATTATGAATTCAGGTTTTCTGCAGGGTTTCCCTTCGCATCAACGGCCGTCTACGATGGCGTATCCTCGCTTTGGTCCTCTTCCTTTTCCTCACCGGCGGATGATGTTACAGTCGGCTCATTTTCCTTATTGTCAACCTTGACTTCCGGTTCTGATTTTTTTTCGGAATCTGATTTTTGCTCCTGCTCTTCGGTTTGCCCGGATTCGGGTGACGGGGAGTCTTTTCCGCTCTCTTTTTTTACATCCGGCTCATTTCCCTTATTCTCATACTGGACTTCCGGTTCTGATTTTTTTTCAGAATCTGATTTTTGCTCCTGCTCTTCGGTTTGCCCGGATTCAGGTGACGGGGAGTCTTTTCCGCCCTCTTTCTTTACATCCGGCTCCGGCTTCAGCTCATCTCCGGGTTCTTTTCGCCGGCGTTTGCGGCGGCGGGTCGTTGTCTTGACCTCTTCCACACCTTCTTCACTCCCGGTGTCCTCCTGGGACTTGGATTCCTCGGCGGCCTGTTCCATCAGCTCTTCCTCTTTCATTGCTTCACGCTCTGCATTTCCTTCTATAATGGCGTCAGCAACCTGCGTGGTAATGAGCTGAATTGTCCGGGCTGAATCGTCATTACAGGGAATGATATAATCAGGGATATCGGGATCACTGTTTGTATCGACCAGCGCAATAATAGGGATGTTCAGTTTCACTGCCTCATTAACGGCGATATGCTCTTTAATTGTATCCACAACAAATATAGCGCCCGGCAACCGGGTCATATTGGCAATGCCGCCAAGCGTGTTTTCCAGTTTCTCACGTTCCCGGTCAAGCATCAGGCCTTCTTTTTTAGTGAGTTCCTCGAACGTGCCGTCCTTGCTCATACGATCGATTTCCTCCATCCTTGAAATGCTTTTCCGAACGGTGCTGAAATTGGTAAGCATGCCTCCAAGCCAGCGATGTGTCACAAAGGGCATGCCGCTGCGAATCGCTTCGGTTTTAATGATCTCCTGGGACTGCTTTTTAGTACCGACGAAGAGAATGGTTTTTCCCGCTCTTGCCAGGCCGGCTACTTCTTCAAGAGCTTCCTGCAGATATTTTTGGGACTTTTTAAGATCGATGATGTGGATACCGTTTCGCTGCATGAAAATGAATTCCTTCATTTTCGGATCCCAGCGACGTGTCAGGTGGCCGAAGTGGGCACCTGATTTCAATAGACTTTCAATAGATGCTGCTTTAGGCATAGAGTAAGATTGTTTTGAGTTAATCCTCTACACAGGTCATTCCCCTTCACTAATTCCCGCCCGGCAATCTGCCCGCAAGGAACACTCGGTGAGGAGTCGCTGCGTATGTGTGATTCAGGTTTTGGTAATAAATTATCGCTTTGAAAACTGGAATTTCTTCCGGGCTTTCGGCTGGCCGTATTTCTTGCGTTCAACCATCCGGTCATCCCGCGAAAGAAGGCCGTCTTTCTTTAAAATAGAATGTACGTCATCATTCAGGTCATCCAGGGCACGGGCGAGAGCCAGCTGGACAGCGCCTGCCTGACCGGTCGTTCCACCACCGCGCACGGTCACCTTGATATCATATTTACCGTCAAATTCGGTAACTTTCAGTGGCAGTGACGCCACATTGATGCGGGCCTGGGAAGAAAAATAGTCTTCCAGTTTCTTTTTATTAACCAGGAACTCTCCTTTGCCCGGTTCTATGTAGAGTCTTGCAGTAGACGTCTTTCTTCTGCCGATGTAATTCGCTTGGGACATGAAGTTAAAATTCTGTTTTTTCTGGTTGTTGTGCCGTGTGTGGATGAACAGGCCCTGCGTAAACCCGAAGGTTGGTCAGCAGGCGCCGGCCCAGTCTGTTTTTGGGCAGCATTCCCTTCACAGCTTTTTTTATAAGCGAGGCCGGATCTTTTTCCAGCATGTCGGCTGCAGTCACAAAACGTTCACTTCCCGTAAAGCCGGAATGGTGAAAATAGGTTTTGTCTGACAGTTTCTTTCCGGTGAGGAGAACCTTCTCTGCATTGATGACAACGACATTATCGCCGGTATCAGCGTGCGGAGTGAATTCAGGCTTGTTTTTCCCACGGATAACAGACGCAATCCGACTGCTTACACGACCCAGAGGCTGATCCTCTGCATCCACTAATATCCATTTCTTGTTAATATCACCCGGTTTTGCCGAGTATGTTTTATTACTAATCGTATTCACGATGGATCTCTTTAATTATCTTGAGAAGTTGATAAGTCTCAAAAAATAAGGCGAAAGCAGATGGATTGCAATCCCGGCGTTAAAAGTTTTACGTCTGATCTGTCTGATGCACCCTCCGGAGTGAAACAACAATCAAACGGGGCGGATCATTGCAGGGATAACTGTTCGCGGGGAGAGGACATTATGCAAAATGATTTGTAACTTGTCGAATCTGTGAAGAAGCCGAATTCCGATAACCGAAAGCTACCAAGGACTCCAAACAACCTATGAGCATGAGTGAGAAAAACGATCTGTTAAAAACACGGCTGGAATTTAATACCGGTTCAGGCAAAGCACATCTTTTCAGCCTGAAAAAACTGGAAGAGCTGGGATACGGCAATGTCAGCCGCCTGCCTTTCACGATCAAGATATTGCTGGAGGCGGTTCTTCGGGAATATGACGGTTTTGCCATTACAGAGGAGGACGTACGACGTCTGGCCGGATACGATGCCAAAAATCCAACGGGTGAGATACCGTTTAAACCATCACGTGTTGTTCTTCAGGATTTTACCGGGGTTCCGGCAGTGGTTGATCTTGCAGCTCTCAGGTCCGCCATGAAAAGAATGGGAGGGAATCCCCAGGCCATCAATCCCCAGGTCCCCGTGGATCTTGTGATAGATCACTCTGTTCAGGTAGATATGTTCGGGCAGGATTATGCATTTATGTTTAATGTGGACAAGGAAATGGAGCGTAACCGGGAGCGATATGAATTTCTGAAATGGGGACAGAAAGCGTTCGACAATTTCCGTGTTGTCCCTCCGGGCCGCGGTATTGTACACCAGATCAATCTTGAATATCTGGCAAAAGGGGTATTTACCCGCGAAGAGAAAGACGGTTCAACCGTTGCGTATCCGGATACGCTTGTAGGTACTGATTCCCATACGACGATGATCAACGGCCTCGGCATACTCGGATGGGGAGTAGGTGGAATTGAAGCGGAAGCGGCCATGCTGGGCCAGCAGATTTATATGCTGGTGCCCGAGGTAATCGGTGTCAAGCTGACCGGAAAATTACGGGAAGGAATTACCGCAACGGATCTGACTCTTACGGTGACCCAGATGCTGCGTCGTCACGGAGTGGTCAGCAAATTTGTCGAATTCTTTGGGCCCGGGCTGAGTAACATGAGCCTGCCGGATCGGGCGACCATCGCCAATATGTCTCCTGAATACGGTGCCACAATGGGCTTCTTCCCCATCGATGATGAAGCCCTGCGTTACATGCTGCGTACAGGCCGTTCGGAGGAGCAGGTAAAGCTGGTTGAGCATTACACGAAAGAGCAGGGGCTGTTCAGGACGGATGATATGGACGATCCTGTTTTCACCGAAGTTCTTGAAATGGACCTTGGAGAAGTGGAAGCGTCACTTGCAGGACCCAAACGCCCCCAGGACCGCATTGCCCTTCCCCGGATGAAAGAGACGTTCGAAAACTCACTGACCAGCAGTGATCCTACCATGGGATTCAACCTTGCCCGGGAAAAGCTGGCGAACAAAGGCGTGTTTAAAAATGGCCGGGCCGTCGACATGACTCACGGAAATGTGGTTATTGCAGCCATTACCAGCTGCACCAATACCTCCAATCCCAGTGTAATGCTTGGTGCCGGAATTATCGCCAAGAAAGCGGTTGAACGGGGAATGAAGGTGCCGCCATTTGTCAAGACATCCCTGGCTCCCGGATCCAGGGTCGTGACAGAATATTTGAACGAAGCCGGACTGACGGGTTATATGGATCAGCTCGGCTTCAACCTGGTGGGTTACGGATGTACCACCTGTATCGGAAACTCGGGCCCGCTGCCTGAGGCCGTTGTCAGTGCGATCGAGGAAGGTGAACTCGTTGTGGCCGGTGTACTGTCGGGCAACAGAAACTTTGAAGGAAGGATCCACCCGCACGTAAAAGCGAACTACCTGGCTTCTCCGCCGCTTGTGGTGGCTTATGCACTGGCGGGAAGAGTGGATATCGATTTGGAGCATGAGCCGATCGGGAAAGACGGGGATGGCAACGATGTGTATCTGAGGGAGATATGGCCGACAAGTGCGGAGATCACAGAGTTTCTTGATTCGGCAATTCGGCCGGAACTGTTTGAAAAATTGTACAGTGACATTTTCGAATCCGAAACCTGGGAGAAAATCCCGGTCGGTGGCGGTGAACTGTATGATTGGAAAGAGGAGTCAACCTATATCCAGGAACCGCCTTTCTTTGTCGGTATGGGTAAAACGCCCGAGCCGATCAGCCCTATAGAGGGTGCGCGGGTATTAATCAAAGTGGGGGATTCCATCACGACGGATCATATCTCACCGGCCGGTAATATTGCTGCGGACAGCCCCGCTGGAAGTTACCTGCTGGAAAACGGAGTGGAGCAAAAGGATTTCAACTCGTATGGCTCCCGCAGAGGCAATGACCGCATAATGACAAGAGGCACATTTGCCAATGTGCGGTTTAAAAATCAGCTGGCGCCCGGAACGGAAGGCGGGTTTACAAAGTATCATCCCGATGATGAGGTCACGACGGTATTTGATGCTGCAGAAAGATACAAGAAGTCGGGTACCCCGCTGATCGCCCTTGCAGGCCAGGAATATGGAACCGGATCGTCAAGGGACTGGGCCGCCAAAGGGACGATTCTTCTGGGGATTGAAGCCGTGATTGCTGCTTCTTACGAGCGTATCCACCGTTCGAATCTGGTGGGTATGGGGGTTCTTCCGCTGCAGTTTGTGGACGGTGAAAGCCACGAAAGCCTGGGGCTGGATGGCTCGGAATCTTTTAATATTCAGGTAACAGATGATCTGAAACCCCGGCAGGAAGTATCTGTCACTGCCACGAAAGGAAACGGGGAGACGATAGAGTTTACAACTGTCTGTCGAATAGACACTCCTGTAGAAATTCACTATTACCGGAACGGGGGTATCCTGCACAAGGTATTGCGGGATTACCTGGAAGAGGACCAGTCTGAATAGCCACTTCTAAACAGGCCATTTATCAAGACCCCGCATGGTAAACGCATTTGCCGTCAGCTGTTGAAAGGGGGGCATGATCATGGTGCGTACAAGCATATGCCGGACGAGGGGATGTTTATACTCTCGTCCGAGACGCATGTTCATTTCAGCCCTTCTGGATACCTGACCGGCTATCCGCCGGCTTTTGGCAGAATAGTCCGCCAGCAGGCTGTCCGCTTTGGCCGGATTGCTGAATATCTGCTGCAGCGCCGTAGCCAGATGCCGGCCGGTAATAAATCCAAGGTTCATGCCCTGGCCGCCGATCGGACTCACTATGTGAGCCGAATCTCCGGCCAGCAGACATCGATTTTTCCGGAAATTCGAGGCGAGAAGATGCTGGACGCCAAAACTGCTGATCCTGCTGTATGACTGGTCCGGAAGCACCCTGTTCAGACGTTGTCCGATCAGGTCATGAAGCTGTTTTCCGTCCGGGTTTTCTATATAGCGGTCGGTTTTTGCCACCCATCTCCGTTTCCCCCCCGGAAGCGGAAAGCTTTCTATCAATCCGTCCCTGTGCAAATAGACAGCTGCGTCATTCCCAAACAGAGTATTATCCGTGAAATCCCCCATAATATACGTGTCCGGATATGATCTGTTATACGACGGTATGCCTGCTGAACGCCTGACAATACTGTTTTTGCCGTCACATCCGATAACCCACTCTGCATCTGACCGGAACAGTTCATCTTTTACGGAATAGAAGACGTCGGCGGTTTGACCAGCTCGTCTGACAGCTGAAACATCGGCCTCCCTGGTGAGACATTCCGGATCGACCTTCCGAAGTGCATTTTCCAGTATTTCTTCTGTCCGGTACTGTGGAATAGCAAGGATATAATTGTGAGGAGGGCTACAGGATTCAAAGGAGAGATCTCCGACCCGTTTTCCCCCGATAAAAGCATGACCGCGATGGATTTTCAACCCGCTTGACAGGAATTCGCCGGTGATCCCCAGCTCATCAAACAACTCCAGCGAAACAGGGTGTATCCCAATCGACTTTGAACGACGATCTACAGAAGATCGCTTTTCGAGCACCTTGCACCGGATGCCGGACCTGGTCAGACTGAGTGCGAGGAAAAGCCCGACAGGCCCACCGCCAACGATCATCACCGGATATGAGTTTGAGTCAGTCATACATAAGCAGAAGCCGGTAAGGAAACAACTTCTTTACCGTCCATCCGGCAGGTGCGATTTCCTTTAATTCCGTGTATGTGAAACTTCTTCGAATGGACGTCAGGCCATCCCTGACAATAAACGAGGAGCGGTACAGGATGGGCGCTGTCAATCCAAAAGCTGTGTAGCCGAATACGCTGCGGCGTATGTCGTTAAACAATACGAGCTCTTTAGACAGAATTTCCGCTTCTTTGCAGACTTGCAGTAAGTTCTCAGGCTGCAGATGGTGAACCAGGTGATTGGAAATGACAACATCGTATTTTCCCGCCTCATCCATGAGATCACTCGACCGGGCCTGGCGGAACAGGACATTTTGGGGAATGGGGAGCCTGTCCAGATAGTCCATGGCCCTCGGATCTGGATCAATACCTGTAACTTCAAGAGGGATCTGCTGTTGTTTCGCCCATTTTGAAAATTTGAGGCAGATGTCTCCGCCCCCGCAACCTATGTCCAGTATCTGAAGCGGCCTGTCCCCTCTGGAAAGGGGGACTATACAGTCCCTGAAGAGGGTTTTCCAGCGGGAAACCTGGTTGTTGATATGGGTGAACTGCCGGTATGTATTAAACAGGGTCTCCCTGTCGCAATCCGGATCGTCCATCCGTTCTGTGAGATGACCGGCCCGTGTTTTAAGAAATGAATTCAATGGTTCAGAATAATGTTTTTCAGTATGCAGTCGGCAGCAGGAAAAGTGTGTGGCAGCAATCACTTCCGGCTGATGAAAGCGGCCTGTTCCTGTGTGACATTTTTTGTACAGTTTTTTTTTGTTCAGAACGAGTTGAACGTCTGCATCAGTCCCGGCTTTTAGACAACAGGGCGCTCTCCATGGTCAGTCCCGGACCGAACGACAGAGCCAGTACATTTTCAGCTCCTGTTTCCGGCCCATCTTCATCCAGAATCTCTTTGAGAACATACAGGACAGTGGCACTGCTCATATTACCGTATCCTGAAAGCACCTTCCGGGAATACGTCAGGCTGTCGGCAGGAAGGTTAAACTGATTTTCAATCCGGTCCAGAATAGCTCTGCCTCCCGGATGAACAGCCCATCGGGCAATCTGGTCCATTGACAGCCTGTAGCGGCTGAGAAGAGTTTCAAGAAAACTATCAAGATTTTTTGACAGAATATTCGGGATGTATGTGGACAGTACCATTTTAAATCCCGTATCCCCTATTGTCCACGCCATATCCTCCGAACCCTCGTCTGAAAGAACCGAAGCAAAATCCCGGAGCTGGAAGTAACTGCCGCTAACGGGTTTCCTTGCCGAAACGACGGCCCCGGCAGCCCCGTCTGCGAAAACGGATGCAGATATCAGTTCATCAGTACTTGTTCCTCCCTGAAAGTGAAGGGTGCAAAGTTCACTTGAAATAACCATCACTTCAGCTGACGGATTGGAGTTGCAGATTCTGAAGGCAAGTTTCAATCCGGAGATGGCCGCATAACAGCCCATGAATCCCAGGTGGTACCTTTCTATGGCGGGGTCGAGTCCGAGAGCCCTGATAATATCGAAATCCGGTCCGGGGGCATAAAATCCCGTGCAGGAAATGGTGATCAGGTGGGTGATTTTTTCAGGCGGCGTCCTGCCGGCCTGAATTATTTTACCGGCGGTTTCGGTAAACAGAATACGTGCCTTTTCCTTGTAGAGGTTGTTTCTGGCCGCGGTTCCCGGCACGTCTCCGTTACCGTTATAATAGAGTGCCTGTTTACCGCCCTTCCTGAAATCATCCAGGATGGAATGACGTGTGTCGATGCCGGATGAAGAATAGATCTGGTGAATCAGTTTTCTGTGCAGCCCGGTAGTCGCCACCCGGTTTTTCATCTGCTCGCGAAGCTCCTTCTGCCGGTATGAGTGATCGGGAACCGTTGTTGAAATATGTTGAATGTAGGCAGACATAATCTCTCCCTGACAGGCGGTTGTTTACTTACAGAGCAATGCCGTCAGCTGGTTTATCGTTCGTTACGGGTGATCTTCAAATAATACCGTACCGGTTTTCACCGGGTTTTATAGTAAAACCGTACATTATGCATAATCGCGGCAACCGTTAAACCGACAATCAATCCGGTCCACAAGCCAATCGGCCCGTGATCCAGGAAAATTCCCAGATACCAGGCCAGTGTCAGGCCTATGCCAATGTATGAGAAAATATTCACATACATGGGTTTTTTTGTATCCTTGAGACCTCTGAGGGCACCAAATCCCCCTACCTGCAGGCCGTCGGATACCTGAAATATAGCAGCCATAAAAAGCAGCTGTACGGCCATGTCCGCTACGTCCGGATCGCTGGTGTAAATAGCGACGATGTATTCCGGAAGCAGAATCATGGTAACTGCAGTAAAAAACATAAAAATCGTGCAGAGACCGACCCCGACAAATCCCCTGAATCTTGCCATATCAATACGTCCTTTACCTGCAGACTGCCCGACCCGGGCGGTAATCGCCATAGACAGCCCGAATGGGACCATGAATGTCATTGCTGCAAAATTGATGGCAATCTGATGCCCGGCTACAGCAATGGTCCCCAAGGTCCCCATCAGCAGACTGACGATCGCAAATAACGATACTTCCATGGTAACACTGACCCCGATGGGCACGCCGAGCGACAGCATTTCATTAAAATGGTTTTTATCCGGCAGTCTGAATTTGCCGAAAATGTCAAATCTCCTGTAGGGTTTGAAATTGTACGTGAAAGTTAACATGGCCAGGAACATCAGCATGTAGACTACGGCAGACGCATAACCGGTTCCGACAGCTCCCAGCCTGGGAAAGCCGAAATTTCCGTACATCAGTATATAATTAAGCGGAATATTAGCCAGCGTTCCGAGCAGTGCGATATACATGCCGGGTCGTGTAACAGATAAACCTTCATTGAAATAACGGAAAGCCCCGTATGCCATGACAGGGAAAATCCCCCATGAGATAGCCTGAAGATAACCGTTTGCCACAGGAATAACCTCCCCCGTTACACCGATCCAGACCATGAGAAAATCAAGATTCCGCACGAAAAAAAAGAAAGGCAGCGCGATCATCTGGCTGATCCAGAGCGTTTGCCGCATATTGCTTCCGATAAGGTCGAATCTTCTGCTGCCATAGTTCTGGGCCACAATGGGATTGACTGCCATCAGGGTGCCCAGACCGAAAACAAGGAACGGGAGCAGCATGCTGGATCCGATGGCAACAGCGGCCAGGTCGAGAGCCGAAAGTCGGCCGGCCATGACGGTGTCTACAAAGTTCATGGACATCTGCATCAGCTGGGCCAGAATGATGGGGATGCCCACCTTCAGTGTGGCACTTGCCTCCCGTATCACATGGGCTCCGGATGACTGACTTGGAGAGGGTGAATGGCTGGGTGTGGGCATGGACTGGTTACTCGGCTCCCGGGGTGCCATTGCCGGACAGGGGCAACTCGATTCTGAATGTGGTGCCTGCGCCTGCTTCCGAGCGGAAAGAGATGAACCCGCTGTGGGCCTCCACGATCTTCTTTGTGATCGCCAGGCCCAAACCCGTGCCGCTGGATTTGGTGGAAAAATTGGGGACAAATATCTTGTCGCGGACCTCCTCTGAAATACCTGATCCGTTATCTTCTATTTCAATGAGAGCCATTTTGCCGGTTCGTTCGGAGCGGATAACGAGGTGTGCGTCCTGTTCGACCGCTTCATAACTGTTTTTTACCAGATTGATCAGGGATCTTCTCAGTTCATCCTCAGAACCCAGTATATGCAGGGGTTCGGGATAGAGGTCGTGGCAGATTTTTCCAGGCATCTCAGGTTCATAGAATTCGACAACGGATGAAATCAGATTATTGATTTCCACATCTGTGAATTCATCGCTGACAGGATGTGCGAATTTGGAAAAGTCGGAGGCGATTTTATTCAGTGATTCAATTTGTTCGATAATGTTAACCGTCACCCTTTCCACATTTTTACGAAAAAGTTCCGGGTTTTCAGGTTCCGTGTCCAGCTGCCTTTTCAAATGCTGGAGATTAAGTTTCATGGGTGTAAGCGGATTTTTTATTTCATGCGCCACCTGCTGGGCCATTTCCTTCCATGCCGCCTCTCTTTCTGCCAGACCAAGTTCGATCTGCAGTTGTTTAAGCCTTTCCACCATGATGTTATAGGCATTTGAAAGTGCTCCTATTTCATCCCGGCTGCTTACAGGAATTGTGGTTTCAAGGTCCCCGCCGGAAATTTTGTTCAGTCCCTCCTGGATGTATTGCAGGGGCTTCGTCAGCCGGTTGGATATGAAAACGGTTCCAATGATAAATACACTGAAAATAAGCAGGTAGATCGCCAACAGATAACTGGTTGTCTCCAGAAGCTGTTCAGTATACAGGGGCGACTGAAGAAAGGTCGGTATGGCGGCAACACCGATCGGCTCGTTTTCTTCAGAGTGGATAACCCGGTAGCCAATCAGCAGGGTTTCATTGCCGATATCGATGGTCCTTACCACATGGTTTCTCTGGCGGTTGTAGAGAAAATCATACACCGGGTAGGGCAACATCCGGGGCAGTAGGTTTTGCTGGAATATCTGTGGTGTGGTCGATTCGGAAACCATATAATTGCGGTAGAAGATGGCATCGGCGTCCAGGGGAGAGGTTGCCCTGGAAAGAGGGATGAATTCAAGGTTATCCCTGTTCTGCTGCTGCTCAGTTCGTATGGATTCAGCCAGATTGTCAAGTTTGGTGATAATTTCCCGTTGCAGGTTGGACTCATTCTGATGGTTTACGGCATGCTGTGTAGCGACAATCAACACGATGAGAAACAGCAGGGTGGCCAATACAAGCCCGTCAAGCAGGCGGTTCTGAAATTTTCGGCTCTGGCTGAAGAGGCTGAATGTTTTCAGGCCGATAAATGAGAAGAGAGGGAATAAAATCAGTCCGGCAACCAGAATGACAACATTGATGCGAAAGAAGGAAAACAGATGGTTGTTAAAACCGGGCAGCGGGGTGCTTGCCTTAATGATGGTTTCTTCAGAATCTTTAAAGATAAGTTCCCGGAAGGTGCCGTGAACAGTCAGGTTGGATATAAATGCAATGGTATCCTCCCGGACAATTTCCATTTCCCTGTCGGAAAGCCTGTTGTATTTTGGCTGATTGGCATAGATTCCTTTAACCGTATTTTTATCGAGCCTTCCATTCCGGAATTCTGCCATATAGTATGACGTCCTCCAGTCATCGACTGTAGATGCGGCAAGAACGGCCCGGATCGGCTTGTTGAAATCGGGTCTTTCGACGTATACTGCTGAAACAATCCATGCTATTTTCTCTTCTGTGTCAAAATTGTCGTATATCGGAATCCATCCCCTGTAGTAGGTCATAAAATTTTCACTTTGCAGGGATGCAGGCCTGTTTTGTACGACCGGCCTGTTCGTCAGCCTGCGTATCTGCTCCTGCTGATAGGAAGTCTCTATTCTCCTCATGTCAAGATAACCCGCTCCCGGAGAATCAAAATTGGTGGCATAATCGCTGATCATCCGGCCCTCGGAATCCAGTAACTGGATATCGTAGGAGTACGGTCGCCATTCTTCCCTGATACTTGATTGTATGGCACGCTGAAACTGTGATTGTACAGACGAAAGATTTTCTTCAATATCTCTGGCGGAAATGAACTGCATCCGCTGTTCAATTGCAGTGAGAAGATCGTATGTAACATTTTCGGCGCTCTCATCCTGTTCAGCCGCGAACGCTTCAGCGGTTGCGATCAGCTGTTCGTCCATCTGTTCAGAATAGGCATTGACGTAAATGGTGTAACCGGCGGCGGATGTAAGCAATGCAGCCAGCATTAACAGACGGAATCCTGATATTTGAAGGAATGACTCCGGGTTTTTATAAATGTAGACGGCGCTGCCTATAAAAGAGCAAAACAGGCCAAACGACAGCAGAAACATCCACCGTTCAAAAAGGAATATTCCCAGAATCTTGTCGGCAACAAAATAAAAAAGGAAAAAACCGACGATTGCAATCAGGCTGATTACCGCCGTTTTATCTTTTTCCGTAATAAAAAGGAACCACCATGCGGCGATTAGCAGAGAGGCGATTGAGCAGATAAAGAAACCGGTGGCGATAAAGAGAATCCAGCTGGGCAGATCCGGAATCAGTTCAAGGTCCAGCAGTGCTATATCTGCTGCTTCAGCCGTCCAGTGTGTAGTGATCAGGAAAAAAAGGATCACGATTACATTAAGGATGCCAATCAGGAAAGAGTATAAAAAAGTCTGGTAGTGCTTTTCAGGACTTGCCAGATTCCATTTCCTGGTCAATGTCGTGATAACTGAAAATGCAATAAAAAAAGTGAAAACAGAATGAATGGCATAGTACGAAATCGCCCGCAGTGAATTTAACTGGTCCGCTTCAAGTCCGGGGAAAAAAGGTGGAATCCACTGAACCGGTATTTCCGAGCGGGCAAAAAGCGTCCAGATAAAAAGGATTACAGTAAGCTGCAGAATGAGGCTTGTCCAGGACCTGAGGGAATAGGACCAGTAGAAGAACAGTGCGGCGCCGAATACAAACAGAAGAATGTGAAAAAAAGTGCGCCATCGGCTTGCCACTGATTCAGAATCTGATATATAGGAATCGATATCCGACTCGTCAGCAAATACAATACCCACGGAATCCGCATTTGCAGTTTGCAGTGTCCGGTAATGTTCAGGCTGTGCGGAAGGCGGGTCGGAAAAATTGAAATGAACGGGAAACCTGTTTCTGAGATCAGGATGGCCGGCAAGATCGAATTCCTGCTCCTCGGCGATCGGTATGACGTTTTGCTGTTCAAGGCGGCTGGTTGTAAACAGGGTGAAATGGTCTTCCTCTCCAATCGAAAAAGAGATTTTCCCAAAAAGGAAAATGACATTGTTGCGGCGGAAAATATTGACGTACAGGGAATCATCCGGCAAATCCTCTATCTCCGGGGGTGAAGTAAGGGCAAATCCATTCCAGATGAACAGTTCGCTGTTTCTTTGTACGGAGCTGCTCCAGAAGGGATACCGTTCCATTTCACCGTAGATAGCCTGGCGCGACAAACTTTCGGACAGCCTGGTGCGTATGCGGTCTTTCAGTTGCAGAGTGTTGCCGGAAAAATCAGCATTGATGCTGTTGAAGAGTTTTTCAGCCGTATCCAGGCTTTTCTCCATCAGCTTTTCAGGCGCTTTGTTTTGTGGAGAGTTGACATGTACATAGAATTCAAACCCGCTATATAGAATAACTACTGTTGCAGTCAACAGGAGCAGGGTCAAAATGGGTCTGGAAAGCTGAGTCTTCATTGGATCCGGAAAATTGAATTCAATAGAATATTACTCTAATTAACGGATTTTTTCTTTCCCTTATTCCGGTTCTCCATGCTGATTGCTCTGATTAAACCGGTAGCGGCTGTCCGGTTCAGCGCAACGGTTGCCTACTTCCTGTCCGCTTGGAGGTAATAAATCTGGCAGGCGGAGTCCTGATCTACATGGTCTTTAAAAAGCGGGGCGGGTAAAGCAGGAGTGACTGACAGGAACGAGCTGATTCATTCATTTTCACTATAGGTGTTTGTGATAACGGTTTTTTCCGCATCATTCCACATTCTCTCTATACCGTAATAGCTCCGTTTATCTTCATTGAATATGTGCAGGACGATATTTACGTAATCCAGGATAACCCATCTTCTGGTATCCAGCCCTTCCTGTTTCCAGGCTTTCTCTCCGAGTTTTTCCCGTACCTGGTCAAGCACATGGTTTGCCAGAGCCTTGATATGGGTTTCGGAGGTGCCGTGGCATATCAGAAAATAATCTGTCAATGTGGTCAATCCACGCACGTCCAGCAGAACGATGTCCTTCGCTTTCTTTTCAAGCAAGGCATTGGCACTGCAGCTAATCAATGCTTTGGAATCTGCAGCATTCTGCGAGTCGGTTTTTTTGAATTGTCCCGGGGCTGCTTCAGTTGAACTTACCATAAAATTATTTTTTGCATATGATTACTCGATATTTAATGAAGGAAAGTCGGATCCGATGACGAGAGTTGCATCAAGGTAGAAATCGTCGGATCTTTCCAGAAGAATCCGATCGCTGTCCAGACCGAGAGCTCTCGCAACGCGGTTTGCATTTTCCATATTGCCGTTCCTGGAAATGATGATCGTCTCAGTCATGTCAAAATTGTCAAAATTACCGGATTCCACCACGTCGAAGCCATAACTGCGTAGTGCCGAAGTGAACCTGGTGGCAACTCCCGGCACGCCACACCCGTTGAGTACTTCAAGCTGTATTATTTCGCTGATGAGTATAGGGTCCCGGGCTGCACGGTCACTGTGAATACGAGGATAAATCACACGGAGAAAGAGCGCTGTGACCAGGATGAACAGAAGCACACTTAAAAATCCTATAGCTGCATTAAGTATATAACCCTCTTGTTCAGATCTGTTTTCCGACATTCAGCCTGTTTAGTACCAGTAATTATTTCTTGTACGGAATGAACCGGGGGAGCTGCCCATTCCAAAAGGTGAATAATAAGGTCGCTGGGAAAATTGTACGGACAGGCTGGTATTTGGAGAAATCTGGTAATCTACCTGAGCCCGGTCGATAACGATTCTGGCGCCAAGATCGTTATTGCCCATACTCATTAGCGAGCCTCCGAACGGTGAATGCAAAACCGATAGATCGACGTTGCCGGTCAGGTTCTCACTGAAATCAAAAGACATATGATTGGTATAGGCATTGAGACTTTGATACCGGCCGCCGACACTGCCAAAACTCATGCTGTAGGAGTGACCCATGTCCATTTTAAGCGATTCCATCAGACTGCCCAGTGACCCGGAAGAAGACTGATCGGTTTTAAACACAGCTCCTGTGTAATCCCCGGGGCCTGCCAAATGTTCCCTGAGCTGGGCTTCTGCAACCGAAATTCCACCAAAGACAAGCAGGGTCACTATCAGCAAACACTTTTTCATATCCATTGTCCTTTTTAGAAGCAAACGCTTTTGATCCTTTATTAAGTATAATCAATGAAAGACTATTAGTAAATAATTCTGCTAACTAATTTTTTGCGTTTCCGCAAACCGGATCCGGTCAATGGGGAGAACCGTTTTTAATATGCAGTTTGTCCTGCTACGTGAAAAAAGTTATATTAGAAGGCTAAATTCCCGCTGATCTCAATTTCACAAATTCGCTACTGATATGAAAATGAAACTTACGGACTTCAAATTTGAAATTGAAAATCTGAAAGTCCCTGAAAAACCCGCAGATCCAAGAGACTCTTCCAGGCTGATGGTTTTAAACAGAGAGGAGAAATCCATCAGCCATGAAAAGTTTTCCGACATTCATAAATACATGAATAAAGGGGATGTCGTTGTTTATAACAATACGAAAGTCTTCCCTGCAAGATTGAAAGGGAAAAAGGAGAAGACGGATGCAAGTATTGAGGTTTTTCTTCTCCGGGAGCTTCAGCCTGAAAATATGTTATGGGATGTTTTGGTAGAGCCTGCCAGAAAGATCAGAATCGGCAACAAGCTCTATTTCGGAGAAGATCTGATGGCGGAAGTCGTAGACAATACCACCTCGAGAGGCAGGACAATCCGGTTTCTGTACGACGGACCAAATGATGACCTTTACAATATTCTTGATGAAATCGGCGAGATGCCAATGCCGCCTTATATCGATCGCGAACCGACAGAAGAGGACAAGGAGCGATATCAGACGATTTTTGCCAAGGAAAGAGGTGCTGTAGCCGCACCGACAGCCGGGATGCATTTTTCCGAGAACCTGGTAAAAAAACTTGAAAAGAAAGGTGTCGAGTTCCTGCCAGTCACCCTGCACATAGGATGGGGAACATTCCGCCCTGTGGAAGTGGAAGATCTAACCAAGCACAGAATGGATTCAGAGAATTATTTCATCTCCAGGGAAACATCCGACAAGATCAACGAAGCGCTCCGGAGCAAAAAAAGAAAGGTGTTCTCGTGCGGATCCACGGCAACCCGGGTAATAGAGACGAGTGTTATGGCAAGCGGCATGTCCAAACCGGGTACAGGCTGGACGGACAAATTCATTTATCCGCCTTATGATTTTAAAATTACGGAAGCCCTCATTACCAACTTTCACCGTCCGGAATCCACGCTTCTGATGCTGGCGGCTGCATTTGCAGACTATGATTTTCTCATGGAAGCGTACGAGGAGGCGAAGAAAATGAACTATCGTTTCTTTTCCTTTGGGGATGCCATGTTAATCGTCTGAGAATGTTGCCAGATCCCGAATTCATTTTGATCGTGCCGGCCGCCGGAGCCGGCCGCCGGATGGCAGAGGATGTGCCGAAACCCTATCTTGAAATAGCCGGAAAAACTATTCTGGAGCACACCTTGAGACGGTTTACTGGATTTGTATCCCTCAGGCAGATCATAGTGGCTACCTCCCGCGGGTTTATTCAGAAGGCGGAACAGCTGCGGGACAGAATTCCCGGACGTATTGAATTCAATGTCGTACGGGGAGGTAAGGAGAGACAGGGTTCGGTTATGAATGCTCTCCGTGTAGCGAATCAGTCTGTCGGTCTGGTTGCAATTCATGATGCTGTCCGGCCGTTCATCAGCCAGGAAGAAATCCGGCAATGCCTGGATGTGGCAGACAAAAGCGGGGCAGCCGTATTGGGTATGCCGGCCGGGGATACAATCAAACGGATAAACGAGAAGGGACACATTGTGGAAACCCCGGACAGACGGTCTCTCTGGCAGGCACAAACCCCCCAGATTTTCCGTCTTGAGCTTATTGGTGAAGCCTGTGAATATGCAAGGCGGTATGGCTATCAGGGGACGGACGATTCTTCACTGGTTGAATTTTTAGGGAAGAAGGTGACCCTGGTCGGAGGGAGCGGGAGTAATTTCAAGATTACCTATCCTTTCGATTTTCAAATGGCAAAAATGTTGCTGGATCAAAAATAGTCGTATGATAATGGAGTTAAGATGGACTTTCGGATAGGATACGGGTATGACTTGCATCAGCTGGTTGCCGGCCGCCCCTGTATTATAGGAGGTGTGGAAATTCCATATGAAAAGGGGCCGGCAGGTCATTCTGATGCAGATGTGCTTCTTCACGCAATAACGGATGCTATGCTGGGAGCAATCGCACTGGGGGATATCGGCACTCATTTTCCCGATACGGATAGCCGGTGGGCCGGTGCAGACAGCAGTGAATTAATACGGCAAGTCAGCCGGATGGTGATGGAGAGGGGATGGAAAATCGGTAATATCGATTCAACCGTCATTGCGGAAAAGCCGGCATTACAGCCGTTCATGATGAAGATCCGCCGGTCAATCTCTGTTCACCTGGGAATCGATACCGGTGATGTGTCTGTAAAAGCGACAACCAGCGAAAGGCTGGGTCCTGTGGGTGAGGGAAAGGGGATCGCAGCACATGCCGTGGTTCTTCTCAAGACGGAGAGTTAGATGGAGGTTTTTCTGAACGATGCCATCGAGTGGATTTTCACTCTTTCCCCGCTGAGCATCTATTCAATTTTTTTTCTTGTGTCCTATTTTGAAAATATTGTTCCCCCGATTCCCGGAGATCTGCTGTTGGTCTTCGGGGGATATCTTGCCGCCGAAAGGATTGTGGGATTCGGGAATTTGCTTGTTCTGACTACGGCTTCATCTGTTATGGGCTTTATGACCATGTACTGGATAGGCAGTTACTGGGGGTACAGGATCGATGAGAAGCGGGAAGATTTCTGGCTGATGAAAATTATTGATATCAAATACTTCGAAAGAGGCAAGCGATGGATGCAGATGTGGGGACAGTGGGTAATTCTTGCCAACCGGTTTCTCACAGGCACAAGATCTGTCATTGCCATTACTTCCGGAATTTACCGGACCAGAATAAAAACAACAATCCTGAGCAGCACGGCCAGTTCTTTATTGTGGAATTCTATCCTGTTGAGTCTGGGTTGGTTTGTTTATGAAAACTGGAAAGTGCTTGGTACGTATCTGAATATCTACGGAAGGGTTATTCTTGCCGGTATTGTTCTGTTTATAATAGTGCGTCTGATCTTCTATTTAAAGAGAAAAGGAAAGAATAATCAGGAATTATAAAAAAACAAGTTCTTTGAAGGTTGACATATACCGCGATTGTTTTTAGCTTTCGGGTCTTTCGCTTTGAGGTTTATTCGAGTCGTTTGGGTCG
>JBBDRV010000209.1:0-3065 GCA_040905285.1 Balneolaceae bacterium | reverse complement strand
GCGATCTTTTTACACAGACCTTTTTACACATTGGGGAATCCCGCTTTCTCGTTCCGTAACACCGCTACGAACCTCAAAAGTCTTCCACTGTGTTAAAATCTCATCCTGCTCGCTTTCTGTTCCTAAGTCCGACAGACTGCTGTCTGCTTTTTATTTGCCGTTCCTGCAAACGATAATAATACAGAAGGTAGAAATCCAAAGATACTTCCACCGGGTCATGGAATGCAACCGGATCGTATAAGGATTATAAAATGACTATCTTCCGGACAGCTTCTTTTCTGCCGGCGGGGTTATTGTGAAAAGGGTTCTTCAAGCAGGAGTTTGTTTAACCATAACCGTTAACAAGTTACGAATTATGAACATCGGTATCGTCTGTTATCCCACCTTCGGCGGAAGCGGTGTAATTGCAACCGAACTGGCAAAGGGCCTGGCTCAAAGAAATCATAATGTACATATTTTAAGTTATGCCCGTCCCGCCAGGCTGGATACGTTTCAGACCAATGTAACCTACCATGAGGTGGATCTTAGCTCGTATCCGCTCTTTGAATTTCCGCCGTATGACTTGGCCCTGGCAAATGTCATGGTGAACCTGATCCAGTATGAAAAGCTCGATGTGCTCCATGTGCATTATGCTATTCCCCATGCTACCAGCGCATATCTGGCCAAACAGATTCTTGGGGAAAAAGCGTCTCACGTCCCCATCATTACAACTCTGCACGGAACGGATATTACGCTGGTTGGCAGTGATCCGAGCTACAAGCAGGTGGTGGATTTTTCAATTAACCAGAGCGATGGTGTAACGGCTGTTTCAGAATATCTGAAAACAGAAACATACAAGCGGTTCGATATCAAAAGGGAGATTCAGGTGATTCCCAATTTTATAGACCTGAACCGGTTTAAAAGGAGCAGGAAAGAGCATTTCAAAAAGGCAATCTGCCCCGAGGGTGAAAAGGTGGTTGTCCACGTGTCCAATTTTCGGGAAGTAAAGCGGGTGCCCGAAGTCATAAGTGTTTTCAGCCGGATCCTGCAAAGCGGAATCGATGCCAAACTGCTGATGGTCGGCGACGGTCCGGACAGACAGAAAGCCGAGCGGCGGTGCCGTGAGCTGAATATCTGTGACAAAGTCCGGTTTCTGGGAAAACAGGAACAGGTAGAGGAAGTGCTTTCAATTGCAGACCTCTTCCTGATTCCCTCGGGAAGCGAAACGTTCGGACTGGCAGCCCTTGAAGCATTGAGTTGCGGCGTTCCCGTTGTCAGCTCCGACATCGGGGGACTGCCGGAGGTAAATATCCATGGAGAAACCGGCTATCTCTGTGCGCTGGACGATATCAACTGTATGAGTGATTTTGCTGTTAAAATCCTCAAAGATGAAAAGATTCATGCGAAAATGGCCAGAAATGCCAGAAAAAGGGCAGAGCTTTTTGAACTTTATAAACTTGTGGCTGAATACGAAGCCTACTACGAAGAGGTAAGGAGCCGGTTAATATGAGGAGCAGGTAGCTGCAATGGCGCAGCCGGTCAGCCCAATGTCCCGGCAGAGTGGCATCGGATAGGCAGGGATCCGGATAAGCTCTTCAGGCAGAAATATTCACCTGCATATTTTGTTTGTAAGGATATTTCCCGGGGCAGATCATATATCAGGAGAGTAGGAATCTGAATATGCATCTAACATATGCAGTTGTGTCACCAGTTCATTTAACACCTAACGGGAGAATATTGCAGTTGATCGGCTCACCGGATGGAGATCCCGGCCATGAGCGAAACATCAAACTCTGGTTTGTCTCAAGCGAGGAGGGGTCTCTTTACAGATTGGCATCGGCTCTGAAAAAACGGGGCTATAATCTGGTTATTCAGAGGGTATCGGGTTCGTCCACGTGGAGGTGCATAGCCAAAAAAATATACAACCCTGCTGAGGAACCCCTCGATCGGCTATGCCTGAGCATGCTGGATCTTGCTGAAGAATTTGAAGTTGCCTTTATCAGCTGGGAAACCGCTATTCCTGATAGTCCGTCCTCTTTCGGAACAGGTTGACCGGCAGCCGCAGGTAACTGGCCGTGACGCCGCCCACCGTAGGAAATCGCTTATACAACTGTTCAATTTGTTCCTTATTTTCCACCTTTCTATCTGATTAATTGATCTGTTATTCTGCTGATTTATTATTCACGGCAAGAACCCCGATGACCTACACCTTTTTTGACTTTTTACAACTGGTTGGCTCCCTGGGGATATTTATCTATGGGATGAAGGTGTTCAGCGACGGGCTTCAAAAGGTGGCCGGCGGTCGTTTGCGGGCCATCCTGAAGGGGATGACCACTACCCGCCTCAAGGGCATAATGACGGGGTTCGCAGCGACTACCGTCACCCAGTCATCCACGACCACAACCGTAATGGTTGTCAGTTTTGTCAACGCCGGCCTGATTACGTTTATTGAATCGACGGGAGTGATAATGGGGGCCAATATTGGCACAACCGTTACCGCCTGGATGGTTTCAATTTTTGGGTTTCAGATGAATATCACACCCATAGCGGTCAGCCTGATAGGTATTTTCTTTCCTTTTATGTTCTTTGGACGGGAAAAATTCAGGTATCTGGCCGAAGCGATGATCGGTTTCGGAATCCTGTTCATCGGGCTTGAATTTATCAAAAACGCCGTTCCGGATATCCGGGATAATCCCGAGATGTTCGCTTTTCTGGATTCGCTTACCGAGTTCGGCTTTGCCTCTGTTTTGATGTTTGTCGGTGTGGGCACCCTCCTGACCCTGCTTACCCAGTCTTCCTCCGCGGCAACAGCCATTACACTGGTGATGCTGTTCCAGGGCTGGATAGACTTTCCTATTGCCGCTGCAATGGTTCTGGGTGAGAATATCGGCACGACGGTGACGGCCAATATTGCCTCCCTGGTGGGCAATGTCCATGCAAAAAGGGCTGCCCGCTTTCATTTTGTGTTCAATGCATTTGGGGTTGTATGGATGTTGCTGGTGTTGACACCGTTCCTGACTGGTATAGATGAGATCATGCAGATTTTTATGCCTGACATAGGTTCTGTGTTTGCTGAAGATGAGGCG
>JBBDRV010000208.1:0-3077 GCA_040905285.1 Balneolaceae bacterium | reverse complement strand
CGCAATCGTCTTTACATTTTCCATGAGTACGTAAATCTCTTTAAAACATGAGTGATGTCGGCCGAATTGAACGAAATCAGTCCACTTCGGGCTAAATACTCAGAGTTGCTATACGTTTAGCGCTCAATTGTCAAATAGTTGATTCTCAACAGCTTGTTTTTCCTGAGGCTCATCTGGGCGTCCCGGATAACACCGAAATAAGCGTCCGGCATGACTTTTAACTCTGCTGTCATTTCTGAAGGATTTGACAATCCGGCGAGATGATCGTCCAGCCGGGAAACATGCTTCGTCTCCCCGTCCACACGAATCAGCTCCGAATCAGAAATTTCTATTTTGATGGTCTGATTTGTCTGCGGATAATCAGTTGACAATCGGTCGCCGGCTATCTCGCAGCCAAACAACAGTGCGGCCCCGGTTATTACAGGCAAAACTGCAATTTTTTTGATCACAGAACGAAAGGGTGTGGGTTTGCGGGTTATCATCCGAAGCCGCTTTTTCATCATTGAATAACTGAAATGACTTGTCAGCAGAACAGGTTGTTGGTTATGCATGGTTTTCAGCAGCAGATTCTGATAATCTGCAGTGTATCCGGTTCTGGAGATGACGTCACAGTCAGCCAGAAATTCATGATTCAGTTGAATGGCGTGTTTGTAGAAGTAAAAAACCGGGTTAAACCAGAAGATAGTTTTCAAAGCTTCTATGAAAAGAATATCAAGAGTATGCTTTTGTCGGACATGCGCCATTTCATGGATCATTACCCTGGGGTCGATTCTGCCATCCCTGTATCGTTGCTCGCTGACGAATATATATCTGAAAAAGCTGAAAGGAGTGACCCTCTCCTTAAGCAGCACGATTTCAGCATTATCGCAGGGAATACGAGAATGTCGTCTTGCTTTACAGAGGATGGAATCCACATTGACCAGAAATCTGATCAGCAGTAACAAGACAATACTGGAATATAAAAGTACAAAGAGTGGAAAGAGTCCCGCATTTTCTTCAGACAATGTTGCTGAAGCAGAACCCATTGAGGGTCCGCTAACAGATGAAGGAACACGCAGCAACGGTTCAGCCATCATCCAACCGGTGAGGCCTCCGGAGATTCCGACAGGAATGAATGGCACCAGCAATGAAAAAATAAGGCTGACGAGCAGATAGATCCGGTTAAATGAATGCATTCGCTCCCTCTCCAGGAAGAGATGGTAGACAAGCAGAAGCGAGATCAGGCAAAGGCTGGAATGAATCAGATAGTGGATCATCTTGTCATCCCCTCCTTTTGTTCAGCTCCTGATCGACAATCTCCTGAAGCTTTTCCAGCTCTTCTTTTGAGAGCTCCGTTTCAGAGGCAAAAAAGGAGGCAAACTGGGACGGAGAGTCATCGAAAAACTTGCGGATCAAGCCTTGCAGGTGTCTGGAGAAATAATCTGTTTTCTTCACCAGTGGGTAATATTGTCGAGATCGTCCAAGCTGTTCATAATCAACATATTTTTTCTCCTGCATTCTCTTGAGGAGTGTGGCCACAGTCGTGGCTGCGGGTTTGGGATCTGGATAGCAGTCGAGCAGATCTTTCATAAATGCTTTCTCAAGCTTCCAGAGATGCTGCATCAGCTCTTCTTCCGATTTGGATAAAGTCATCGTTCTACATAGTTAGAGATTCTTCTACTAATGTAGAAACATTAATTTAAAAAGCAACCCTTTGTCAAATCGACGCTCAATTTATATTTTTCTCTGCTTATACTTATACTGGTACTGCTTTTCTAATCCAGCCAAATACCGGAAATCTTGTCTTCACCCTCTCTATCAGACATCAGGCGAACACTCGACAGGCTCGAGCGGTTCAGCTATTATACCGACAGCAACATCCGGCTGCCGTTTACAAATTTTCGGTTCGGGCTCAGTCCGCTAATCGGACTGATTCCGGGTGCGGGTGATTTTGCAGGACTGATTCTATCGCTCTATGTGCTTTACGAAGCGAGAAAAATCGGGGCGAGCCGCCGGGTGCAGCGGCGTATCATCCACAATATGCTCATAGAATTTATTGTCGGACTTGTACCCGCTTTCGGCGATGCATTCGATGCCCTCTACAAGGCAAATACCAAAAACACGAAAATCCTTCAGAATTATCTCTACAGAGAGCTTGACGAAGAACCCAAAAGCAAATTCCCATGGTTTACCTTTTTCTACCTCGTTCTGCTCATACTACTGATAGTGGCACTGATTATTGTGTTGTTTTGACTTTGTTGACGACTTTGCCACTTTTATCACGCCCCTGTAAAAATACTGACTTGTATGCCTCCATCTGGTAATCCTGCGATGAACAGCGTGGGTGAATGTAAGAACCTTTAGATATGGATAAAGTCCTGAATATTGGCTCATAGGCATCATATAACCTCCTTCTGAAAAAAACTGTGCCATTCTAAAATAGAGGATTCGGGTAGTTCTAAAAGAAGCACAGATGAATGTGATTGCCGTGCTAACCGCCGGTGACCTCCCGGATCAGGCGCAGCAGATTTCCGCCCATAATCTTTCGGATTCTTTCTTCGGAATACCCCTTGCGCACCAATCCTTCGGTGAGCTTTGGGTAGTCGCTGATATCATGAATGCCATGCGGAGGGGGTACCCCTCCATCAAAATCCGCCCCGATCGCCACGTGATCCTCTCCCACAAGCCGGACTGCATAGTCGATCACCTCTACCATTTCGTCCACTGTCATTCGAATCTCGGGCGGAATGGATCTCGCACCTGAGGGGTAGCGATCGGACATCTTCAGGTTCAAATCTTCAAACGATTCGAAGGGTGGCGGTTCCGCAGGCCTCCGGGCCATTGCAGGTCTCCCCATGATATTGGAATCATCCCCACGCTGGCGAGCCTGTTCCAGCCGCCGGGCGAAATCCCTGGGATTATTCATGGAATTCCCGATTTGATGTCCGATCACACCCCCCTTGGCTGCGATGGCCTTGGCGGCTTCATCGGTGATATTCCGATGGATGTCGACAAAGTGACGGTACCCTCCATGAGAGTACAGGATGGGATGTTCGCTCTCCTCCACCGCCTGCAGGATGGTCTCGGTGGAGCCATGA
>JBBDRV010000207.1:0-19200 GCA_040905285.1 Balneolaceae bacterium | reverse complement strand
CACTGTGCCAAAATCTCATCCTGCTCGCTTTCTGTTCCTGAGTCCGACAGACTGCCAAAGATCAGAAAAACGACCGGAATATAATTAGGAGTTAGCAGTATTCCATCAGGTTATCTGCCTTTATAGGCTGCATGAGCTTTCACAGGCATTCTGATCAGACTGCTGCCTGGTTTCGACTGCGAGTAGGATAATACTGACAGATCACCTTCGAACGGCAGTCTGTCAGGACAGGGAGGGATTGTGTCGATTTTGGCTGCGATCATTTCCTGAGAAACCCGATGACTCCGGCCACAGCAGAGAGTCCGACAGCTGTCACCGCCCATAATTTTTTCGGATCCAGACGTATGCTGGTATTCAGGTTGTGTTTCAAAACCGGCCCTGCATACCTGCCTCTGATCCTGCCCTCTTTCGAAGGGGCTTTATAAAGGCCATCTTCTTTATTCTTTGGTTCATTCTTCCTTTTTTGCAAATCAAAAACGGTTCGTTTCATGATATTGTCGAGTGTTCCCGGAAACAGGTGTTCCATTTGTATAACCACGGATCCGGCCACATTGGCGACAGCCAAATCCCGGTGGGAGGTTTGGGAACACTGTACAATCGCCCTGGCAACAACATCGGGATCATAATAAGGCGGGGGCAGGATGACTTTCTCGTTCATTCGGTTACGCGCGTGTTCCATGAAAGGCGTATTTACGCTCCCTGGTTTTAATGTAGTGATGGTCACGGGAATATTTTCTTTTTCGATCTCCATCCGAAGAGCATCACTGAACGCCTTCACCGCATGTTTACTGGCGCTGTACGTTCCCTGTAGTGGAAATGCCCTGTCGGACAGGATGCTTCCGATATTGATAATTGTTCCGCCTTTTTCCCGCAAATGGGACAGTGCGATGCGGGAGCCGTGTACTACTCCCCAGAAATTCACGTCAAACAGCCTGCGTTCATCTTCAATGGGAATGTCCATCAAATTTCCGAACAGACCGACTCCGGCATTGTTGACCCATGTATCAAATCCTCCAAAGGTTTCAATGGCCTGTGCGGCAATTTTCCGGATATCGTCCTCTTTCGATACATCGGCCTTTACAAATGCGGCTGTCCCTCCGTCTTTTTCTAATTTTTCACAAATTTCCCGCAGATCCTTTTCATTGCGGGAAGCCAAGACCACCCTGGCACCTTTCCCGGCTGCAAGTGTGGCGGCCGCCAGTCCGATACCACTGGAAGCTCCGGTAATTACGATGGTCTGCTCATTGACTTTTTTCCTTGATTTCGTGGTCATGGTCATTACCCTCCCTTTCTCTTGAATAAAAGAAAACCCAACGCTGCCGTTAATCCACCTGTGATAACAGCGATCACCGGATTCTTTGCAGCTGCATTGTACAGAGAGAATTTTCTTACATAATAATCGTGGTCTCCCCTGATCCGGGGACTATGCTCGGTCGGTTCATGCAATGCATCCTCTCGCCGTGGCTCCCCTTTGGCTTTTTGCATATTCCATACAACCGTTTCCATCGCCTTGTCCACGAGTGCCGGAAAGAATTTTTCTCCTGTCACAGCACCTTTTCCGGCCCCTCCGACAATGAATGAGCGCCTGGGGTTTTCGGCACAAAACAGAATCACATCTGCAGCAACTTCAGGATCATACAATGGGAAAGGGAGTCTGGCCCTCTCCGGCATAATGTTTTTCGAATGATAGGGAATCGGGGTTGAAATGGAGGAGGGTTTGATCAGCGTAACCGCAACAGGAGCATTTGTTTTTTCAAGCTCCATTCTCAGTGCATCCGTATAACCCTGTAAAGCATGTTTGGAGGCACCATATATTCCCTGCAGGGGCACAGAACGTGCAGAGAGAACACTCCCGATATTAATGAGTGTCCCCCCTGATTTTTGCAGGTGTTTAACCGCCACCCGGCTTCCGTGGACAGCCCCCCAGTAATTAACGTCAAATACCCTGCGCATATCCCTGGTGTCATTTCTTTCAATCTTGCCGAAAATGTGAATGCCGGCATTATTAACCCAGGTATCAAACCGCCCGAACGTTTCAAGGGTAAAATCCGCTACGCTGACAACCGCTTCATAATCTGCCACATCAGCCGCAATGCTTTCAATCTTATGGCCGTCACGGCTCAAATTATCTTTCGCTTCCTGCAGTTCGCTTTCATTATTTGAAGTGATAACAACACGTGCACCTTTTGAGCAGGCAAGTCTGGCACAGGCCAGGCCAATTCCGCTTGATCCGCCTGTGATGACAATCACCTGCTCATGTAAAGGTTTTTGCCTGAAATTAATCTTCATCACTTCTACTCCACCGAGATTATGCGCGGTTTGATTTCCTCCCCCTCAAAAGAGATTTTCCACCGCACGGCCTGCATATGCCCGGCCCGGGCCGAGCTGCTGCGGCCCGTGACGATCCCTTCATCATTAATTCCGTAGGCAAAGCTGAAACTGAAGCTCTCATCCAGCGGCTCGAGAATAGTCATTCCAAGATCTTCGTCCCAATAAAAGGCGCGAACCTGATTCGTTCTGGCGGAGTCAGGCGGAATCAGTATGAAACCCACTACCTGACCATGATTGTTGATATCGAGGGCCAGGCTTGGACCCTCCTTTTTCGTTCCGAGATTGACCATGCCGTTTCTTTCGTCCCAAATGAAGGCACGGCTGCGGTTGGCCATTACAATCTGGCTGTAGCCGGGCTCCGCAGCACGTCTGGGCCCATCCTCAACCGACACTTTGCCCATGGAGGAATCCACTGTGAAAAAGCGGTTGCGACTGGCCGGTCCCCCCTCAATTTCGCTCTGGCCGACAACCTGACCACTGTCATTGATGGCAAAAGCCTCGCTGCTGCCGCCAAAGGTTCCAAGATCGTGTTCGATTTTTGCATCTTCCCAAATGACCGCCCTGCGTGGACCCGACACCGGTCCCGATGGAAACACACTGTACCCGACAACCTGACCGTGGCTGTTAATGTCGAATGCCTGGTTCCAGTCTCGTTCCACAGGCTCACCTGACTTTTCAGAAAACGTCTCCAGGACCACCTGATCCCCGGTCTCATCCCACAATAGTGCCTGTGTCCCTTCGAGAGGCCGGGGTTGACTTCCGACTGGCCATGTCCGGTACCCGACGGCCAGCCCGTTGTTATTCAAGCCGAAGGCGGCCCCTTCTCCCAGAACCCGGAAACCACTTGCAGGTGACCAGATGACCGCATAGGGATGGTCCTGACCTGCGATCTCCCCATGATCATTGATTGCATGGGGAATGACGGTCCCGCCGGCCGATTCTTTAAACCTGCCCAGATCAGCCATACCGCCCTGCTCATCCCACAGAAAAAAGCTGTGTGACTCCGGAGGTTCAGTGGTTCTGCTCACACCGGTAATCTGTCCGAGATTGTTGACAGCCCGTCCCTCATGGAAGGATCGGCCGTGGATTTCCCCGAGATCTTCAATCTCTGTCCGGACTGTTTTCCCGGAATCAGCCGGGTCGCCGCCGCCCGCGCTGACAGGCTGGTCTTCACATGCGGTCAGCCCCCCCAGACAGCCAAAAACGAGTGCCAGTGCAGTATGTTTTCTCTTCTTGATTCGAAACATGTTAACCCTTCAACTATGTTTTCCGGAAGCAGAATGGCTCTGTGTGAATGACACTGTCTGTGTGAATGACACTGAGTGAGGGCTCATTGAAATGTCGCCAAGCCTGTCCACGCCCTGCTTGCAGTTTCTCTCTTGCTGCCGGCATGTAATATAGGCCTTTTGCAGAGTACGGGAAGTACGAAAATGTACATACTTCCTGTCGTATTTACCTGTCTGGAAATCAGGCAGAAAGCATATCTGAATTTCCGTTCAGCATCATGCCCTCACTTCGGACGGTTGCACAAAGCGTTTCAAAAACCTCGGATTTTGTCAGGTAAATGGATGCGCCGGCGTCCAGCATTGCCTGAGCGACATCCTCTTCCTCATGGAACGACAAGCCGATGATTCGCACAGGCAGAGCATCTCCAATAATCCGGCTGGTCGCTTCTATACCATTCATTTCGGGCATGTTGATATCCATAATGATCACGTCGGGAGAATATTCATATGTCAATTCAACCGCCTCCCGGCCGTTGGATGCTTCCGCAATCACCATCAAATCATCCTGCTCCTCGATCAGCCTGCTCAGTCCCTTGCGCATCATCTTGTGGTCATCAGCTATCAATACCTTTATTTTTGTACCGGTGCTGATATGGCCGGTGGTCATGACCGTACTTTTACTCAGGTCACTTTCGTTTTCATGCTCTTTGTTATCAACAGGATCAACCGGGATGAAAAGATTCACCTCTGTCCCCTCTCCCGGACTGGAATTTATCTTCACACTGCTTTTCAGCCATTCCATCCGTTCTTGCATGTTAAACAGTCCAAATCCCCCTTTTTTGGTTGGCTCCGCCTTTTTGTCCCCGATACTGAACCCTTTCCCTTCATCTTTAACCGTTACCTGCACCTGTTTATCCAGCCGGGAAAGAATAACATCGGCTTTATCGACGCCGGCATGTTTCACGACATTGAAGAGCAATTCCCTCACGGACTGGCAGAGCGCGATTCGCATACTTTCCTCGAGAGGTTTTGGCTGCCCGTCGTCTTTGATGGAAACGTCCAGCCCGTATTTGGCCATTTTTTGGGCCACCCACTCAATATTGGACACCAGATCATCCTTATCAATCGATGGTGCCGGTTTTAAATCGGACATAAGTTCCCGTGTGTGCCTGATAGCGTCACTCATCAGCTCGGTTACTCTGCCTATACCCGATAAAATATGATCCGGCATCTCGTCATTGGCCATCAGATCCAGTTCCATCTTTCCGATGGCCAGGATCTGGCCCAGATTATCGTGAAGTTCGGTTGCAAGCTGTTGACGGCCCATCTCTTCCGTTTCGCTTAAGCGGGCGGCCAGTGACCGGAGTTGATCCTGATAGGCCAGAAGAGCTTCGGTCCGTTCCTGAACCCGCTCCTCAAGGGTATCATTCATCGTGTGAAGCTGTTCCTCTGCCTGCTTGCGTTCAATCTGCCGGGCGGCCTGCTGTGCGTAGAGATCCATCATTTGCAGCTTATCTTCAGCAGGGTGATGCGGCTGACTCCAGTACATGGAAAAGACACCGAATATTTGCCCCTCGCCACCGAACAAAGGCGTGGATAATACTGAGTTCATGCCATACGATGTGGCAATCCGGGCAAAATCAGTAAAATCGGACGTACTGCTGCAATCTTCCAGGAGTACCCGATCACGACTTGTCAACGCTGCCGCACAGGTGGAGATGCCATCGGGATCAATAATCCTGAATCGATCGGTGAAATCCCTGTCGAAGCCGATGGTATCCACCAGCCTCAGTACGTTTTCCCGCTCGTCGTAAATCTGGACGCTTGCCTTGTCTGCATTAAATAATGCAGCTGATGCTTTCATCACCTCCTGCAATGCTGCTTCTACATCCTTTTGTGTCAGCAGCCGGTTGTTCAATGCATAAAGCCGGTTCATATCAGTCACTTTGGTGGAAAGCCGTTCTTTATTTTCACGCAGAGAATTCCAGGCTTTCTTTTTTTCAGTGATATCACGGGTAAAACAGCGTGTGTGGATGAACTCTCCGTCTACCCAATATGCATTGGAACTGATGAGAACATGCCTTACAGAACCGTCCTTGCAGCGGAGCCGTGCCTCATAATCATGCAGCTCCTCCCCTGCCTTCAGTCTTTGTAAAATATCATCAATCACCTCCTTGTCTGCATGAAACTCGGCGATTTCCCTGCCAATGTATTCATCCCGGGTATATCCGAGTAAATCCAGTTCGGCCTGATTGACCCGTTTTATCCTGCCGTCAGCTCCCACCCAGTGAAGTCCTATTGTGGCATTTTCAAAAAAATCATCCAGTTCCCGCTCATTTTGCCGTAGTTGCTTTTCAGCTTTCTTCTCTTCGCTTATATCAATAAGCATGTTGATACCGCCGACAATGTCACCGTCTTCATTGCGCAACGGTGACGGATAGGCCCTGAACCAGATGCGTTCGCCATCGGGCCGTTCGGCAATAGCTTCATTGCCTCTGATGCTGCGCCCCTCCTTCAGGGCCATCGCCATGGGGCAGGTGTCATGCGGCATGGGACGGCCGTCAGGATGATATAGATTCCAGGTCACGCACCACCGGTCGGTACCCAATTCGGGCTGATGGCCGGAAAATTCAATTGCCGCCCTGTTATAGTGGGTCAGGCGCCCTTCAGAATCGGTAAGGTAAATGGCTGCAGGCAATGCATCTATTATATCCCGAAACTCCTGTTCATTTGTGAAGATTCTTTTCAAATGCGGAAAATTAATTGAATTATCAAAGTTACCTGAATTACCGGAGATGTTGGATCGTTCTTTATCCATAAAGATGATCTGATTTATTTTGTTGTAGTCTTATTGGAAATGAGTCCCCTTCGGGAACCTCCCTCTGAACGGGGAAATTTGTCTTTTATTCCCGTATTTACCAACAGGAAAGGACTCAGAAGGGCCTCGGCAGATGACGGATCCAATCAATTTCCTGCCCTCCAAAAAGTTAGCCGTATAGGTATCACACCTTTACCATTAGTCGAAATTATTACATACCTTTTCATGTTTCATCCTATAGGTTTGATGTTGCCTTAGATGGAACATGGCAGATATCATAGACCAGATATCATAGACCAGATATCACAGACAGGGAAATGGCAGATGTCTGTCGGTTAACTTTTACAGTGAATGATTAAGTCAATGATTAACTGTTAGTGAATATCTGTTTCACCAGCCAATCTTAATAATCCGCAAATATCAAATATAATGAGTCAGGAAATGAAAGGGCGTGCTTTTAATGTCAAACCTCAGTCCCTGCCAAAGACACAGACACAGATTAAGGGCCTGGACGAGGTGTTGCATGGCGGATTGCCGACAGGACGGTTAACCATTATCAGCGGCAGTCCCGGTGCGGGCAAAACGGTTCTTGGCCTGGAATTGCTGGTTCGCGGAACGGGATCCGGACAACCCGCGGTATTCCTCTCATTTGAGGAGACAAGTGAGGCGATACGACGTAATGCCCTGTCACTGGGCTGGGATCTGGCCTCGCTGGAAGATGAAAGCAAGCTCGTCCTGATTAATCCTGAAATTGATTTCGAAGCGGTTTCATCGGGAGCATTCAACATTGAGGGGCTCTGTGCCATTATACTGGGGCAGGCCCGGCGAACAGGCGCCAAGATGATTGTTATAGATGCCGTAGATATCCTGATGCGACTATTCAATGACCCGGATCATGTACGGAGTCAGATGATCACGCTTCACCGCTGGCTGAACGAACACGGTCTGACAACCATCATGACCATAAAGATCACGGGCAATAAACGGCGGGAGTACGGCCACCTCGATTTTATGGCGGATTGCGTCATTGAAATGGACCAGCGGATCCATGATCAGGTCAATACGCGACGACTGCGTATCATGAAATATCGCGGTTCCGGTTTTGCAAGCCGGGAACATCCGTTTGTGATTTCGGAACAGGGAATCATTGTGATGCCGCTGTCTTCCGTCGACCTGGTACAGAAATCTACAGGAGAATTTGTTTCAACGGACGATACCAGGATGGACGCTGTTTTCGGGGGAGGGTATCGAAAAGGGTCGTCCGTTCTCATCAGCGGACCGAGCGGAAGCGGCAAAACAACGCTGGCCTTCATGTTGACCGCCGCAGCTGCCCGGCGCAGGGAACGCGTGCTCTATCTGAGTTTCGAGCAATCCGAACTGTCGCTTGTCAGTGAAATGCAGAGCGTGGGATTCAATCTCGAATCTCTGATTGAAAAAGGCACCTTGCGTGTTACTCCTGTCATGCCCGAATCGATGGGCATGGAGGAACACCTCTATCGTATCATACAGGAGATTGAGGAGTTCAAGCCGCAGCATCTCGTTCTGGATGCGATCTCGGCGACACACCGGATCGGTTCTCCCCAGGCGGCGATGGAATTCCTGATCCGTCTCTATCATGCCGCTAAAACCCGTGGAATCACCTGCATCTATACAAACCAGACATTCCCGTCAGTGGAGGACGATTTAAACATCTTCGGTGAGGGGATCGCTTCACTGGTGGATTCCGCCATCCTTTTGAACTTTTTCAGGAAAGAAGACCGGATCGGCCGCACCTTGCTGATACTGAAATCCCGCGGCACGCATCATTCCGACAAATATCACGAATTTCATATTACGGATAATGGAATCATCATTGCTGATTCTGCAAACCGGGATTATGCCTATGAATAAAGATGTTCTGAAGGCACCGGAAACCGGTAAAATGCACTATTCATTTATCCTGTTTGTAATTGAAAATGGCACTCATTCAAAGCATGCAAGGGAGAACCTGGAGCGTCTTTGCAAAAAATGGTTGCCCGGTTCCTATCACATTGACGAAGTCGACGTGGTGAAAAATTTCCAGACAGCGCTTGACTACAACATCCTGTTGACGCCTGCTGTTGTGATTACAAATCCGGAACCCCGAATGACCATTCACGGCGATCTTTCCGATGCCCGCAGTTTTGTTGAGGCATTACATCTTGATCAGGAGGAAAAAAATGACAGCTGAACCGTTCAGAGACGTGGAACTGGAAAAAAAACTGCGGGAAGCTGAAGAGATCCTCGACGCGTTGCGCAATCATAAAGTGGATGCGGTTCTCGGTACCAAACAGGTCGCAATGCTGCGGCTTAAGCAGGTGGAGGATCAGCTTCACGAGCAAGTTCAGATTTCCGGGGATCGCCTGAAAGAGATTGAATCTATTTACCAGAATGTACCGGTCGGTCTTGGAGTTCTGAACAAGAACCTGAAATTCATCCGCGTGAATGACCATCTGGCAAAAATGAACGGCCTGTCCGCTGACGAGCATCTGGGACGGACGATGAACGACTTGCTCCCGAAATTGCCGGACAGTCTTGAGTCGGATTTGCGCCGGGTGATCGAAACAGGCAATCCACAGATGAATGTCGAATTGAACGTAGAGACCCCTGATCAGCCGGGGATACAGCGCCGCTGGCTGGGACACTGGCTGCCACTGTATAACCGGCAGAAACGAATAATCGGAATCAATATGGTGATCGAGGAGATTACCGAACGCAGGCGGTTTGAGGAGAAACTCCGGCAGCTTAACGAAACGCTGGAGGAACGGGTTACCGAACGAACCGAGGTTCTGCAGACTTATCAAACCAATTTGCGGGCACTGGTCTCCGAACTGAACAAGGCTGAAGAACGTGAGCAACAGCGTCTGGCCGGGGATCTCCACGACAACCTGGGGCAGATCCTTGCCGTTTGCAGAATGGAGCTTGAACTCTCACAGAAAAAAGCACCCGATCATGCGGGCTCGGAAGAAATAGAAAATACAGTAAAGCTGCTCGATGAGGCAATCAGGTATACACGTGAACTCATGTCTGATTTAAAACTGCCGGCAGAACTCAATAAAGAAAACCTGGTGGCCATGATGAAATGGCTGGCAGGCACGATGACTAAACGCGGGCTCAAAATCAGAGTTGAGGATGATAATAAACCAAAGCCGCTCAATGAAGAGGTCCGGATCGTGCTTGTTCAAGTGGTAAGGGAATTACTATTCAATGTAAGAAAGCATGCCGACACCGACGAAGCTCAAGTCATTCTGAAAAGGCAGGAGGACGCTGTACAGATTGCAATAACAGACGAGGGGAAAGGTTTCGACCCCGGAGAAAAGACTCTGCCGCAAACCGGAGAGGGTGGATTTGGCCTCTTCAATGCGCGTGAGCGATTGAATTTACTGGGTGGAACCCTGGACATTGATTCAGCACCGGGCAAAGGCACCACGGTCATGCTTCATGCTCCATTAAGAGAAAACAGTGAGAATGCAACAGGAGAAAGCAACGGGTGAGGGAGCAACAGGTTTCTATCCTTTCGCCATTTTTGCTTCGCTTCGAATGGTGGCACAGAGGGTTTCAAAAGCTTCATTCTTGGTTAAGTAGGCGGTTGCCCCGGCATTTCGCATGCTTTCGATCACTTTTGAATGATCATGAAGCGACAGGCCGATCACCCGCACACCCGGCATCTGCTCCAGGAGGGTTCGGGTAGCTTCAATGCCGTCCATTACCGGCATATTAACATCCATAACCACAATATCAGGGGATGTTTTCTTCGCTTCCCTGAGCGCCTCTTCACCATCGGCAGCCTCTGCGACCACCATTAAATCATCCTGTTCCTCAACAATTTTTCGCAGGCCTTCCCGCATCATTTTGTGGTCGTCCACAAGCAAAACTTTAATTTTATCCGGTTTACTATCCTCCGCAGACGGGGTCTCACTACTCGCCCCTTCAGACAGCTGCTCCTTCTGCGCCTCCGCTGTCAGAGGAGCGAACAGTGTTACCCTGGTGCCTTTGCCGGGTTCGGATTCAATATCCATACGGCCTCCCAAATGGTCGATACGTTCAAAGACATTAAAAAGCCCAAAGCCGTTTTCCGGTGAAAAGGTGTGGATACTGTCCGTATCAAAACCTGTTCCGTTATCTTCCACGACAATTTTTATTTCTGAATCCACCCGGACTAATTGAATGGCGGCCTCATTCACACCGGCATATTTAATAATATTGATAAGCAGCTCCCGTATGCACTGCAAAAGAATCGTCCGTACTTCATCATCCACCGGCTTGGGCTGGCCGTCATCCCCTATAATCACATGGAGATTATGTTTTCCCATTCGATTTGCGAGCCATTCTATACTGGACCTTATATCCTCCTTGTCAAGCGACGGAGGCGGCTTCAGATCCGACATCAGGTTACGCGCATAAGCAAGAGCCTCATCCACGCCCTCTTTCAAATCCTTTATATCGGCGGCCGCCTTGCCGGGCAGCTGATGTTTCTGGATTAAACTGATCTTCATCTTTGCGAGGGCAAGCATTTGTCCCAGATTGTCATGCAGTTCAGTAGCCAGCCGCTGGCGTTCATTCTCTTCAGCCTTGCTTAATTGGGATGCCAGTGAACGCAGCTGATCCTGATAAGACACCAGCGATTTCGTTCGCTCTTCCACCCGCTCCTCGAGCGTTTCATTCAATTCCTGCAGCTTCTGTCTGGCAAGCTCACGCTCGGTTTCATCTTTGATTGCCAAAATGAGCGCTTGCTCCGGTACACCGGCCTGATTGAAGCGGGCAGTGGTAAAATTTAAAATTTGTCTGATCGAATCCCCGGATGCTCTCTCCAGTTCCAGATCGATCGGCCCGGTACTGGAGGCCCCTTCAAAGCTTTCATTTATATATGTTTCCAATTTTTTACGCTCGGGGTCATCGAACAGCCGGGACAACGACGTCCCCAGAACCTGGGCCTCATTTTTATTGAAGATGGAAGCCGCCTTTTTATTCCATCCCAAAACCTTACCCCCGCGGCTGACAATGGTTATCCCAACAGGTGAAATATCCATCAGTTTACTGATGAACTGTTGATTGAAAGCCGGCTTTTGAGTAGGAACGGTTGAGGAAATCCGGGAGTTGGTTTCCGCTATCATGGACTTGTACTTTTCCGCCTGCAGGCTATCCTGCAGAATCTTCTTCAGCCTTTCCATCTCCGATTCTTTTGACTCGTCAAGAATCAAGACAGCTGTTCCGAGGAAAGGGGAAAACCGTATCGCCTCTTTAAGAGCCCCGGCATTTTTTTCCGATTCAGACAGCAGGATGATTTTAGCGCTTTTTTTCAATGCATGAAGACGCTGGGCGCTCTGGACAGGATCTTCAATGTCACTGCCGATGATAAAACTGACAATCTGTCCCTGTAGCTGCTGATTCGCGATGTCCCTGGATTGTTCGACGGAAATCAATCGAATATCTTCTCCGGCAACTGCATTCAACAGCTGGCGTTCAAGATTTTTATTTTTCGTCTGCATCAGAAAAATATAATCCTGTTTTACAATGGAAGATTCCTGTACCATAACTCTCCTAAAACCTAATTTAATCTCCTAAAAGCGGCACATCCAGCAGCGCCCTTCCTGTCCAGCTCCTCAACTGGTCCGTCGTTGGGGCCATGACGTGTGAAGCCCGGGCGTCCCTCAGATGTCTTGAAAGTTTCCCATTCTCTGCGTATGCGATTCCACCCATTAAGGTCATCACTTCATTGACCACGTGTACAACGCAATCCGAAACTTCCGCTTTGGCACTAAGAAGGGAAAGGAGGGAATCTGCCTTTCCGCCATCTCCTTTGGCGGCGGCGGAATAAACAAGCTGACGCACGCTTTCCACCTCAGCCCATAAGTCACCAATGCGATGCTGCACCACCGGCTGATGGGATAGAGGAACTCCGCTGTGTGCGTGAGTTCGTTTCTTTACATGATCGATCGCCTCGGCTAACGCAGCAGAGGCGACACCCAGGTACGTACCCGCCATGGCTGTTAAAAAGTAGGGCACGATCACTTCAAAGACATACCAGATTTGATCCCCCTGCTCCCCCAGCAAATTTGTCGGCTGGATGTGAAGATCTTTTAATTCAACGTTTCGTGATGAATTTCCTTTCATGCCCATTCCTTTCCAGGGGGATTTCCACTCTATGCCGTCGGATTGATTGGGAACGACCACACACGAAAATTGTCCAACGGGAGTTTCGGGATCCGGAATAACAGCGGACATCACATAGGAGTCGGCGTGGCTGCCATTGGTCACAAAAGATTTCGTCCCATTCAGGATATAACCGCCGTTTTCCGTTTTTGCAAGTTCTGCCTCAGGAATATATAAATGAGCCCCTGTTCCCGGTTCGCTTAACGAGAGTGTGGTGAGATGCCTGCCCCGGGCGATAGGAATCAAAAACCTTTTTTGTTGCTCGGGTGTGGCCTTTGCCGACAAAACCGCGGATCCGACCAGATGCATTCCAAAACACATGGCTGTTGAAGCACACTCACGGCCCAGAATTTCACAAACCTTCGCGACTCCTGAAAGCCCCTGTCCATGCCCGCCAAGTCTGGATGGAATCACCAGCCCGCCCAGCCCTGCCTCCTGCAACGCCCGGATCGACTTTTCCGGCCATTTGCCTGACTTATCTATCTCTTCCGCTCTCGGAGCCAGCTCTTTCCGGGCAATCTCTTTCGTTAAAGCTAATATATCTTCCAAAACTGATTCACTTTGATGGTTTTTGGTTTTTTCAGATCCGCCGTTTTTTTCAGAACCGCCGGCAGTGCATGCATCTGCATCAGGTGCATGCATCTGCATCAGGTGCATGCATCTGCAGATGATATAACTGAAGTCATTCAATCACAAGCTAACAGCTGTTTTTATACTCCACACTTGCGGATTAACATTTGTGTAGCGGATATAGTTTGGATGCCGGAATGTACGAATACCAGTTGGGGGAAAAAGGTTCCCGTGTCTTTTTGGAATACAGCCTTTGTTCCTGCCGTTTTACCCCGGAAGTATAAAAAGAATCCGCGGGTATGTGTAACAGTCATGCAGGCACTGCCTCTTTTGATTATCACCCTGACTCTCTCTCTAAACCCACGGACATATGAATGCTTTACCTGAACTTCTGCTCATGGTGTTGAGCAATCTCCTGACTTATTGCAGGGCTTTTTTTCTAAAGGGAAAATCAATGAAGCAGCACGGAAACGAATTTACATCCGGCGTACATTCTTCACCTTAATCAACCGATCATGGGAACAGGGACAGTACCAGTTCACCAAAACAGGAACAGGAATTTCGATGGAAAAGAAAAAGGGGGGATGTTTGACATGTTTTATAATGACATCGCCATTGATTTGGGGACCGCCAATACGCTGATCTCTTCCAAAAGAAACGGCATTGTTCTCAATGAGCCATCTATTGTAGCACTGGACAATCTGGGTTTACCTGTCACAACAGGTTATCAGGCACAGTTGATGCATGAGAAGACGCATAAGAATATACGCACGGTCCGGCCTCTCCGGGATGGTGTCGTTGCTGATTTTGAGGTTGCCGAACATATGATCCGCAGCATGATCAAAAGTGTGAAGAAAAAATGGTATTCGACTACCCGCCAGATGGTGATCTGCGTACCCTGCGGCATTACCGAAGTGGAACGCCGGGCTGTCAGGGACAGTGCAGAGTATGCCGGTGCAAAAGAGGTTTATCTCGTTGACGAGCCAATGGCTGCAGCGATCGGAATCGGCCTCGATATCCATGAACCTGTTGGCAGCATGATCGTGGACATAGGCGGGGGCACAACAGAGATTGCCGTAATTGCCCTTTCGGGAATAGTCCATGCTCAATCCGTAAGGATGGCCGGTGACAAATTAACAGAAGATATCGTCAGTTTTTTCCGGCGTAGCTACAATCTTCTTATAGGCGAAAGAACAGCAGAAAAAGTAAAATGTGAAATCGGGTCAGCCTCGCCGCTGGACGAAGAGCTGGAGATGATGGTTAAAGGCCGGGATCTTGTAAACGGAATCCCCAAAATAATGTCCGTGTCATCCCGAAATGTCAGGGAGGCCATGGCCGAGACTGTCCATTCAATATCTGCATCCATCATTAAAACTCTCGAGCAGACTCCTCCTGAACTTTCTTCTGATATTCATGACCGGGGGATTATGCTGACCGGCGGAGGCGCCCTCCTGAAGAATCTGGACAAACTGATAATGGAAATGACGGATCTTCCCGTCCATATTTCTGACGACCCGCTGACCGCTGTGGTTCGCGGTACGGGAGCCGTACTGGATAATCTGGACTATTACAGGGCGGTGGTCTCCTGACAGGCTGCAGATTTCATTCGGGTTCAATAATTCCGTTTTAAAACCGTCAGCCGGAGCAACCCTGCTGAAGGATTCCCTGTATATGGGGAGGAGAGCCTCGCTAATATGAATTCAACCAAACTGGATATGCTGAATAAAATTATGTGTGTGGAAGATGACCATCTTCTCCAGTTGTTTTTTAACGTACTGGTGGAACAGGCGGATTTTGCTGAAGAGATCATTCCCGTTTTCAACGGCAGGGAAGCGCTCAGCTATTACAAAGACCTTCTGAATTCTGCTGAAGAGCCGGCAACTGATTCTCCCGACTTGATATTTCTGGATCTGAATATGCCGGTTATGGGAGGACTGGAATTCCTGAATGAATTTGAAAAACAGTTTCTGGATTATTTCCCCATGACCGGCATAGTCATTCTCACGTCCTCTGCGGATCCGGCAGAAATGGAGAATGTAAAGCAGCGTCCGATGGTCCTCGATTATCTGGCCAAGCCGTTAAGTTACGGAATGCTTGACGATCTTAAACAGGCTGTTATTACCGAAAAGGGCCCTTACGGAACGGTTACGTTTGCCGGATCGTAGGCATTGCCGACAACATCAGGAAGCTGGATAGATCAACTGACCCTGTCAGCTACAGGTGCCTTCTCAACCGGTCCAGCGAATACCTGCCGGGTCCCGTGAGAAACAAAGTGACAAAAGTGATCAGGAAAAACAGACCCAGCTCTTTTCTCCCGAACGGGTCATCCGCATGGGCGATGAAGACAACAACACTCATGTTGATAATCAGCGGTATCAGTGCGACACGGGTCCATAACCCTATCAAAACAAAAAATGCGCAAAATGCTTCGGCAAATGTGACCAGGACAAGGGTCGGGGCGGCACCAATGCCGATCGGGTCACCGAACGCGAAATCTCCGTCCAGGATTCTCATGAGCTTGGACGTTCCATGAGTCATTATGAGTGCGGCCGCACCGATTCGCAAAATGCATATAGCCACGTCCGGGCTGACGAATTCATTCAAACGTGCAGATCGTAGTTTTCTGAGCATGCTTTATATATCCCCTGAGAATGAGAATTTGAAAATTAGCTGAAAAACGGCTTCCCTGAATAAAAGAAAAATACCTGACTAGAAAAACGGATATTCTTGCTGTACCGGTTTTTACTTGAAAATTTGATGGATTTTTTCAATTTGTTATAGAGAGGCGGGAAAAATCATCCCGCCGCTAAAAAAGAGAGAGTTTTTATGGCCGATCTGCTCATCCGGAAAGGAAATGATTGATCATCAGCTCAGGGGCCGCGGCATTGAGAATGAAGCCGTTATTTCCGCAATGCTGAACGTTTCCCGGGAAGAGTTCATAAAGAAAGACCTGGTGGAGTTTGCCTACAGGGATGCGCCCCTACCCATCGAAGAAAAACAGAGCATTTCCCAGCCTTACATGGTTGCCCTGATGATTGAATTAATGGATTTGGAGAGTGACGACCGTGTTTTGGATATCGGGACCGGATCGGGGTATGCAGCCGCTGTTATGAGCCGTATTGCATCGGACGTCTATAGTATTGAGCGGCATAAGGTTCTTGCGGACACAGCCCGGGAGCGTTTAATGAAGCTGGGTTACGGAAATGTCCACGTTTTGCACGGTAACGGAGCTGAAGGCTGGCCTGAACATGCACCCTTCGATGCTGTAAATGTAGCGGCGGCGGGCGAGGACATTCCGCAGCCACTGCAGGAGCAGCTTGGGGAGGGGGGACGGATGATCATACCTGTCGGCCCCGGAAGTCGTTCCCAGAGGCTGATCAGGCTGAAAAAGAAACATGGCGCGATTGAACGGGAAAACCTGGGGAGAGTACGTTTTGTACCGCTGGTCGGCCGGAAGGCCGACGGTGAGGGTGAAGGCGAGGGTGAGTTGACGAAAAAGCCTGCTGTTCAGGAAAAGTATATCCCTTCACTGATTCAGGCGGCCGCTGAACCGGTGTCGGAAATAGCGTCTGTGAATCTTGACTCTCTGATGGATCGTATCGGCGATGCCCGGGTGGTACTGTTAGGTGAATCCACCCATGGAACAGCCGAATTTTATGATATGAGAGCCCGCATAACGATGGAGCTCGTCAGGAAAAAAGGATTCAATATCGTTTCTGCAGAAGCGGACTGGCCGGATGCCTCACATATAGACCGGTTCATTCGCAACACAGACACAGGGACTCCGGAAGAACAGCCTTTTACCCGCTTTCCACGCTGGATGTGGCGAAATAAGCAATTTCTTGAATTTGTGAACCGATTAAAAAGCGTCAATGGCAGCCGGAAGGATGCCGGAGATAAAGTCAGGTTTTACGGCCTGGATTTTTACAGCATATATTCCTCCATCAACGCCATAGTGAATTATCTGGAAAGCAGGGACGCCAAATTGGCTGACATAGCCAAATACCGCTATGGTTGCCTGACCCTCTACGAAAATGATCCGGCCACGTATGCCGCCGCCGCCATGAGCGACCGGTACAAAGAGTGTGAAAAAGATGTCGTGGCGATGTTGCGGAAATTGATCGACAGCAGGAATAAGCTGCAGAATAAGGACGGTACACAATACTACGATGCCATTCAAAATGCCCGGCTGGTGGCTAACGCAGAGAAATATTACCGCAGCATGTATTACAGCTCCCGGTCCTCCTGGAATGTCCGGGACAGCCACATGTTTGAAACTCTTGAATCACTGCTCGAGCATCACGGTTCGAAATCAAAAGCCGTTGTCTGGGCTCATAATTCTCATATAGGAAATGCCTCCGCAACAGAAATGGGTGCACGCGGTGAGCATAATCTCGGTCAGCTTGTTCGGGAGAAGATGGGGGAAAAAGTATACAGTATCGGGTTTGGCACCGATCACGGTACCGTTGCCGCAGCGTCAAACTGGGGAGAGAGAATGGAGATAAAAGACATCAACCCGTCAGTTTCCGACAGCACGGAGCAGTTAATGCATTTAGCGGATGTCGACAGCTTTATGCTTCCCCTTCATGACAAAAATCACAGATTGCTGTCTGAAGAAATGCAGAAATCCCGGCTTCAACGTGCAATTGGGGTTATATACAGGCCGGCGACAGAACTGGAAAGTCACTACTTTCAGGCATCGCTTGCCAATCAATACGATGAATTTATCTGGTTTGATGAAACCCGGGCGGTTATTGCATTGGAGGAGGTTGTAGAATCCACAGGTCTGCCGGAGACATTTCCTTTCGGCCTGTGAGAAGTGGCGGTTTTCTCTATGGAATTTTCATGGTATTGTCGCCGTACACCGATCTCCGGAGTCATTCCCTTTGGGAAAGTGGATCAGGACGGTCAGTCCCTTTCCCCTTTCCCTAAAAATATGTCAAAGTATTTGCAAATCAGCCGGCCCCTTCCATCCGCCAGACCGCTCCTGACTGAATGAATCGCATGCTAAATTAATTTTATAAGGGCTCACTCTGATGCAAATGGCATGCAAAAGGCGATGCAAATGGCAGAGTAATTTAAATAATGTAAAAGGCGGTTAAATCTCAGAATTACTTCAGAGTTCATACAATTTTCAAGTAGGTTTGCCATTTATCTTGTTGAGTGTAAACTGTTTGCACAACATCTAAATCCCCATATTGTAATGGCAAGACGTTCTATTAAGCTGCTGGTGCTGTACCTTATCATTGTGTTCGGACCTTTGTCCGTGTCTGCCCAGGATGCAGAAACGCGGCGGGCGGGTGAAATTACCGGGACGGTCACCAGTGAGGAAGGTGAAAGCATTCCGAATGTGAGTATCGCCCTCCTCGATCCAACCGATGAATCGATCCTTTCCGGCAGTTCCAGCGATGATACGGGTGAATTCTCCCTTGCAACAGAACCCGGCAGTTACATTCTGCAGATCTCCTATATTGGCTCCGCCGATCAGTTCATCGACATTGAGGTATCCCCTGGTGAAACGCTTGATCTCGGTACGATCAGACTTCAGCCGGAGCAGGCCGAGCTGGACGAAGTGCTGGTGGAGGGGCAGCGTTCGTACATGGAAATGAATTTTGACAGCCGCAGCTTCAATGTCGGGCAGGATATCACCAGCATGGGAGGGTCCGCCCTGGATGTGCTTGACAACGTGCCGTCCATCACCACTGATTTTGAAGGCAATGTGAGTCTGCGGGGAAGTGAAGGTGTTCAGATCCTGATCAACGGCAGGCCGTCCAACCTGGTCAGAGGGGGTACGGATGGCCTCAGCAGCATTCCCGCAAGCATGATCGAGGAAATAGAAGTTATCACCAATCCCTCGGCGCGATACGATGCGGACGGCACCGGGGGGATCATCAATATTAAACTGGTTGACGACACCAGGCTCGGGTTTAACGGCAATATTCAGGCCAATAGCGGCTATCCCCACGATCACGGACTGGGGACGAACCTCAATTACCATGTCAACAACATCAACTGGTTTCTGAACCTTGATCTGGAATATGCACGGGAGCCGCAGTCGGGGCGTACCTTCCAGAGTTTCAGTGA
>JBBDRV010000206.1:0-19381 GCA_040905285.1 Balneolaceae bacterium | reverse complement strand
GGTCTGTTCGCTCAAAAAAACTGGTTTTCGGATGTTCGGGATGCCAGATGATATCTGGATGAAGATGCTGTCCGGGTGCTGTCGGCAGTTAATTTTACAGAATGCTGATGATCCAGACAATGAATAAAAGCAGCCCGGCATAGAGCATTACCTTGGTTCCCTGCCTGTCGGGGCGGCGGGTTTTGGACTGAAAGCGGATGCGGTCTTTATTCTTCTCATCCTCTTTCGGATCGTAATACCTGAGGGGTAAATCAAATTTTTTGGGTTTCGGCCGGCGGCCAAACATTGGTTTCAGCATATGATCCTTCCCTTGTTGACTTCGTATTATCCTGTAATTGTACCTGAAAATGTCATCCTGTTAAATATACATATTACTCTGTTGAGTGGAAACCTGACCACATGTGATTTCCCTGCCTTCTCTATCATGCAACAACCGTAAATTTTTGCTATCATTAGCCAAAATTTCAATATCTAAACCTGCGCAACCTATGAGCTTTGAAAAACTGAAAAAACCGGAAAACGGATCCGTCATCAGGAAAAATGATGACGGTTCGCTGACCGTCGGAGACGACCCTGTTATACCATTCATAGAGGGAGACGGAATCGGCATTGATATTTCCCCGACAATGAAGCATGTACTGGACAGCGCGGTGGAAAAAGCCTATAAAGGTCAAAAAAAAATAAACTGGCTTGAGGTATATGCCGGTGAAAAGGCAGTCGATTTTTATGGAGACAACAACTGGCTTCCGGAAGATACGCTAAAAGCATTCAGGGAATACAAGGTTGGCATCAAAGGTCCTCTGACCACACCCGTTGGTGAAGGTTTCAGATCGCTGAATGTGGCCATCAGGCAAAAACTGGATCTGTATGCCTGTGTCCGCCCGGTTAAATACTACAAGGGAACCCCCAGTCCTGTCAAACAACCCGAATTGACAGACATGGTCATTTATCGGGAAAACACGGAAGATATATATGCCGGTATCGAGTTCCAGACCGGTACAGAGGAGAATAAAAAGCTCAGGGATTTTCTGATCAACGATCTGGGTACCAAAAATATACGTTTTCCTGAATCCTCGTCCCTGGGCATAAAGCCGATTTCGGTGGAAGGAACTGAACGCCTGGTACGTTCCGCTATAGAATATGCAATCAATGAAGGCCGTAAAAGTGTTACCCTCGTGCACAAGGGCAACATAATGAAGTTCACGGAAGGAAGCTTTAAAACCTGGGGCTACGAACTGGCCAAAAGGGAGTACAATGCCAAGGAAATTGACGGCGGGCCCTGGTGCGAATTGCCCAACGGCATCATCATCAAAGATGTAATAGCAGATGCCTTTCTCCAGCAGATTCTGACACGGCCGGCGGAATATGACGTCATTGCCACCATGAACCTGAACGGAGACTATATATCTGACGCTCTTGCAGCCTGTGTCGGTGGCATAGGGATTGCCCCGGGTGCGAATATCAATTATGAAAGCGGCATTGCCGTCTTTGAGGCAACTCACGGTACAGCTCCGAAATATACCGGACAGGACAAAGTGAATCCCGGCTCTCTGATCCTGTCGGGAGTAATGATGTTACGGTATCTTGACTGGAATGAAGCTGCCGACCTGGTTGAGAAAGGTCTTGAAGCTGCCATCAGCAACAAGCGGGTCACCTATGATTTTGAACGGCAGATGGAGGGTGCAACCCTACTGAAATGTTCTGAATTCGGCGCTGAAATGATCAGCAACATGTAGTTCAAATTCGAAACGGGTATCAAACGGGGTGCGGCCGTCAGGCTGTGCCCTTTTTTATTGCCCTGTGGTTCTGTCCGGGGCCGGGGCTGTATCCTGATTTCTCCAGCTCCTGAGAGACACCGATTCCACCATCAGCTCCCATATTCCTGCATGGTCCGCCAGGGCCGTTTCGAGATCCTGTAACAGGTCGGAAGCAGAGGCCTCCAGTTTTGCAAAAGCAAAAAGTGAGTTCTCTTCCTCTGTATGTTCACTCCTCACCCCGGCATTGGTGAAATCCAGTTCATTTACAGCATTCCGGAGTTGCCGTATGAAGTCACTTCCGGAGGCAGAGTCAATGTCGTCAGTGATTTCTTCTCTCGCCTTTTCAAGCTGTTCATCTATCCAGCCCCTCAGATTGGCGCCGGCCTGTTCCTCTGCATTGTCCAGGGCCCATTCCGCATCCGACCCCGGCGATTTGCCATAGCCGTATAACATGCCGTCACTGCTCTCCCCCCGGGTATTATCCGCGTACCATTCGGGATACGGACTTACCGGGTCTTCTTCAACGGTTTCAGCCGTTTCAGCGGGTTCACTCCCCTGTTCGGCAATCTCTTCAGTTGTGGAACAGGAAATAAAGGCCAGAACGGCCATGCTGCAGAATATCAATCGATTCATAGACTATTAATCAGGTGTTTGTTTTTCAGTTGGACAGGATAAAATAGGCTGTAACGGACTCAGGCGTTCGTGTTGTCAGCGTGACAGATCCGGTTTCCGCTAACCTTTTTTCAATTGCCCCGTTAAATTCCGACAGGGATGAGACCGGCTTGTCATCTATTTCAAGTACCCTGTACCCTTGCCTCAGGCCTCTGTTCCATGCTTCCGACTCCCTTTGTACCGAGTCGACCACCAGCTCAGCCTGCTCTTGTCCGGTCGGGTCAGTGATTTCACGGATGGTGAAACCCAAATAAAACCCCTGTTGCTCCATATCCGGCTCCTCCGGCCTGTCCCGGAAAAACCCTTCAGGCTCAACGGGGTCCTCATCGAATTCAAGGATTTCAGGCTGCTCAGGAACCGCCAGCTCACTCAGGCTCACTTCTTTCACAATTGTTTCCCCATTCCGGAGGATGGTCAGTTTGACAAGATCCCCCGGCCGGTACATAGCTACTTTTTCCTGCAGCTGGTTGGCTTCGTTTACTTCATCCCCATCCACTTCGATAACGATATCATTCCGGCGGATCCCGGATTCATAGGCAGCCCCTTCCGGGGGTGCGTTGACGATCAGGACCCCCCGGATACGGTCCATGTCAAGATCTCTGGCTATGGGATGGCTTACCGACTCGATCGTCACGCCGAGCATGCCGCGACGGATTTCTCCGAATTCGATCAGGTCGCCGGCTACTTTCAGGGCCAGGTTGCTGGGTACGGCAAATCCGTACCCCTGGTAATTACCACTCTGGGTGGCTATCGCCGTATTGATCCCGATCAGCTCGCCACTGGTGTTCACGAGAGCGCCTCCGCTGTTTCCGCGGTTGATAGCTGCATCCGTCTGTATAAAACTTTCAATTCTCATGGCATCATTGATAATCTGTACATCCCTGCTCAGGGCGCTGACAATACCCGCAGTTACAGTGGAACGGAGCCTGAACGGATTTCCTACTGCCAGAACCCATTCACCCACACCCACCGAATCGGAATTACCCAAAACGGCCGTCTCCAGATTGTCTGCATTTATTTTCAGCACTGCCAGGTCCGTACTCGAGTCAGCACCCACTATACGGGCGGGAAAAGACCGCTTGTCATTCAGGGTGATATGAATGCCGTCGCCAACCGACCCTTCAATGACATGATTGTTCGTTAAAACATACCCGTCAGCTGAAATGATAACCCCGGACCCTACTGTCCGTGCTCGTTTAGGCATAAACCGGTCCCAAATACCGTTATCGCCGGGCTCACCGTCCATCTGCCTGTCCTGCATCTGAACCGTCGTTTCGATATAGACCACGGTGTTCGTGACATCATGAGCGATTTTCTGAAATAAAAACCTTGTATCAATTCTTTCCAGGTCTTCCGGTTTGAAAAAAGGTTCCGCACTTCGCCTGACCTCTGTCACACGTACTTCTGCAAAGTCATTTCCCAAAAAGCCCGGATTTACCGTTGTTATGATCAGCCCGATCAAAACGCCAATCAATACCATCAGGGTCCCGGTAAGTAACAGATCTCTTTTCTTCATAGTCAACCCTTCAGGATTTGATCAAAAATAGCGTCTGAACTTCGTGGCTTCACGCCTTCAAAATGATATCGGAAGTATTTATCCAAATGTTCTATAAGGCTTCTTAGTTCAACTTTATTTAAATCTTTTTCTAAAACAGAACTCTTTTTTGAAACTGCAGAGCTTTTCAAAAATTGAAGCTGGTTTTTACTCAGCCGGATCGCATGGTCCGAAACTGCATTTTTTGAAACGGTTCCCGCCCCGATATTCAGATAACCGCTTTCGGTACCCCCGTCAATGCCTTCAATCTGCAGTTCCAGTCCGACAAGAAATGCCAGCCGGACCTGGAGATACGGAAAAATCAACCGGTTCACAGTCTCTTGTAGGTCAAGCCACACCAGAAAGTTTCTGGCAAAAGTGAAAACAGCTTCGTTGACGTCCCCCTCATGAATCAACTGGGAGACCAGTTCAAGCGCACACATCGAAACGGCCATTTTCTCAACATCCCTGTTTATCTCTTCCAGCCGGTGAAGGTACGAGGCCTCGGTCAGCGTCTGAACAGAGCGGGTCGGTTTAAAATAATAAACAGCTTCAAGAACCTGTCCGGGCTGCAGCATTCCCGAAAATTTGCTTCGGGGCCTCCGGGCACCTTTTGCAATCAGCGATATCTTTCCATGCTCCCTGCTCAACACTGTTGAAATCAGGCTGGATTCGCTGTACTCGATTGTACGAAGAACAATAATTCCGGTTTTTGTAATAAGAGACATAGACGGATTTCCGGGGCAGCCTACAGCATCCTGTTATTTACATTCAGCATCCTGCTTATTTATAAACATCTAAAAAAAACGCCCGGCCGCATCGTGGACGCATTCTAAAATCTTATCCAGTCCCTGTCTTCAAGAATCTGTACCAAGGAAGGCAGGAACGTAAGAGCGGATAAAAGTGTCATACCGATTCCCAAAACAGCCATTATCCCGATAGACTGCAGCCCGGGATGGTTCGTAAAGAGCAGACCGGCAAATCCCAGCATGGTAGTCAGGGATCCTATGGTAATATGCTGGCCTGTACTCGACAGAACATTCCACATGCTGTTTCTCCCTTCATCACGATATCTGTGAACGATATGCACACCGTTGTCACAGCCAATACCGAGAATTGCGGGTAATACAACAAGATTGTAAAAATTGAATTTTAAATCGAACAGGATCATTAACCCGAAAAGCAGGACAAATCCGATAACCAACGGTATCATGGCTATCAGGGCCCAGCGGAAGGAACGGAAGGAATAGAGCATAAAAAAGAAGACGATCAGAAAGGTTGCCGTGACCATGTACGGGCTTTCGGTCAGCATCAGATCAAGCATTTCAGCCGCTACAATGGATGTACTCCCGGCATGGTAGACTTTACCGTTCTCCAGCTCTACGGCATCGATTTCATCCTTGAAGGCGATTGACCGGCGGCCGTCGGACAGGCCGCGTGTCGGGTAGACAATAACAAACCGGCCTATTTCACCTTCCCTTGTCATAAACTTGTTCAGAAGATACTCGGGGATCTCTTCCAGGTCCAGCGGCTCCCGGGTCTGTGATGCCCGGCGCAAAAGATCCAGGTCCTCATCCTCCTGGTCTGCAAGAAACGGATTTTCCAGCAAATTCCTGATTTGACTGATATACATCAGTTTCTCACGTGCCATCTCCTCATAGGGTGGAAATCTCTCCTGAAGGGCTTCTACAGACTCAATCATGCTGTCGGGATTTTCCGCCTTTCTTTCCCGCAGGATTTCCAGAATCTCAAACACCTCCTCATTGTTATCGGCTATGATATAGGCAGGATTCCGCCGGGACGTTTCGTCAACCCCCCTCGAAAAGTCCCTGAACTCCCTGTATTCGGGAAATTCCGGTTCGAGCTCCCCGAATTCATATTCAAACTGAATATCGTCTGTATTGAAGAGTACAAACACGGAAATCACCAGGCTGACACCAACGATCAATGCAGAAAACGGATATCGTCTGACCATCGTCTGTTTTCCGTTTTTTTCAGATCGTTTGACAAGAAGGATCCAATTCATCTTTTCAAAGATCACCAGGAGGCTCGGCATGATAAACAGCATACTAAAAAGGGCCAGCAGGATACCTGTACCCGATATGAATCCGAATTCGGAAAATCCCCTGAAATCAGCCAGGACAAGAATAAACAGAGCGGACGCCGTTGTTACGGCGCTTACAAGTATTGCGGCACCTGTACGCTCATAGGCGTCCAGGAGAGCGTCGGGGACACTCTCCCCTTCAGAACGAATCTCGATGTAGCGGGCATAGTAATGGATGCCGTAGTCTATGCCGAGACCGAACAGGATTACAAAGAGGACGGACGTCATCGTATTCAACGTCCCGAGAACGGCATAGGCAATCCCGAAAGTCCAGATCAGGCTGATCAACAGAGGGAGGCCGATAATTAAAATCGGAAACGGTGCCCGTATCAGGTGTTCCCAGAAATTGTGCCGGATGTCTTTTGCACGTCCCCTCCTGTAATTGACATATTTTTTCAGGAAAAAATAGATCAGGACCAGCAGGATCACGCTTGAAAACCCAGTCGAAAAGCTATTGAAAACATCACTCATGATGGATTCAAGCTCGTTCAGATGTCTTTTCAGACGTCCTCCATACTGTACTTCCATATCCGGATGATAGGAGGAAGGATCCAGGGACTGTATCAGCACTTCATATTCAGAAAAAAGATCCTCGAGGTAGCTTATGTCACTCTGGGATCCTGAAGGAAACATCTTTACCAGGACCAGCGTACTGTCCTCATTTACCGGAAATTCGGTGGGTATTATTTCATCATAGGTCTGCCGAAAATCTTCCAGGTCTTCGGATTCTTCTTCCTCATCCTCAAAATCTTCTGATAAATCGACATAAAAAGGATTTGCCTCCTCCCTGGCTTGCTCTATTTCATCCTCCAGATAACGAACGATCTCCTGCAGTTCAGGTTCTGTTGCAAGGTAGAGGGCATTGTCTCTCAGTACATCCGTCTCTCTTCTGAATTCAGCACGGTTGAAAAAGGGACGGTTTCTTTCGCTGTCATAGAGCGCAAGACTCTCCTCGATGAGATCATTGGCGAATTGCCTGTTTGCTTCAAAACTGGAGGATCGGATAGCCACTTCCATCACCGTTTCCCCGCCGACGCTCTTCTGTAATTTTTTAAGTGCCTGTACATTCTTGTTGGATTCAGGCAGAAGACTGGCAATATCCGTATCGATCTGCAGTTTCAGTGCAAAATTTGCTGCAACGGCGGCAAGAGCGAAACACACCCCCAGCACGACAAGCGGGTGCCTGTAATTGAACTGAACAAGGGGCCGTAATAAGAATAGTAACTTTTGCATGTAAATAGTCCCTGTAACCGGCAAGCCCTAATGATAAGGATTTAATCTCTAAATACTTATACGGGGTTACGTTCGTCCGATCATGGCTTTACCTTATTCTGAAGCCGGCAAAAAACGGATGTTGTCATAGTCGGCCTTGGCGGGTGTGCCGGTGCTTACCCCGTCACTCAGGATCAGAACGGCCAGGGGCCTTGCGGGCGGATTACCGCCGTGAAGGCGTCTGTAGTCCTCTTTGACATTTCTTTCAAATGTAATCCATTCCCCCAGATTTTCCTCTCCGGATTCAACGACGATGATTTTCTGATTATTAAAATTCTTTGAAAGTTCGGTGCCGGCCGGCAGCGTACTGCTCCAGGTATAGCGAATCACCCTGGGTATCCCAAGCCAGTTCACACTGAAAACCACATAGATACTGGCTGTGACATCATTGGTACTGTTGTTGTCTTCATTTGCACCTTCAGGTAAGATGTGGGCCCGCCACTGCCACGTAAGGACGGGGTAGTCGTTTATGTTGAAATTTTCCACTTTTCTCACCGGGAAATTCAGATGGGCACCGCGAACACCGTCAAACCTTAGAAAACGATTGCCGTTCTCTTCCATAACCTGATAGTGATACCTGTTGCGATCATCCTCTCTGTAGAGGGCCGGAACAGCCTCCCCTTTCTGATTCATCCAGCGTGACGGCAAACTGCCCGGCTCTTCATCCGAAAAATCCTCAACCAGCAAACCGCCGTCCTTCTGGACAGGAAGAGCTGTAACCGGCAGGTCATCGGGCATTTGCCCGTTTGCGGCTGACGTAACTAACAGACAGAAAAAGACGATTATCAAGGGCTTCATGAGATTCAGCGGGTTTGTCCTCTTGTGAAAAATGACCGGTCCTGTAACTCTTTGCAGGAAGTAGAATTAGACAGGCGGCACTGATGTAGATAAACGTATTACCTGTGTAGATAAATTTATTACATGTTTGTAGATAATTGTATCTTTTCAACGGGCCGGGAATAAGAAAATTGGTTCAGGGTTTGGTTGAGATTCGATACCTCGAATAGATTCGCTAATTTTACTTCCGATTCCTTTGCCACCGGAATCCCGGGAAAATTCAAGTGAAACTACTGTTTATTGAAATCGGCAGCAAGAGTCATGTCCAGCTTTAAAAAAAAATCCGTAAAAATCATTCTGGCCACACTGCTTGTCTATTCACTGCTGGTGGCAACTCATGAAGGTGAATTCTGGCCCTTCAGCATCTATCCCATGTTCTCAAAAGCCGGAAATCCGTGGACGCGTGCGCTCGTGGTCGATGTAACCGATGTTTCTGACAGCAGCATGTGGAAAGTTTCGGACAGGGACAATCTGGCAGGTGCGCCTGTTCCGGTCAGGAACTACGGGGTAGACCAGATCGATTTTTCCAATTTTATATCTAAAACAGAAACCTGGGACAGAAACAGAAAACAGGCCCTGATAACCATGTTCGGCAAAGAGGATTTACTCGGCCGCAGATTGATGATCATGAAGGTCGATGGACGTTTTTCCGATGCGGACAACGTAGAGATAAAAGTGACACCGTTCCTGATGCTGACTGCCGATTCCGTACTTACCAATCCTTTCCTGTCCGGGACAGAATATCAAAGGAACTGACCCGATGAAAAATATGGTATCTGCTATCGGTGATCAGCTGTTTGAGCCGAACCGCGGGTTTTCCCGCGGCGAGCTTGTTTTCTACAAATTTTTTGAACTGTTTATTGCCGGATACGTTATTAAGCTGTCGTGGGAATGGGCATCTTATACGATGCGAAACAGTGAAGTCGTACTGTCCCTGGGCCTGGCAAATTACTTCGACATCTCAATGATGTTCGGTAATTCCTTACCGCTGCTCCTCGCTGCCGCAATAACAGCTCTTACGTTTTTAACCTATTTCAGAATCGGATTCCGGTGGCAATACCTGGTCATTCTGCTTCTGTTTCATCTGCAGTATGTCAGCCGGTTTTCACAGGGAGAAATTCCGCACAGTTCAAATCTGGTCGGAATGGCCGTACTGTGTTTTGGTCTTGGCCTCTGTTTCTTCCGGGAAATCGGAAAACGGTGGCGGTTCATCTTCGGCAGCATGATCTTTTTCATCGGGCTGGGTTACACGATTGCCGCCTTTTGCAAACTGGCGGGGACCGGTTTTACCTGGGCTGACGGTCACCACCTCTGGCTCTGGATTGCGGAAAAAGAGACTGATATTCTTTCCCGGGAAGGCTCTTTTACACCGAACTGGCTCCAGGTGCTCGCCCTCCGGCATGCAGGTATCGCCACACTGATTCTGTTGACCGGCTGGCTGACGGAGCTGGCCGGTGTCGCCGTGTGGTCCGTAAAACTGCGTCCGTATGTCATCACCGCTATTATCGCGATGCATTTCGGAATAACACTGACCATGAATATACGATTTGACCTGTTTGTAATGCAGCTGGTTCTGATCGGTTATCCCTGGTATCTTCTGATCGACCGGATGCCCGTTGCAAAATCGGACGGGCTGATCCGTTTTCTCCGTAAAATCGGGTGACCGGCAGTTTCATCCAACCAACCCTAATGCCAACCCCCTTTCCATGATTTCAGATTTTTTTCAGAGCATCCGGATCAAGTACGCTGACTGGCCGTATATCCTCTGCCTTTTTTTACCGGTCGCTGTCCTGTCGTTACTGACGGTCCTGCTTGCAGATCCCCTGACCGGACTGACCGTGCTTGTCCTGCTTGCCTTTTTCACTCTGCTGATCTATCAGACTCATCTCTACCGGTCCATACGAAGGGATCTCAGGGATCAGCAGCAAAAAACCCAGGCCTACGCCATGCTCCTGAAACTGCTTGATTTTGAAAAACCGCTGCCCTATATGTCCGACTGGGCCTCCACCCCTGAATTGTCCCTCGCGATCACCGATATTATCACAGAAAGGAAACCACGCTTTATTGTGGAACTGGGGGGAGGAATTTCAACCCTCATTTCCGCAATGAATCTTGTAAAAACAGGTCAGGGCAGGGTGCTGGCTCTGGATCATGATCAAAGCTACGCCAGGAGCTCGCAACAACTGCTGAAAAAACACAATCTCGACTCTGTTGCCGCAATCCGGTATGCCCCCCTGACATCCGTCCATACGGACAGGGGCAGCTGGAGCTGGTACGATCTGGCGGATGTGCCATTCGGCGATACCCCCATCGATCTGCTGATCGTTGACGGGCCACCGGTCAAGACACAAAAATGCGCGCGATATCCCGCTCTGCCTCAACTGTTCGGCAGGCTGGCAGACGATGCCGTCATTGTCCTGCACGATACGCACCGGATATCGGAATCAACATTCATCAACTGGTGGGAAGAGGAATTTCCGGGACTGACTGTCGAAAAATCAGACACCGAAAAAGGTCTGGCCGTTATTTCCGTAAACAGGCGCACATCATCCTGACTCTGCCGGATTTTTACCGAATAACCCGATTCTGAATACCGCAGACAACAATCCGTAGATCGCAAGGACAAAGGCGGATGCCAGCATGATTACCTCATAGGATATCATGTCCGACTGATCGATAAAAACCCCCTGTGAGCTGACCGCCAGGATGGCTGAAAAAAGAATTCCCAGGCCGGCTCCCCATATCCAGCCCCGGAAAGGATACCACCCGGAATGCGGCAACAGTGTTTCAAGCTTTTTGTTCACCCAGTCCCAGTTCAGGAAAGCTGCGTAGGCAATAAAGTTGAACAAAAAGGCGATATTCATGATCATCATGGTGGAAAAGTGAAACACCACGGCAATACAGATGAAGAGACGTGTGGTCCGCGGGTGAAAAATTGCCAGGAGGAAACCCACCTCAAACACAATCGTCGCGATGTCCAGGAATTCCCAAAAGAACATACTGTCCCATCCCAGGGCTGCTTCAGCCATCAGGTCCGTGCGCTCTTTGGGTAAATACTGGTTGAAAAAATGTCCCCTGGTGGCCTGCGTTGACAGATTCAGCCACCCCCCGAGAATTTTAGGGAAACCGGCTGTAAAAAACATGAACCCGATAAAAAGGGCCAACAGCGAGAATGGCCAGCTTTCCGTTTTCTCTTCCTTTTCCTGTTCCGTTTTTTTCTCCGGCTCCGCCTGCGCCACGTCCGCCTGCAGCTCAGTACCGGCTCCGTCATTTTCCGGCGAATCCCCGCCAGTCCCGGCTGTTTCCCCATTCCGGCTCAGCCAGGAATCCAGTGAGTATACCCTTCCCCAGCTGCTGAATGCAAAAATAACCGGGACCACTGAGATCAGCAGGTCATGATTGATCTTGCCGATACTGAATATGAAGCCTTTCAGCACAAGCATCAGAATTCCGGTCAACAGGGAACTCCATCGGGTATAAAAACCCAAAAGCAAGGCAATCAGTGAACCCGTTAAAAGTGCGTGGACTCCCAGCAGGAATGATGCCGGGGGGAAACTGCTGAACAGCATAATGGGTCCCGGTGGTGGATTATAAAAATCATCCGGCAGCCCACCAAGAGTTACAAACAGACTTTCCGCCGGCATGAGGAAAAACAGGATCATCAGCGCCGTAAAAATACGGAAAAGGGCAAGCCCTCCGGGAGATACGTGGAATGAATCAAATATCCAGGAGTCGAACCGGTCTGAAAAGGATTTTTGCATCGGTTTAGAGGGGGATGGTTATACGATTTATTTCATGTGTGGAATCAGCGCCGGCAGTCCGGCTCGGCCCGGTGTAATAATTTTCGGTCCAGACGGCATCCAGTCGTGTGAACCGATGTCCGGGATGCCTGTTCTCTGCCACTTTCTTCAGCCAGTTAACAGCCTGTTCATTAAATCCGCCGGCTTTATCCCGATCCCTGAAATTCATCCGCAGAAACCCCTGTGACTGTGAACGGGGAATGTCATTGAAGAGACTGAGGGGGTCTATGACGACGGTTTCTTCCGTTTCTTCACACCAGGCTTGAAACTCGAGATCTACAATGGCATAGGTGTCGGCCTCAAATACATACACGTTCTTGAATCCGGGAAATATGAAAGCGGGCCAGGGTTCACTGTGATAAAGACTGACGACACCTATCAGCCCATACTGGAGAGGCAAAAAAAAGAGAAAAAAAATAAAGATCCTTTTAACGGTTTTCCGATTCATGATCCGGCAGTGGCAAACTGGTTTAAAATGTCCGCAAGATGGCGGGTGGTCTGTCTTGCGTCGTATCTGTCAACTTCTTCCTGATTCACAGCAAAAGCAAGTGGCAGGTCGTCCCCGTTCCGTTTGGCACGGACACAATCCGCTAACAGATCTGCTATTTTCTGCTTTTCAGAAAGAGGCATATGCACCCCCGTTCCTGTTTTTTTCAGAATTCGTCCGATCTCTGCGTTGGGTGCTATGGAAAGAACAGGCCCCCCCACAGCAATATAATCCCATAATTTGGCAGGAATAATATTCAAACGCCTGGGATCCGTGCTCAGGAGCAGGATATCTGCCGCTGCCAGAAGATTTGGCCCTTCTTCGGGAGGCACCGGATCTTCTATTATAAAACTGTCCAGTACCCCCAGCTTCCCTGCCAGTTCAGCGTCGGATTTTTCCAGATCCCCAAAACTGTATACGCGAATTCTTTTCCGGACATCCGGTTCCTCCATTTCAATAAAACCCAACAGTTCCGCCACAGGGGCCGCAGGTGAAAGCCCCCGGAATTTCCCGAAAAAAACCAGGTTTAGATAGTGCATATCAAAAGCGAAGCGGCCGGAAGCGTCAGGCGCACCACTCAATGCCCGGTCAAAACTATTGGTGATGGTGGCAGTACGGCCTTTTATTTCCGGGTAATGGGAGACATAAAGCTCCTCGGTCCTCTCCGATGTAAATGTTAAAAAATCCGCCCGGTTCATCACCGTTTTCTCGAACCTGCGGTCCATAGCCTCACTGAACGCGGAACGTGAACGAAGCTGTACACCTCCCAATGTCCACGGATCCCGAAAATCGGCAATCCAGGGCAGGTCCAGCTGTTTCGCTATTCTGTTCGCCATCCAGTGGCCTGACCAGGGGTCTCCCGTACTCCATATAACATCTGCGTCCAGCTGCAGTGCGTATTTCCTGATATTGAGAAATTCCTTGAAAAAAAGCAGCAGCCAGGTGTCAAGAGGGAAACGCCTGTCTATGGCGTCGGCCAGCCGCTTGCCGAGACGGCTCAGAAATTCGCCTGCCGGCCTTTTTTGTGCCGGTTTCAAGTCCTTCATCTTCAGCTGGCTCCCCGAATTGACAGTCAGATCCATTTTCGGATCCATCTCCTCAATGTTTATGCCACGTGCCATTTCGCGTTCCAGATCCGTGAATGTACCATCCGATTTAATGGTGAGGACATGAGGCTCCCATCCGTATTCCTTCAGGTGAGCCGCAAATTTAAACGGACGCAGTGCGCCTACTCTTCGCCGGGGCAGGAAATACGGGGCAACCATCAACACTTTCTTTTCCCCCTTCTCACGAATCCCCCCGCCGGGTTTCTCAGGAACCCCCGCACTGACCCCTGCCTCTCCAAGCTGGATTTCAAGCTGGGCCAACAGCTCTCTGCTGAGGATATCCCAGTTGGCCTCGTCAAGCACACGCTGCCGGCCTCTTTTGCCCATCTGCCTTCCGCGCGAAGCATCTTTCATAATTGCCCGGATGGCGCCGGCCAGTTCGACCGGATTCTTTTCCCGCACAATCAGGCCTGTCCTGTTGTGCTCAATAGCGCTCGATACGCCTCCCGAGTCTGTACCTATCACCGGTTTTTCACAGGCATTTGCCTCCAGGAACACTATGCCGAATCCCTCTACATCCGGCAGCTCCGTTCTGGAGCTTAAAACAAACAGGTCCGAAACATTATAATACCTGGGCAGATCCCGATAATTCACCTTGCCGAGAAAATGAACGCAGCTGTCCATTCCCAGCCTCTTCACCAGATCTTTCAGCTTCTTCTCTTCCGGCCCCGTGCCAAGTATGATGTACCGAATGTTTTCAAACTCATCCCTCAGCGAAGAAATTGCATGCAGTACCGTATCGATCCCCTTTCGTTTCACCAGACGGGTGACAGTCATCAGTGTTACCGAATTCTCCAGGCCGAGCTCTTTTTTCAGACGGGAAGAATCCATCGGCTTGAACAGCTGTGGATCTGTGCCATTGATGATAACTGTTATTTTATCCCGGGGAACTCCCTGGGCCATCAGCAGACCGGCAGTGTAGTTGCTCACAGGGAAAAAATGATCCACGCTGTTCAGCAGATACTCCCTTTTTCTCCGGTACTCTCTTCCCAGTATCGGGATGCCTTCGTAGGGGTTAAAGAGCAGCTCCCTCGCATGTGCAGCTACAAACACCCGACTGACCAGGCCTCTTTCCCTTGCTTTTACAGCCGGCCAGACCGTTTGCCACTGGGAATGAAATGTAGCATCAAACGGCCGGGTCTTTAATAAGCGGGGCAGCATCCGGAACAATGGAATAAAAAGAAGGTTGGCCGGTATGCGGATCCGGCTGATATCAAACGGATGGTTGACATCTTCTGCCTCCGATTCACTATCATCAGGGCAAACCAATAGAAAATCATCACAGAGTTGCGATATTCGTGCGGCATGTTCGGCCGAATAGGTTTGGATACCGCCTATGCCGGGTGGAAAATCCTGTGTAATAAACAGTAAACGCATGGATAATTATCGTATTAATCGCAGAAATTTGGCTAAAATAACTCTTACTTTTGCCGGGAAACAATTAAAAACCGTTTTCTTTTGAATAAATTTCTCAGGCTGTACAGAATTCAGCTTTACAGCTTTCTTAAATCCGACCGGGGTAAAACAACGGTCACCTGGAGCCGGCGCATCCTGAATGCCGTCATCTTTGTCTGGCTGTTCTACGAATTATCCAGTATCGGGTGGAGACAGATCTGGAATTCATTTCCGACCCAGTTATGGTTTTACATCCTGTTTCTGATCAGTTTTTTTCAGTTGCCGGCCTTCGAAATCTGGATGTACCGAATTACCTGGGTTTTCAACTCTGTCCGGTCATTCCCTGTCTTTCTGATAAAAAAGATCTATAACAAAGATGTATTGGGCTATTCAGGGGAAATCTATTTCTATATCTGGGCCCGGAAACACTTGAATATCAGCGACAGGGAGATATTCATGATCATCAAGGATAACAACATCATCTCTTCCGTGGCTTCCACACTCGTTGCTTTCGGGGTACTGGCCATATTGCTTTTTACGGGACAGGTAGTCGTGCTGGAATGGATTATGGATCAGGGTGAACTCTACTTCTGGGCAGGCCTCGGCGTAACGCTTATCCTGGTTTTCCTGTTCATCCGTTTCAGGCACTTTGTCCTGTCCATGAGTCTTCAAACAGCATATAAAATTTTCAGCATCCAGGTATTCCGGCTGCTCCTGCTGAAAGTACTGAATATACTGATGTTTGTCATCGTACTGCCGGAGGTGGGGCTGTCCGTCTGGTTCACCTTTCTGGCGATCGAGATCATACTGACACGGATTCCGTTCCTTCCCAACAGGGATTTGATTTTTGTGGGTATCAGTGTCGGCCTGGCACAGGGACTGATGGTTTCCCAAACGGATATTGCCGGTATAATGGTGGCCAAGGCGGCCCTGGGAAAGTTACTTAATGTGGCTGCGTTCGGACTTGCGGGACTGGCAAAAAAAGGAATGGACATACCTGAAGAGAAAGGTGCGGTGACGGCTGATACTGCAGATGAGAAAGAAGGAAATCCCCCCGGAGACAACTCTTCCTGACTCTTACGGTACCGTAGTCACCGCGCATCAATGGGCGTCGTTACCCTGGTTTATCCCGGTCCGTCGCCCCATGCATCAATTGTCTGCCGTCACGGCCTCAGTTGCCCTTTATCACTTGTGCATCGTGGTCCGTTCTCTCTGCATCATCACCGGACATCAGCCAGATTTTTTTGCAACTGATTTTCGTTTAAAAGCCGGTTCCAGGTTCTTTCGGAGAAATGGTAAAACGGCTCTTTTTGATGAACCCATCCAAAATGGAGACAATAGGGAGTAACAGAGAGACTGTCCCCCTTTCCCGGAAGCAGTGAAAACAGATTGATCAGGAACCTTCGCAGCCACTTGCTTCTCAACCCTCTCAGGTTATAGACGAAGTTGTCACTGTAGTAGGTACAGATCACACTGTAAAAATCAAGGTCATAGGCAGTATAGCTTTCAATAAAATCAAGCTGCGGGCTGGAATGCCCCTGAAGCCAGGGATAGACAGGGATATCCAGTTTGGACATGGCCATGGCCATGCTCCATTCACAGGATTCCTCATCCCTTCCTGCCTCAAGCAGCCGGCTTCTGAAATGTGTTTCAGAGATTCGTTCCAGATAACGGGCAGCCAGGCGGCAAACATTTTCTGTCGCTTCCGAACTTTCGGCATACATCATGCCTGTTTGAACCCTGCTCAGATAGGTCAGGCCGAAATGCTCCAGTGTACGCTGCCGCTTTTGCAGCAGAATATCCGTTAGAACACCGAGATGTTTCGGTCCGCCAAAAAAACTGTCCGAAACCTGTGTTCCTGTGACAGTAAAAGGATATACAGAGAATGAAGTCCAGAGCGGGTCCGGATCCTTGCACCAGATAATATCTGAATCCAGGAAAAGATTCCTGTCATAAAGCATATAGCGGTGTACATTGTGTTTGAATCCGACAATAGAAGCGTGATCAGGCTCCAGCGGCACAATGTCATCAAAAAACCTCTCCAGATTGAGCTCTTTCAGTATCCGGATATGTCTGTCAACGCAAACCAGGGCTATCGGACGAGCCGGATCATACCGGCGTAAGGTTTCCACACTGGCGAGCGCATACTTCAGATATTTCGGATGTCCGTACGTGGTATAGATATAACCTTCGGATGGAGTACTTTTTATCGTATCTCTGGTTGGTTTCATAATTCAGTCTATGTCCTGGAAGCCCGGCGGCGCAGGCTGTCCAGCAGGGCGTCAAAACCCCGTTGGCGAATGATGCTCTGAAACTGACGGTTATAGGATTCTACTGTAGAAACTTCATCAATGATCATGTCCGTAATCAGCCATTCGGATCCCTCCCTGACCATGGTATAATCAACCGGGGTACGGACATTTTCCAGCCTGGCTATGGTGTTCACTTCTGCCCGGTCATCCTCCACCTCTAAATTTTCATAGCTGACCTCAGCACGGTATATGTCCAGGCGGTTAAGCGACTGGTCCCTCACAACCGTGGAAAAAAGAGAAACGAACTCTTCCCGATCCTCCTCACTGATTTCATCATACATGTCACCAAGGGCGTTGGCTGCCATTGAACGAAAATCGATAATATCATTTATAATCGCACGAAGCTGATCACGCTGTTCAGGAGTATACTCTGTCCCTTCCGGCCCCATGAGCTCTTTTATCTCGTTATCCCTTTCCTCAAGAAGCTCTCTTATCTCCTGTTCGTCAGCAAGATCAGACTGTATGCTGAAAACGGAGTGAACAGGGAGAAGCAACAGTACAGCAACATTCAAAAGAAAGTATTTCATAGTGTCCCGGTCAATTTACACTCAATTGGGTAAGCGGTATCCCCGAAGACTGAAAGAGCGATGCCACTTTTGTATTCATTTCAAATATACTTTGTTTCAATGTAACACGTAATTCCAGCTCTTTTCGTATGGAATCGATCAGATCTTCTACATTCCCGAATCCGTAATCGTAGTTAAGCTGTTCGTGCCGGACCCAGTTCCTGGTTGTTTTCAGGGCTTCATCGGTCTGCGTGACCTGTGCTTCTGCAACAACAGCTTCCATATAGACTTCGGACAGCTCAAGCATTATTTCATCTGACAGAGCCCCCCTCAAATCCCTGACTCTGTTGTATTCAATTCTTTCGCGCTCGATTCGATTCCGCATGGATGAAAAATTGAGATTCTGGCGAATACCGAATCCCACGGCGGCAGACATGTAATTGGTGTTATTGATAATAAAGGGGTTGGTTTGCCTCGGACGGTTCGGGGTATTCGCAAAATTGGCCGACAGTCCCAAAAAAAGACTGGGCAGGTTCCGGGCCCTGATAGCCTCAATAGAGTACTCGTAGGCTTCGATGCCGGCTTCCACACCCTTTAATTCAGGACGGTTCTCCATCGCGTGTGCCTGGTAATAATCAAATGGCTCGACATCAAAAGCTACCGGATCCAGGAAATCGTGCTCCGGCAGATAGACATCCTCTTCGTTGCCATCCATAATGTAATTCCAGATACGCTGAATTCTGTCTACACTTTGCCTCACCTCCATTTGCTGGATTCTGAACTCCGATCTGTAGATTTCAAACTGAAATACATCCTTCTCTTCCAGATCCGGATCCTCCTCTTCCCTCATCGTCTCGATCCGGTTTTCCACCTGCCCGATTGTGGATTCTGCATCTTCCAGTATTCGCGATATTTCCAGGGCAAGCAAATAGCTGTAGTAAAGTTCATACAGCTGCAGCTCAAAACCCTGCTGTTTTGCCAAAAATTCATTCCGGGCGGCTTCAGCCCCCAGTTCTGCAGCACGTATGGCTTTATTTATGGCTCCCCAGGTAAATACAGGCTGTACAGCAGTCATTTCCGCACGTGTGAATATAGCCCAGTTTTCCCAGTCATTTTCAAGATTGGGATCAAGGTAATACTGGCCGGCCGGCAGGTCCGTGTTACTCACTACACCGGGTACCAGCCCGTGACTGGTATTCAGCTCCACCGTGGGAAGAACCCGCGCAGTCCTGGCTTCTCCTGCCCTGTTCTCGGCAAGATCCACCTGGCCGTGTTCATAGCTGAGTTGTCCCGACCGTTCGATCCCGGTGTTGATAAAATCCTGCAGTGAAACCCGTAACGTATCCTGGGCAGACAGGGGCAATGCAATGAGAATCATCACAAATGATACCAAAAGTGGTTTCATGTCGGATCGGGTTGTCAGTTTTAATACAGTAGCTTAACGCACATGCAGTGGGAATATTTAAAAAAAAAGCCCCTGAAACGGGGCTGCAATACTGAACCAGGGCTACAGTAGACTGTACACTGATAAGTTGAGCGGAGGGCGAGGGATTCGAACCCCCGGAGACCGTGAAGCCTCAACGGTTTTCAAGACCGCCG
>JBBDRV010000205.1:0-3296 GCA_040905285.1 Balneolaceae bacterium | reverse complement strand
GAACCGGTTGAACAGATAGCCTACCATTACCTGCGGGCGGGACAGGTGATCAGGGCTGCCCGTTATCTTCTGAAGGCAGGTGAACGGGCTGAAGGTGCTTATGCCCATGACAATGCCCTTCATCAATACAGAAAGGCGTGGGATATACTGGTTGCCACGGACGACTTCGAAGCACGTAGCCTGATGTGTGAGGTTCTCGAGCGACTGGGGGATGTATACCGCGCTTGTGGCCGGCTTGAAAAGAGCTATGATGCGTATAAAGAAGTTATCTCTCTTGCGGAGGAGTTCTCCCTGAAAGGCTCTGACTTGACGGAACTCTATCGAAAGCTGTCTGTGGTGTCTATCTTCCGGACTGACATAGAGCGCTCCGAACAATATCTTGCGAAAGCTTTCGATCTGGCAGGAGACGATCCACTGGCCCGCGCCCGGCTGCTTGTAACAAAAGCCCTGCATTTGTGGCACCTCAACCAACTCGATGAGGCTTATGGACTGGGAAAAGAAGCCCTGGACATTGCCGACGGGGCAGACGCAAAGACAGAGGCCTCACAGGCGTGTGAAATTCTGGCCATGACCTGTCTTCCGCTTGGCCGGTGGGAGGAAGGACTTGATTATGAGATGAAGAGGCAGATTTACGGATGGTCACCGGAGATAGTTGTTGCTACGGATGCACATCTTTGCCTGTGGGAATACCACGTTTCCGGTGATCAGCCTCTTCAGAAAGCCCGGTCCTTTATAGAAAAAGTAGCCGAACAGGCAACAGGCGTGGGCGACTTGAGATGCGTTGCTGTGTGCCACTATGCATTGGGAACCATGTTTCTGTGGCGGGGCCAGCGCAGCCGGGCCGTCGAAGAACTTGCCTCAAGTCTCTTGTTGCATGAACAAGTGGGTTCTCCGGCCGGAATGGCTTATGCTCTTGCCCGGAAAAGTGTGCTCCATACCCTCACAGGGGCAACAGAGCTGGGATGGAAGGCCGTCAGTGACGGACTCGTCCATGCCGAACAGGTTGCCGTGCGTGATCACTGCCTGCAACGGCTTTATGGAGTCGGTATATGGAATCGGCTGGAGGCGGACGATTTAATCGGAGTGCGACGGCTGGTTGATAAAAGTGAGAAGCTGCTGGAGGAAACCGGAGCCTGTGCAGCCTGCGCACTTGAGTTATTTCCATGGCTGGCATATTATTATCTGCACACGGGACAATTGTCAAAGGCAAGGGAATGTGGTGATGCAGTGTCCGAACTTGCCTCAAAAACCGGCAATCCTGTCGGCAAAGCCATTGTTGCCATGATCTCATCCAGCCAGTGTGTTATTGAACAGGATGAGCAACAGGCAGACAGGTTCCGTCGTGAGTCTTTTAAAATCCTGGAGGATGCGGTAACAGAAGCCAGACACTCTCCCGTAGCCCATTATCTGGAACGCATGACCGCACAGCAGGCACAGTTACGTGAAATATAGCTGTGTGACCGGATAGTTCTCGTTTCGGACCGGAAGAAGAACGGAAGATGTCCGGAAGAGAAAATATGCAGGTTTAAGGTAAAAAAGGAGATAATATGTCTGAATTAACAGTTAAACTCGACAAAAAAGCAGTCATAAACGCTGTACAGGAAATGTATGAAGAGGTTGCGGCCTGCCCGAACAGGGAATTCCATTTTCCCACCGGCCGGAGCTCCTGTCTGCATCTGGGGTATCCTGAAAGTGAACTGGATGCCATTCCGGCAACGGCCGTTGAATCATTTGCCGGTGTTGGCTATCCCTTTCTTGCTGATGTGATCAAACCGGGAGATACAATAGCGGATATCGGATCCGGATCCGGTGCGGATGTCCTGATCGCCTCCATCAAGACCGGATCTGACGGACAGGTTTACGGCATTGATATGACACCGGCCATGATAGCCAAGGCCGGTGAAAACATCCGTAAATCGAAGCGTCCCAATATTCAGCTTATCGAGGGCAGGGCCGACGACATTCCTCTTGGTGACGGATCCGTCGATGTGGTTACCAGCAATGGTGTTTTTAACCTCGTTCCCGATAAGGAGAAGGCTTTTCGTGAAGTCCATCGTATACTCAGGCCCGGCGGCCGCATCCAGATCGCAGATATTGTTCTATCCAAACCGGTATCCGATACTTCAAAATCAAATGCACAGCTCTGGGCGGAATGCATTGTCGGCGCCGAACCGGTGGATGACTATCTGGATCTCATACGCACTGCAGGGTTCAGTCATGTGTCTGTGATCGATCGGCTGGATTATTTTTCCCGCAGCTCAAATGACGATACCAAAAAGGCAGCCAGGGGGTTGGGTGCCCATACCATTGTAGTGACCGGAAAAAAATGATTATTCAAAGACCGGGTCCATCTGAAGTGGATCCGGTCATTTGAAACATTGAAAATCTGAACAGAAAACCCAACAAAAAAACAAACAATGGCAACATCATGGTTATGAATTCAAACAAAGCCTTTTCTGCAGTTATCTTGTTTATACTCCTGCCGGCAGTCATATCGGCTCAGGAACTTGTCGATGAAGGACCCGATTATCACCTGACGTATCCTGCCGGGCAAATAGAGTGGCAGGATGGACCGGCATCTCTTGAACCGGGGGCCGAAATGGCTGTTCTTGAAGGAGATCCTTCCGAAACGGGTGTCTTCACCATGCGGATCAGGATGCCGGACGGATACAGTATCTCGCCGCATTCGCACCCGAACGTAGAGCGTGTAACAGTACTGTCGGGAACATTTTTGCTGGGGTCCGGCGAAAATGTAAACGAGAGGTATGCCACCAGGCTTGAGACCGGAAGTTATACGTCCATGCCCCCGGAAATGGTCCATTATGCCTTTGCCGAAGGGGAGACAGTCATTCAGCTTACCACCGTCGGGCCGTGGGTCATTAATTATACCAATCCGGAGGAGGATGATCCGAGAACACGGTGATTTCCGGGAAATGCCGTTACTCCGATTTGTCCATGCTTATGTCGGCCATCTCTTTCCCTACCTGTACGGCAGGGATGGAGACCGGCAAAGCGCCGGATTCCATGATCACCTCATCTTCCCGTGCATTGGCCGTCAATACATAGATATTACCCCGGAACCAGGTTTTTTTACGGATGATTTTCACGAGGTGATGTTTCAGGTGGATATTGCTTGACATGGAAATGATGATCGATTTTACGTTGATCATATCGAGCTGTTCCCACATGTCGACATCCTGTGCATCCGCATAGACGACCCTCCTCCCCAGATCCAGATGGTATTTCAGGATATCAGGGTTGATGTCTATCCCGACCGGTTTGCCGCCCCGGCTTTT
>JBBDRV010000204.1:0-20283 GCA_040905285.1 Balneolaceae bacterium | reverse complement strand
GGAACAACAAGATGCACTCCCTTTCCGCCTGTTGTTTTTACAAATGTGTGATAGCCGAACTGCCCGATATGTTCTTTCAGAAGCAGGGCCGTTTCAACGATTCGCTTGAAATCACTGTTTTCAGGAGGATCCAGATCGAATACCATATAATCCGGACGGTCAAAATGCGGTTTTCGGCTGTGAGTCTGGTGCAGTTCCAGAGAAGCCAGATTGGCCAGCCAGATAAGTGAAGCCGGCTCGGTGACCAATACGTAATCCTTTTTTTTATCCCCGCCGAGCGGAACCGATTCGATCCATTCGGGGGCCCACTCCGGACTGTTTTTTTGATAGAAACGCTGACTGTTGATACCGTCGGGGTAACGGATCAGTGTCAGCGGACGTCCTTTTATATGATAGAGAATGGTTGGTGCAATACTGAGGTAATACCGGATAACCTCAGCCTTTGAAATTCCCTCATCCGGGTAGAGTAATTTATCCAGGTTGGACAACTCCAGCTGGCGCTTTCCCACCTCGACCCGTTGGGCTTTGGATGCCATATCATTCTTAAGATTAAGTTACGTCCTGTTCAGATCTGTGAATCCGATGAAGCCTGGGAGTCCGATGATTCTTCTTCCTCTCGTCTTTCTTCTTCCTCTTTTCTCCTTTTTTGCCTGTCCGTCACGAAGTAGACCAGGGCTCCGATGATCACGCTTATACCCAGGCTGATCAGTAAGCCATACGTGCCGCCAATCAAAAAGCCGAGCATCATTATAGCCAGAAAGCTTACGCCTGCGCATCCCAAAGCTTGGAAAGTCTGTTCCTTTTGTCTCATATATCTTGTCGTTTAGTCGATGTCAGTTCTCTTCATCCCACTCTAAATGCAGCAGGTAAAGGATCAGATTCTCCTGTTCAGCGGCTGAAAAGCCATTCTCCTCATCCACCCAGAATTCATGGCCGGTTCCATGGATATTAACCTGCTGCAATCCGGGCATTTCATAATTGGCTTCCAGAACTTCTTCCCTCATATTCCTGTCGACAAGAGCGGTCAAGCTGTTAAACGGATCCGCCGGCCTTCCGGAAAAAAGAGTGCCGGGCAATCCAAGCTGCGTTTCCGGATCCTGCCCGACAGCCACTCCGCCGTCGTGGAGATAGGGTGCCGTCCAGTAGAGGCCAAGAAGTCCTTTTACTTTATAGCCTCCGTCCGTACCGCCGATCGCCCAGGCAAGGTGGATCTGTTCCATATCAATTCTGTCCATGGGAATATCAATCCTTCCTGTTCCCGCCGGAACAGGAATATCCACGTTAAAGGAATAGGCCACCGGTGAAACCAGGATTTGTTCATAGTCTTCAAAAGCACGGGCCCTGACAGGTTCCGTCCCGATCTCCTCAGCCGGAATGATCCTGTTACTGGTAAATGCAGGCCCGGAATGGCAACTCTGGCAACCGGCTTCCAGAAAAACTCTCCGCCCCTGCACAATGGCCGTTGTCGAAAGCGTATCCGGCGGTCGTGGTGGTATCAGGGATTGTTGAAAAGCGGACATGGCATTCACTTCTTCCCATACTTTATGACCCGGGGTCCCGATCCACAATCCGTTCGGTGTTGCAAAGGATGCCAGGGGATAGGTAGGCAGTGCCACGGCATTATTTGTTACAGGAGAATTTTCTGTAGGGTTTACGCGGGCAAAGAATTCGTAGGGGGATTCTTCTGAATCCGGTTCGAACCGGTAGCCGGCATCAGCGGCGTTCTGCAACAGGGTTCCTATATACCTTTCCCGGTCAATGCCATGCAGCTGATGAAACGCTTCGACATCTGCGAATTTATCAGAATTCATGCCGTGTACGTTGTTGTTGAGCATGGACAGGCCCCGGAACGGACCGGCCATAGCAAATCCGGTCCAGCCGTAGGGGTGATCTCCCAGCGTAAAAGAATCCGGAATCTGTGATGGCGTTGCGCGGGTTTCATTGGAGGAATCAAAGCTTCCCGGAGGCCACCGGACCAGTGCAGAGTCAACGGCATTTTCAAGCAATTCCGGATCGGGCAGGAGATGCATCTGCCCGTCTGAACCCGTAATCTCTCTGCTGTTTTCCGAGATGAAACGATCCAGGGCCGCGATATCTGTATTTGCGAGGAAAGCTGCGGAGTTGGACCCCAGGGCCAGTAACAAGCCCGGATTCAGGTTGCTATTGGGTGCCCCTTCTATGATCATTTCTGATTCCGGGTCGTATGTACTGTGACAGGCTGCACAGGAAATGCCCATCATCGGCTTCCCCCTTTTGAACCTGATTTTCATTCCCATCGGTATATAGGCACCTTTGGCGACGTCCAGTCCCGTATCTATAATATCGTCCTCATTTATAACTCTGCCCCCGATCACGGCATCGCGGGCTGCCCGCACCTGGAGGTTGTCGGTCCCTCTTCCGCGAAGTCCGGCCAGAGCTTTCGTTACAGCTCCGAACGTAAGGGGCCCGTCCATAGCCCCGAGAATATCAGTGAAAAAAACTTCATTGTTGAACGTCTCTTCATAAAACGTATCACGACCGGATTCGAGAAGATCATCGTCTATCCGAATTGCACCGTTTGCTTCGGAAAGCAGTCGTCGCCCATCCTCCGTCTGCATCAGGCTGTCAGCCTGGCGATGGGTTACAGACTGTCCCCATACGTCATAGGCCTGGCCGGTATTGGTTCTCTCCGGGTTTAATATATCTGATGCGGATGGTTTGTAAGTGTATTGCCAGTCGCCCAGAAAGAACAGAAGTGCCAGCAGAATAATCACTGTCAGGGGAATAATCCAGGCAAATTGCTTCCACGTCATGATCTCTCCGGTAATTGGTTTTGATAAACGATCTCCGGCAAGGGCGGCCCCTCTCTCTTTCAAGTATCTGCTAATTAAAGTGCATATACGATGTAAAGCGTTCACTTTTTTATTAAAGCCGCCGGATTTTCTGAAATGGATGCCGGTTTCCGGCAGGATGTAAAAAACGGTGGAGGGCCAATGGATTAGCCGGAGATTAAAGGCTCTGACAAACTTCTGGAGCGGAGTCTGGTGGGGATACAGGGTCAGGCAAACGGCTGACAGGATTTCCGGGATGCCGGAGCGGATCCGGTGAAGCGGACAGCGTAAGCATGCCGACAGACTGCAAGGCCCGGATCATGTGTATTTATTTATAAAGTCAATCGTAGTAATAAAATTTGCACTGTATCCATATAACCGGACAAGACAGTATGCAGACATGATTTATTTCTTTTTCCAGCAATAAACCGGGGAAATCTGTGGCGGATTAACGGGCTGCTGTATAAATATCTTCAGCTTCTTTTGCCAGATCCAGCACAGCATCTGTGTAAAGTCTGCTCGGATTGTACCTGAAGACAGCCCCATCCAGAGAGCCTGTTATCTCTTTGAAATGTGCCAGGTAATTGGCAACGGACAGGATGTTGTTGTTCATGTCAAAAATATCATCACCGACGAACCATTTGTTTACCGAGTAGGGAATGAACTGGGCAAAAGACATGGCCCCGGCATAACTGGATTTCAACTCAAACACATCTATGTTATTTCTGGTGGTGAATTTCAGGAGTTCTTCAAGCTGAGCCCTGGCAAAGTCACCCCTGTAGCCCTCGGCATACATCGAGACATAGGCATTGAAAGGGTTAAACCGTCCGATGTTTTTCCCGAAGTCCGATTCAATCCCGATAATAGCGGCTATGACATACCTGGAAATGTCATAGTCTGCCTCTGCCTTGGTCAGCTGATCATTATTCTCATTGATAAAGCCGGTAATACGGGATCTTTTATCTTCAAATCCCAGAACGTTTTTATATTCATCGAGGCTGAGGGATTTTCTTTCTGCAGAATGCCGGAACCGGTCTCCGATTCCCTCATAGATTTCAAACCTTGAATCGGCAAGAAGCTCTTTTATTTGGAATCCATTTTGTTCAAAATACTCAATCAGGGATGTGAGGCTGTCGGGATAGCGGTCACTCCATGCAAGTACCCGGCTTTCGATTCTGTTTTGGAGCAGGACAGGGTTTTCGCCGGACAGTTCATAGACATCGTCGGCCGGGGAAGAAGGCAAGAGGGGACATGCTTCTGTCCGGTCCTGTTCCGCTGTTAATGACAATAAAAAAGGAAATACAAAGAACATCAGAGAGCTGTTGCTGCACCACGTTGAAATCCACTCCATACAAACTCCTTTTACATGTTGTTGTTCGTTTTTTTCTCTTAAACAGATCGCAAGCGCAGGGATATTAAAGAGGTACCCAAATGCTATTATATAATAAGCAATTAGGACTATAATTAAAGCCTGCATCGGGTTTTTTTAAATCCATTGAAGCCCAGGGTGTTAAGCACAGGAAGAGAAAACAGATGTTTTCCAATGGTCATTCCCGACAGAATCAGCGGGTCTGTCGGAATTCTTCAAAGAGTTGTCTCATGGTTGAAGAATGGATTCCATCCCCCCTGTAAAGTTCCCAAAGGCTCGTTTAACCGAGAGGGTTCAGCCGGACCTCTTATCCGTTGAAACACCGGTCTTGAGCTTTCAAATGACGCGAATCAAAAAAAAGCCTCATGCATGCTTAATTAGTTTATTATATCAAATTATTAAGAATAATAATCACAATAAATAATCCAATCAAATAAGTATCAAGAAATGCATCCGTGCTTTTTTTAAAGAATAAATTGATATATATTAAGTTATAGTAAATAAATAGTTGAAAGTATAACAAGCTTAGGAGTATAATGGACATTAAATTTGTAAACCGTTCACAGGTAAAATCGAGTAAAAGAAGATCTTCTAAATTCAAGCCCTTGATGGAGGCCCTGGATAAGCTGGAGCCGGGCGGCGATGCCGTTGAAGTTTCCTACAGTAATGAAAAAAGTGTTAATTCGATGCGGACTGCTGTTTATCAGTATAACCAGGAAAACAATGTTAAAATTAAAAGCGGTAAGGATTCGGCTAATAAAAGAATCTATTTTTACAGACAGAAATAGGCACGATTACTCGTTTGATAAAAAACCTTGAAGCGGAAAGTCCATTTTTGTACAGTGCCGGATGAACAGTTGAAACGAAATGATAGTATATGATGAAATGAAATAAAACAAGGAGTAAAGGCTTCCCCGCTACAGCTCAGCTGATTGTTTCAGCTATCAGCTAACCTGGCAGGGAGGCTTTTTTTTTGGGACAGTTCCACGCTTCACCCGAAATCGCTGTCCGTCAACCCGTCTTTGTAAGAGGATGTCAAATAGTTGCCCGCCAGTTTCCGATAACCGGATACCTGTGACTTTACCCATTCATCATCCAGATTCCTCTCCACAGCAATAAGCTTCGCTACCTGTTCCGCCATTTTGATACTGGATTCCGCATCAAGAAAAAGCGCACGAGTACGCCGGCTCAACACATCTTCAACGGTTCTGGCCATTTCACGGCGTACTGCCCAGATAACTTCGGCAGGCCGGTAAGGAAGCGCCGGATGCATAGGCAGATTCCATCCTTTCTGCTCTTTCTCCAGGTTTAGCAGAAATTTTTTATCAGATCCGTAAATGCTGTAAAGGCTGTCGGTGTCAGCTGATTCAGTCCATCCGTGAATCTTCAGTTTTTTAGTCACGCATGGCCGGTTTTCAAGCGAACCGTTCCTGGCCGCATGATCGACCGTCTCTTCTGCCATTTTTCGGTATGTGGTCCATTTTCCACCCGTTACTGTAACCAGGCCGCCGGGATCTGTAAAAATGGAATGATCTCTTGAAAGTTTTTTAGTGCTCACCTGAACTTTTCTGCCGACAAGCGGCCTCAGGCCTGTGAACACACTTTTAACATCTGATTCAGCAGGTTTGCCGGTAAGATATCCGGATATGTGGGTTAGAAGGTAATCCAGCTCGTCCTGACGGGCCTTCGGTTCCAGGACGGCGGAGTCGACAGGCGTATCCGTTGTGCCGATAATAAGCCGGTCATGCCAGGGAACCGCAAAGAGTACCCGGCCGTCGTCAGTCTTCGGAATTATCAGAGCGCTTTTTCCCGGCTGGAACTTGCGGCTGACAACTATATGAACACCCTGGCTCACCTGTATCACCGGCAGGTTTTCAGCATTGTCCAGCCGTCTGACATGATCTGTAAATACCCCCGTGGCATTGATTACGGTCCCGGCACGGAGTTGAAATTTTTCGCCTGTTTCAGCGTCTTCGGCTTCAACACCATTTATAGTGCCGTTCTTTCTGAGAAATCCGGTTACCTTCACATAATTCAGTGCTGTTCCGCCCTGTTCAAAAACCGACTGCATCAGGTTGACAGCCAGCCGTGAGTCATCAAACTGTCCGTCAAAATAGCAGACACCGCCGTTCAGGTGATGAGGTTCAAGTGTCGGAATTTCATCGAGCGTCTGGTTTGCAGACAATAAACCGGATTTGCCAATACCCATGCTGCCGGAAAGGATGTCATAGATTTTCATTCCGGCCCCGTAAAAAGGTTTTTCCCACCACCGGTAACCCGGGATAATAAATTTTTGTTTTTTTACAAGGTGTGACGCATTTGCCAGCAGCAGACCGCGTTCTTTTAGTGCCTCGAGAACAAGTGAAATATTCCCCTGTCTGAGATACCTGACTCCTCCGTGGATCAGTTTGGTGCTCCTGCTTGATGTTCCCTTTGCAAAATCATGCTGTTCAAGGAGCAGGGTTTTGTATCCCCTTGAAGCGGCATCAAGGGCTGTGCCCAATCCGGTGGCTCCGCCACCTATTACGATTATATCCCATTCATTCCGGTCGTGCCTGAGTGTATCCAGTATGGAAGGTCGGTTCAAGTCGATAGTCGGTCCCTTTTCGGTTACTTAACGGATTACTTATCCCGGCGGTTATCCGGTTCATCTCAGGCAGGCCCCTATCGGAAGACGTCTTCAAAATGGTTTATGTCAGGAGCCTCGTTGCCTTTTTGAATAATGGAAATAACGTCGAAACGGGCGGGCGAGCCTTCCATTTTTCTCTCATACATCCATGCTTCAGAAGCCTTGTATATATTTCTGATTTTGTCGTTATCTATGAAATCTTCCGGATGCCCGTATGCAGTTCCGGATCTGGATTTCACCTCGACAAATATAATGCATGTTGTATCGTATGCAACAATATCGACTTCTGCGCGCTGAAAGAAATAATTGCGGTCCAGGATAATCCAGCCTTTTGATTCCAGATAGGCGGCAGCTATGCGCTCGGCTTCAATTCCTTTGTCTCTTGATGATTTACTCATCCGGGTTCAGTTTGATGTCGGGAATCTCATCTGTTTTCTTTTTCAGGGACTGGCGGGCCTCCGCAATCTTAACGATTTGTTTGAGGAATTTCAGATTCTTTTTGTTGATATAGGGAAGAAGGGCATCTGTAAACCGTTCAAACATTTCCAGAAATTCGGTAAAGTTTTTAATTTTTTTCCGGAATTCCCTCGCTTCAGCAGATTCGGAATCCCCGTCGTCCGGTAAATTACAGAGTTGTTCGAGGTTTTCGCGTATGGGAGCGATTTCCCGTTGCTGACGTTCCCTTATCAGAGTTGAGACCATACTCAAGACATCTTTTTCTGCCGTATAGTAGTCTTTGCGCTCTCCTTTATAATGTACCTTGTGAATCAGCTGCCACTGGACAAGGTTCCGGAGATTCATATTGGCATTTCCGCGGCTGATACCCAATTCGCTCATGATCGAATCCGTATCAAGGGGCCCGGACTCGGCATAGAGAAGGGCATGAATCTGGGCCATCGTCTTGTTGATCCCCCACGCCGTAGCCATTTCTCCCCAGAGAAGAACGAATTGTTCAACTGCCTGGCGGTATGAATCCGGCTTCGAATCAGACATGTTCACTCACCGGAACCGGACGGTTCATTTTTTTTGGATGTGGCTTCATCCTTTTTTTCCGGTCCGGAATCTCCGGATGATCCGTTGGCCGGGGCGGACCCGGATTTCTTGTAGTCGGTGACATACCAGCCGTCGCCTTTGTATACAACACCGCCTCCGCCGGAAATCATCCGGGTCACTTTCTGTCCGGTCTCGGGACAGGTCGTCAGGGGATTGTCATTAATACCCTGGCGATATTCGAAGATGGTACCGTCTTTACGCTTGTATTCGTAGGTAGGCATAACAGGTGAATTTTTTTAAGGGTTATTTGCCGGTTCTGTAGCAGAAAACGTGCCAGTTTGCCAACAGGTCATTTTGTCAATATCACACAAAAAATCAGGACAGTTCTGCAAATCCGTTTTTCAGTCTTCTGACCGCTTCCTTCAGCTGCTCCATGGATGATGCGTAACTGATTCTGAATCCCGACGGCTCTCCGAATGCGTCACCGGGCACAACAGCCACACCATGCCTTTCCAGGAGATAAATGCAGAGATCAGGTGAGGTCTGAATGGTCTTTCCGCCTTTGGTCTTCTTCCCGAAATACGCTGAACAATCAGGAAAAACGTAGAATGCCCCTGAAGGCATAAAGCATTTGAGGTCCGGAATGTCAAGCAGTTCCCGGACAATGTATTCCCGCCGGACTTTGAAGGCATCCCGCATTTTCAGTACCTCATCCAGGGGGCCTTCATAGGCTGCCTCACCTGCTTTTTGGGATATGGCGGAAGGGGCTGATGTCTCCTGGCTCTGAATTTTAGCCACGGCAGAGGCAATTTCAGCCGGACCGGCCATATAACCCAGTCTCCATCCCGTCATGGCGAACCCTTTCGAGAATCCGTTTATCACCACCGTCCGGTTCTTCAATCCGGGATCTGCCTGTAATATGCTGATATGCTTCTCATCGAATACAATATATTCGTAGATTTCATCAGACAGAACGACGATATCCGGATATCTTTTAAGGACAGCCGCAATCTCCCTGAGCTCCTCTTCAGTGTATACAGCCCCGGTAGGGTTTGACGGTGAACACAGGATCAGGGCTTTTGTTTTGTCCGTGATAACCCTGTCAAGATCTTCAGGAAGCAGCTTGAAGTTATTTTCAATAGAGGTCTTCAGAATAACAGGTTTTCCTTCCGCCAGCTTTACCATCTCGGGATACGATACCCAGTACGGTGACGGAATGACCACTTCATCCCCCGGATCAATGACGGAAAGGATCGTAAAACCGATCGACTGTTTTGCACCGTTGGAGACAACAATCTGTCCGGGATCAAAATCAAGGTCGTTGTCCCGCCGCAGTTTGCGGGAGATGCTCTCTCTTAGTTCCGGTGTTCCCGTATTTACCGTATAGCCGTGAACCCCCCCCTCAATGGCCCTTATCGCACTGTCGCAAATGTGTTTGGGTGTTTTAAAATCCGGCTCGCCCGCACTGAGAGAAATGATCGACTGGCCTTCCCGGATAAGTTCTTTCGCTTTGGCAGAAACTTTTAACGTTTCGGAAGGAGATAGATTATTTGCCCGTTTGGATATCATAAATGGTTCGAATCAGTGGTTTATTGGGAAGGCCAAAAATAGGAAAAACAGCAGCATGATGCTACAAAACTACTCCTTCAGCATCAGCTCTTTTTAAACTTTTCATGGAGCGCACCGGCAACACAGGAGGGAACGAAAGAAGAGAGATCGCCTCCCCAGTAGGCAATTTCCTTGACGATTGAGGCTGAAATAAAGGTCAGCTGTTCATCAGGCATTAAAAAGATCGTATCAATGTCCGGAGCCAGCCTCCTGTTGGTTAAAGCCATTCTGAATTCATACTCGAAATCAGAAATCTGCCGCACGCCTCTGAGCAGTACATTTACCTTCTTTTTTTTTGCAAAATCTATCAGCAGTCCGGTGAATTCCTCTATCTCTATCTGTCCTTTCCAGTCTTTTTCCCCGACGCATTCCCTGATCAACGCAACTCTTTCCGGCCCGTTGAAAACGGATTTTTTGTTATTGTTTACAGCCACGGTCACAATCACCTTATCAAAGAGTTTTGAAGCTCTTTCCAGCAGGTCGATATGGCCATTCGTAATTGGATCGAATGATCCGGGAAATAGTGCTATTTTGCCCATGGTATCGGATGGTGCTGACAAAATGATACCGGTAAACCGGCTAAGGAATGTACAGTGCTGCCTTTCTGTTCCTAAGTCCGAAAGACTGCAAGGACAGTATTATGAAATTACCGGTTGCTTCTGAAAGATGCTAACAATAGTTCTGCCATACGCTTTTGTATGAAATGTGTGGTCGTGATCCTGAAAATCATACCGTTTGTCATGTTCCAGAATAAACCATCCTTCCGTATTCAGCCACTCTTTCTCTAAAATGATGGCGATCATATCATCCATGTAGACATAATCGTAAGGAGGATCGCAAAAGATCAGGTCGCTGGGAACCGGCGTTCCCTGTAAAAACTCTTCTGCCGGTTTCAGGACAGTGGCAGTCTGGTTGTCAACTTTGAATTCACGGGACAGCTGTTCAATATGTTTCAGGTGTTCAGCATTTCGATCCACAAAAAGGACGTGGTCTGCACCTCTGGAAATAGCTTCGAATCCAAGGTTTCCGCTTCCTGCAAACAGATCGAGCACTCTGCATCCTTCAAAGAAGCGTCTTGCGGCAATAACTCCGAAAAGTCCTTCCTTGGTACGATCCGAGGTGGGCCGGAGTTCCCCGGTATCAGGGACCGGTATGGTCCGGCCTTTCAGTTTACCGGTTATAATTCTCATTCAGCAGTTGTTACTTTCTGTCCGGGCAGATTCAGACTCAGCATGATCGCGGGGAAAGAGCTTTCCAGCTTAAATCCATAAGTGGATTCATCCGCCTTAACATTCATGGCTTCAAGATTGTTCATCAGTATGACCTGTCCGGTTTCACCCAGAAAGGACGACAGGACTTCCATGATCTCCAGGCCACAATAGCCATAAACATAAATCTGTTCATGAATTCCGTTCATCCAGGCAAGATTGCGTGCATAACAGGTCCAGAGATAGGGAAGGTCATCAATGGATTCAAACCGGATAAATGTAGCGCCCCTCAATTTTCCGAGCAGATACGAGGAGACAGCCAGATGGTCCGGCTGACAGTTAACAGTCAGATAGGACCCTTTCATTCCCGTATGGTATTGCCAGTCGGAACCGAGTTCGAATTCACTGACGAAATCACTCTGGCTGAAATCCAGGGTAAGCTTTCTGTAGTTTTCAGTCAGATGGCGGTTGCGTACGGTCAGCAGCCTGTAATCCTGATTGCTTAATTCATGCCAGGTTGATTCCATGTCACTGCGGGGCAGCCCTTCCATGACTATCGAGAGATGATCCTCCCGTTCGTCGGCTGTTTCGTATACCAGCCGGGGAAATGTGCTCCAGCATTCCAGAACAGCGGGAGTGAGCATCCGGACACTGTCACAGGTGTATTTGTCCTGTAGCCGGCACAGGGATTTTTTTAAACTGTCAGAATTTTCGCTGTCGGAACCGGAAACAGCTGTGAGGACAGGGAAATTGAAATCAATACAGCCGATATGCTGTAACCGGGCCCCGCCTGACTGACCATTGACAGCATAAAACAGCTGATGGTCAGCAAAACAGATGCCCAGGCAATCTCCCGTTGAAGACATATTTAATTCCAGTTCGGAGCATTCAACAGTGTGGTCCGTTCAAGATCTCCGATGCGGAAATCCGAATCAGGGTCCTCCAGAAGGTAAATCTGTGGACGCAGAGTATCATTAAGCGTATACTCGAACTCATTGTGCGGAGGCTGCGGTGAAAATTTCAACGAGTCGGGTTCGAATTCCGACGGCGGTCTTTCCTCAAACAGGTCCTCTCCCTCTGCAACCATCCTGGGATTTGTCTGAAGGAAGTTCACCAGGGAATCCAGACCTCCATCCGTAGGAGGGAAACCGCCCTCTTCATTCCTGTATTGTATCAGCGCATCCCGTACCAGAGTCATCCGGTGCTGGACACGAGCATCCATCTCACGTTCTTCCAGGACCTCCTGGTAAGGGTCTACGATAGACCGGTAGAGATAATATCCCAGAAACACGATGACTACACCGAGTACAATTGTTATAATTTTGTTCCGAGTTTCTAAATTCATGAGTTTTAAGAATTAAGATTCACTGAAAAGAGGACCACCCTGCAAAAGCCGATAGAGAAAATAAACGCAGGCATGTAGATATGCAACTTTAGGTTTATAAACCACCGGTTTCTGTTAATTTGCAATTTGATGAACAGGAAATTTGAATAGGCGAATTCTCAATCTGGCTGTTCCGAATATTATCAGTAATCTCTCCGTGCCGCTGCTTGGGGCGGTGGATACGGCTCTTGTCGGCCATCTGGATGAGGTGTATTATCTGGGTGCGCTGGCAGTGGGAGGTATGATTTTCAATTTTCTGTTCTGGGGATTCGGGTTTTTGAGAATGGGCACAACAGGATTGACAGCGCAGTCGTACGGAGCCGGGGACCGGAGTGAAATGATAATGATCCTTGCAAGAGTCCAGGCGGTGGCGATGGTGCTGGGCTTTCTGATCCTTGCCTTGCAGCAGCCGGTATCAGACCTGAGTTTCTACATTATTGAAAGCAGCCGGGAAGTGGAGCACCATACGCAGGTCTATTTTGATATCAGGATATATACCGCCCCTGCTGTCCTGGCTCTCTATGGGCTGAACGGCTGGTTTCTGGGGATGCAGAATGCCAAATACCCGATGATTGTCACCATCGTGCTTAACCTTCTCAACATTGCACTGAACATTTTTTTCATCTATTACCTGGGTCTCGATGTAGACGGGGTGGCCTGGGGAACCCTCATTTCAACGTACCTGGGGCTTGTCCTGGCCCTGCTTCTCTTCCTGAAACGGTACGGCAGATACCTGAAACACTTTGTAAAGGAGAGGTTTCTGAACCTGACAGAAATCAGGAAGTTCTTTGATGTCAACCGGGATATATTTATTCGTACAGTCTGCCTGATTTTCACCTTCTCCTTTTTTACCGCTAAATCCGCAGCCCAGGGTGATATGGTTCTTGCTGCGAACAGCATACTTCTGCAACTGTGGATGATCGCCTCGTACGGCATAGACGGGTTCGCCTATGCTGCCGAAAGCCTGGTCGGAAGATACACGGGAGGGAAGAACCGGGAGAAGCTGGAAAAGGCAGTCTGGTACACCATGGGTTGGGGGTTGATGCTCGGCCTGGCCGGCAGCGCCGTCTACGGATTGTTCAACAGCGTAATTCTGAATCTGTTTACGGATCAGACGGCTGTCATTGAGCTGGCGGAACAGGTTGTTATCTGGACGGTTCTTGCACCTGCCGTCGCCAGTATCTGTTATGTGTGGGATGGTATTTTTATCGGTGCGACAGCAACCGCTCCCATGAGAAACACCATGCTGGCTGCCACCTTCCTGTTCTTTTTGCCCGTATATTATCTCGGAACACGGTATGCAGGTGTCCATGGTTTGTGGCTGGCAATGGTATTTTTCATGATTGTCCGTGGCATCCTCCTGACTTTTTATGCACCGCGGTACATATTTTCCCTGAGACGTAAAAAGTGTGTTCGGGAATAGGGTACGCTGCAGACGTTATGCGAACAGGGGGATAATGATTATATTAAGATCCGGTATGAATACGAACCCGAATTGCAGACAAGATGATCTATAAGCAGAAATTCTACTTCTTATGTAAAACCCCCCTGAGTGCGGAAAGCCCGCGCGATGTTGAAATTATCGACAAGGCTGCCAGAAATGAAAATTTTCCGGAGCTTTTTAAGAAATTTGAAGAGTTGCGTTCTCATGCGTTCAACGAAGATTCACTATACAGCATCGTCCGGGCAGATGATATCTACGACCTGATCCGGACGACAAATGAGGAAGAGGCCCGGGAAGAGGCTTATGAAAAGGCTCAGCCGGAAATTGTGACCAATCTGCAGCACCGTGTCGTGCAGAAAAACGACAAGAATGCAAAAGCAATTCTGAGGGACGTGCACGGTGTGGAAGTCTGACAAAAGCAATGCCTGACGAGCCGGACAGGGAACGTCCGGCCTCTCCTGTAAACAGCCTCTCCTGTGAAAAGGGATAGACGGGGGCTCTGACGGAATGACCGGGGCTCTTTTTTTGTAATGAAACAACTCAGTCATTCAATCATAATCCGAAAATAATATCTATGAATAAGTCAACATTCACGGATGGAGTTAATGCAATGGAAGTAAACATTGGAATCAGCGAAGCGCACAGGAAAAAAATTGCCGACGGTCTCTCACGGGTACTGGCAGATTCATACATGGTCTATTTGAAGACCCACAATTATCACTGGAATGTAACAGGGCAGCTTTTTCAGCCGCTTCATGAGCAGTTTGAGGAACAGTATTCAGAATTGGCGGAAGCGATAGATGAAATAGCTGAAAGGATCCGTGCTCTCGGGTACAGGGCTCCGGGCTCCTTCAGGGTTTTTTCCGGGTTAACCGCAATTGATGAAGATACGGATCATCCCGGGGCACTGGAGATGGTAAGGCGGCTGGCAGAAGATAATGAAACAATACTCCGGACTGCACGAAGTGTGCTTGAACCATGTCAGGAAGCCGGGGACGAGGCAACCATCGATTTGATAACCCACCGCCTGACAGTCCACTCCAAAACCGCCTGGATGCTGCGGAGTCATCTGGAGTAAACCCTCAACATTTTCCCTGCAGTTTATAAGAGCCTGTGAATCATTTACAGGCTCTTTTTGATTAGCCCGCGGGTTCAGGAGTCTGTCGGACTTACTCTGCAGAGCTGCGCATGCGATCTTTTTACACATTGGATTCCCGCTTTCTCGTTCCGTAACCCCGCTACGAACCTCAAAAGTCGTGTTCCACTGTGCCAAAATCTCATCCTGCTCGCTTTCTGTTCCTAAGTCCGACAGACTCCCGGCCGCTGTCATGCGATCGGTGGGGGGATGACGGAGAGGAGCAGGTACCCCTTTGCGGATATGGTTGCTTAGGTAGTGAATCTTGATTAAACTGATTATCTGATGATTTTTTGGACAGCAGGCTTCGAGCCGTTAATATGCAACTGAAAAAGTACTGGTTTGGTCAATTCAGATAAAAGTAAAGCATCCCCGGAAGAGGCTGATAAACCGAGTGCTGAAACGCATTACAGGGAACTTGCCGAAAAGGCAGAACAGCTCATTGAGCTGACGGACTGGCCATATGTGACAATGGAGTTCTCCAATATTGACAGCCTCTGGTCTGAAGGCCCGGACCCGGGAGAGACGGGGATCAGTGAGTTCCGTGAAAGAATCGACGAGGCCCGTAAAACCTTTGAGAAGAGAAAGGAAGCTCATTATGAAGAGCAGAGGAAAATAAAGGCCGGCAACCAGGAAAAAAAGGAATCGCTTCTGAAGGAGCTTTCCGGGATAGTGGAGAATAAAAACTGGACAGCATCGAAAGAGGTTTCCAGAATCCGCAGTGACTGGGATCAGCTCAGACCGCTGCCGGCCGGAAAGGCCGAGGAACTTCAGCAGGATTTTGACAGACTGCTGGGCGAGTTCGAAGAGCATAAAGTAGACCGGATTGTAAAAAAGAAGCAGAAGGAAGAAGAGAGTCTTGCGGGGAAACTGGTGGTACTCGATAAAATGGAAGAGCTGATCTCCGAGATCGGGAAAGAGGATGCCAACTGGAAGACCGCAGAAACCGAACTTGAAAAACTGAACAGGCAATGGCACAAGATAGGCCGCGTGCCGGCTGATAAGAACCAGGAAACCTGGGACCGGTATCACAGGATTCAGGACCGGTTCCATGATCTGCGTTTCCGGAACGATAGTAAATACCGCCGGCAGATTGAAAAGTTTCTTTCAAAAAAGAAACAACTGATCAGGGAGGCTGAATCTCTGATTGACGACCCGGATCTTGCAGCAGCTGCAAGAAAAGTTAATAAACTGCATCGCCGCTGGAAGAAAATAGGCAACCTACCCCAGAAGGATGAGAATGAACTTTGGGATCAGTTTAAAAAGGCTACGGATACGTTCAATGAAAAAAAATCAGAAAACCTTGACGAACTGCGGGAACAGGAGGAGAAAAATCTTGACGTGAAGCGGAAGCTGATCGAACAGGCTGAAGAGCTGAATGATTCTGAAGAATGGGAGGCCACGCACAACCGGTATCAGCAGCTGATGAAAGAATGGAAAAAAACAGGTCCGGTGCCCAAGCGGATGTCAGGCAAGGTCTGGAAACAATTCAAGAAGGCCATGGACCTGTTTTACGACCGCCGCCGGGATCATTTCAAAGAGGTTAAGAAAGACCGTAAGGATAATCTTGAAGAGAAGCAGGCTGTCCTGGATAAATTAAAAGACCTGAAGGATCATGAAAACCCGATCAAAGCCGTTGAAGAGGCGAAACCGTTACAGGAAGAGTTTAAAAAGGCCGGCTATGTGCCCATCCGGTTTAAAAACAAGATGTGGAAGGAATACCGTGAAATATGTGATGTAATTTACGACCGTTTTCGTGCCGCCAAATCTGCAGCGGATGTTGTCGGCAGTGAGAATGTAACCGACTATACGGCTGATGATATCGCTGAAATACAGAAGAAGCAGAAAGAGGCCGAAAAATTGCGCAAAGAGTTGAAGAAACTTTATGATGAGGTCTTGCAGATGAAGGAGTCCCTGTCCTACTTCAAACCGTCGGGCAAAGGCAGCAATCTGCTGGATGAAGTGCATAAGAAGGTGGAAAAAACCGAAGAAAAAGTGGACAGGAAAGAAGAACGACTGGAGGCCCTGGAAAAAGAAATCGACCAGTTGCAGCGTGATTCCTGAGATGCTGCAGGATTCTTTCCTTTGGGAAGGTGTTCTGTCCTGAACTGCGGGAGGGTGCTCTGTAGAGTAAGTCCGACAGACTGCTTGGAAACAGGTTAAAAATAGATTAGAAAATAAACCGCAGGCCGAGTCCGCCGTTTATATCAAACTTCGTGTCGGGAACCAGGTCAAACATGGGAGCCAGCTCAAAAAAGATACCCAGCTGGCTTTCGGGTATTACGTACTGAAGGCCCAGCGGGATCCGGATGCCCAGATTGGGATCGTCCTGCATCAGTAAACGTCCTCCGATACCATAGTAAAGGGCCAGCTCGGGATTATCCAGTGTTCTGTGCAGAAGATAATTGGAATGGATATGCATGGAGCCCTGCCCGCTGAATGACCATGCCAGGCCCAGGTCGAACGCCCTGTTGTTACCAGTCCAGAATTTGGCGCTCAATCCCGTCGGCTCACCTACTATAATTCCTATTTCTGTATTTCCAGGCCGTTCCTGTGCGGATACGTTTGCAGCCATCATTCCTGAAATAGTGATAGCAAAGGAAAATAGAAGCGCTCTTTTCATAATTGTAATGGGTTATCCGAATGATTCTGTTTTACTGTTTTTTAGATTCCGCAAAGTACTGAAATATCACTCATTCCGCAGGATGGCAGGGTTGCCGGCCGGTAAATGCCGCCGTGCTGTCGGTACAGTGTCGCCGGGCTGTTTGATTCCAGTGGGTAAACAGTGTGTTATAGGAGGTTCCTTTCATATTGTTGCTTAAAATCCACAGACTGCAAGGGACTGTTACAGCTTATTTTTATCCTGGCTTTAATTTTCTATTATTCCCCGGTTTCAACTTTATACTCCTCTAGCAATCTGTCGGACTTACTCTACAGAGCTGCGCAGGCGATCTTTTTACACATTGGAATCCCGCTTTCTCGTTCCGTAACACCGCTACGAACCTCAAAAGTCGTGTTCCACTGTGCCAAAATCTCATCCTGCTCGCTTTCTGTTCCTAAGTCCGACAGACTGCCGGGGCTGATCAAAAATAAAAACGAAATGATGCCTCCCATCCATTCCGCCAATGCAAGCATCTGTCTTGCCTGTCGTTAAAATGGTGAATATAAAATAAAGTTCATGCATCAGACTGATTTTTTAGTAATAGGTTCTGGCCTTGCCGGTCTGAGTTTTGCTGTAAAGACAGCCAGTCGCTTTCCGGATAGCCGTGTTACCATTATCACAAAGTCGAAAGTGATCGAAAGCAATACCCGCTATGCCCAGGGAGGTATAGCTGTGGTTACGGATTTTCTGAATGACGATTTCGAACAGCACAAGAAAGATACGCTGCAGGCCGGCGATGGTCTCTGCCGGACTGAAATAGTAGATATGGTGGTGAAAGAAGGCCCCGCCCGGATCAGCGAAATAATTGAACTGGGAACTGAGTTTGACAAAAAGCCTGACGGGGATTTCCATCTGGGAATAGAGGGAGCGCACTCCGCCCACCGGATTCTTCACTATAAGGACATTACCGGTTTCCAGATCCAGAATACGTTGCTGAAGGAAGCCCGGCGGCTGCCCAATATAGACATACTAGAACATCATTTTGCTGTTGATCTGATCACTCAGCATCACCTTGGAGAGACGGTTACCAGGAACAGTGAAAATATCCGGTGTTTCGGATCCTATGTCATGGACCTGAAAAAAAATATCGTCAAAACGTTCGTGGCCAGGGCGACTGTGCTGGCTTCCGGTGGTATCGGGCAGGTGTATAAACTGACAACAAATCCGGCTGTCGCCACGGGTGACGGAATTGCGATGGCCGCCAGGGCGAAAGCCATTATTGAGCATATGCAGTTTGTCCAGTTCCACCCCACGGCTCTGTACGGGCATGAGGGGGATACCGCCTTTTTGATTTCAGAAGCGGTTCGCGGTTTCGGGGCTGTTCTAAAAACCGGGAATGGCGAAACCTTTATGGAGAAGTATGACCCGCGCGGATCCCTCGCCTCCCGTGATATCGTCGCCAGGGCCATTGATTCTGAAATGAAATCAAGGGGAGAGGAATCTGTTTTCCTGGACTGCAGGCATCTGAATCCGGAAGAGCTGAAAAACCGGTTTCCCACTATCTATAAAACATGCTTCTCCCTTGGCATTGACCCGGCTGTTCAGATGATACCTGTTGCACCGGCAGCCCACTACCTGTGTGGAGGGGTAAAAGCAGATGATCGGGGCAGGACCAACATTGCAAATCTTTACTGTTGCGGCGAGATTGCTTTTACGGGACTGCACGGAGCCAACCGACTCGCTTCCAATTCCCTGCTCGAAGCCCTGGTTTATGCCGATCGCTGCTATCTTGATGTGAGTGAAAACAGGGACCGGCTGTCATTGCAGACGGGCATACCCAAATGGCAAACGGGGGGTACGACTCATCCAAAGGAATGGGTGCTGATCAATCACAACCGTTCGGAGTTGAGACGGCTGATGAATAATTACGTCGGTATTGTCCGGTCGGACGAACGTCTCCGGCGTTCGCTGAACCGGCTGGAAATCCTTCACGGCGAAACGGAGAAGTTGTATAAAAGTACGGTTCTTTCTCCCCAGCTCTGTGAACTGAGGAATATGATTAATGTAGCTTATCTTATTGTCATGCAGTCTATTGGGCAGAAGGAGAACCGCGGAACGTTCTATAATGTGGATAATATCGGCCCGGCGTAAAAGAACATATTCACTGTATACCCACCGGCGGTCACCATTAAATATACCCCCTGACGCTCATTTGACTGATATTATCGTAACTACCGTCTGACGGCTGAGGTTTATATCCGGACAGTTTTCAGATGTTTTTCGACAACGCCCGCCAGGATTTCAACAGCCTCTTCAACCTCTGAACGCGTGGTTTGCCTGTCCATAGACAGACGAATAAAGCTTCTTGCCTCCTGCTCGCTCTTCCCCATTGCCAGCAGAGTTGGAGACGGTTTCTGTTCGTTAACCTGGCATGCGCTGCCTGTCGACATGGCCAGGCCCCGCTGGCTGCACTCAAGCATTACATACTGGCCCTCCATACCGTAAATGCTTAACCCTGTTATGTAGGGGGAGCTGCGCTCCGGACTGCCCTGAATGATAACCGTACGTTTACAGCGTTTTTCCAGTTCTGAGAGCAATGTTTTTTTAAGCCCCTGAACATGATCCAGGATGGCCACTTTTTCAGAATCGGCCTCTCTTGCAGCGGCGGCAAAGGAAACCACGGCCGGCACATCAACCGTCCCCGGACGAAAGCTGTTCTCATGGACTGATCCCGGAATGAAAGGAGACCAGGAGACAGACGGATCGAGGTAGGCCGCCCCCAGCCCTTTTGGCCCGTGTATTTTATGAGCGGAAACAGACAGGCTCTGAATGCCCCATTCCGCCGGTTTTACAGGGATCTTGCAAAAACTCTGGACCATGTCGCTGTGGAAAACCGCCTGATGACCCGAAAGCAGTTTACCGATCATTCGAATGGGCTGAACAGATCCCGTTTCCGAATTCACATGCTGGACGGAGACCAGGATGGTGTCGTCGCGGAGTGCCTGACTTATTTCGGAAAGCTCCACCTGTCCGCAGCTGTTGACCGGCAGACGTGTAACGGAATATCCCCTGCGTTCAAGCCAGCTGAAGGTGTTGCTGAC
>JBBDRV010000203.1:0-20609 GCA_040905285.1 Balneolaceae bacterium | reverse complement strand
GCAGAACAAGTTAACAAGTTTTAAAACGGTAAGGAAAACAGAATGACCCGGAAAGAGATTATCACTGTTATTGAAGAAAAAAAGTTGGTGGCTGTCGTTCGTGTAGACGATCCGGATGACCTGATAAACGTATCTGAAGCCCTGTTGAAAGGAGGGGTGTCTATCATTGAATTGACGATGACGATACCGGGTGCTTTGGGGAAGATCAGTGAGCTTCGGGAGAAACTGGGCGATTCAATACTGGTTGGCATGGGATCTGTCCTGGATGCCCAAACTGCCCGAAATGCCATGGATGCAGGGTCGCAATTTATTGTAAGTCCGGTTATGCGCCCGGAAATTATAGATGCGGCTCACGAAAATGACGTCCCGGTTTCAGTAGGAGCGTATACTCCTACTGAAATTCTGGAGGCTTCCGACCGGGGAGCGGATGTTGTAAAAATATTTCCCGCCAACCAGCTGGGCCCTTCCTATATCAAAGCCGTGCGGGCGCCGATGCCTCATTTGAAACTGTTGCCTACCGGGGGGGTAAGCAGTGATAATATTCATCTGTGGCTTGAAGCGGGCACATTTGCCCTCGGTGTGGGAAGTGCACTGGTAGATATGAAGGCAATCAGGGAAAAGAATTTTGACCTGCTTACGGAAAAGGCACGTGTTTTAACAGAAAAAGTGAATTCATATAAAGCAAACGCGAAATAGACGAATCATGAGCAAGAAAAGAGTAGTTACATTCGGCGAGATCATGTTACGATTGTCAACCCCGGGTTTTTCCCGTTTTATTCAGGCGGACAGGTTTGATGCAAACTATGGCGGGGGAGAAGCGAATGTTGCCGTTGCACTTGCCGGCTTTGGCGCAGAAAGCTATTTCGTCAGTCGTGTGCCTGAACATGAAATTGGACAGGCGGCGGTTAATGCCGTACGCAGGTATGGTGTAAATCCCGACTATATTCTTCGCGGAGGTGACAAGCTGGGGGTCTATTTTCTTGAAACAGGTGCCAGCCAGCGTGCCTCCAAAGTTATTTATGACCGGATGGGAACAGCGGTTCAGGAAATGAGACCGGACATGCTGGACTGGAATTCTGTCTTCCGGGATGTCGACTGGTTTCACTGGACCGGAATAACACCGGCACTGGGTAAAAATCTCCAGGATTGTCTGAAGGCGGCCTGCAAGGCAGCCGGAAAAGCCGGAGCGACGATCAGCTGTGACCTCAATTATCGGGGCAAGCTCTGGACCGAAAAGGAAGCACAGGAAGTTATGAATCCGTTGATGGACTACGTGGATGTCTGTATTGCAAATGAAGAGGATGTCCAGAAGAGTCTCGGGTTCACGCATCAGGGGTCCACGGATATTGAAACTGCTGAGCTGGATGAGGAAGGATATGCCGGCCTGGCCAGATCGATTAAGGAGAAGTATTCCTTCGAAACCGTTGCCATTACACTGAGAGAAAGTTTCTCTGCAAGCAAAAACGGATGGAGTGCCTTGTTGCACGATGAAGCGGATTGCACCGATCCGGTGCGGTCCAGCCGGTATGAAATACAGCTGGTTGACCGTGTGGGGGGCGGCGATTCCTTTGCATCAGGACTTATCTACGGTCTGCTGTCACTCGATGATACCCGCGAGGCACTGGAATTTGCCGTTGCGGCATCCTGCCTGAAGCAGACGATACCGGGCGATGTTAACCTGGTACGGAAAGAAGAGGTGTTCAAACTTATCGAAAGCGGCGGTTCGGGACGTGTCGAACGGTAACGGCAATCTGCCGGGTGTACCGGACGGTTTCCGGACCGGATAAACACCTGCTTGATGATATAAACCTGCCCGGCGGACTACGAGACCCCGGAGGGAGACCCTGCAAGCTGCGGAAGCCGCATTCTGCTTTTTTCCGGCAGTCAGCAGCCGGCTTCTCAGGGACTTAAAAAGAGCGGGGTATCCGTTCTGGTGATCAGATCATGTGTCGTGGACCCGAATGTCATCCTGCGAATAGCCGACACGGCATGGGCACCGAGTACAATAAGGTCCGGGCTGGACTCATTCTGCCTTTGCAGGATTCGCTCGCCCGGCTTGCCGCCGGTGAGTACGTTCTTAGTGATATTAGTGAACTGGTGCTCTGCCAGATAAAGTGCTGCCTGATCCAGCAGGACGTTCGACAGCTCCAGTTGCTCATCGCTGACTATGTTTATCAGTTCTATTTCCAGGTTTGCACCGTTCGGCATCAGCTGAACGAAACTTTTCAGGGAGCGCGCAGCCGGAGCGCTGCCGTCGAATGCAACCAGTACCTTGCGGATTTCATGGTACTTGCCGGTTACCACAAGTGTGGGGGCCACACCATCCTTGACGATTTTGGCAAGGGTTTTTGTTTCCCTTTCAGGTTCATTATAAAAGAAATGTGAGTCTCTCCCGACGATTAGCAGGTCGTGAAATTTCATGCCTTCTATAATGCGTTCAAAAGAGGCGCCTTCTTTCCTGATTGCAGTGTATCTTACATCCGCTTCTTCCACTGACGTTTTGAATTTGTCAAGCAGTTTTTTTGCGACTTCACGTGTTTCCTCACTCATTTCCTCCCACAGCTGCCTCGCATAATGGGCGGTATTCATGTCACCTCCACCCACATCCGTATAGATATTGCTCGTGTCGACCACGGCCAGGCCGGTAAGGGATGCATCCGAAATCCTGGAAAGTGAAATGGCATACCGGGTTGCCACCGGCGTATCTTCAGCAGGATCCAAAGCGACGAGGATTCGTTTAATCATGATCAGGGGATTGAAATTAGAAAGAACTTGCCCGAAAAATCTGTAAACGCTTCTTTAACCTCGGTAACACCAACTTCGGTGGACCGTACAGGAATTACAGATCCGGTTGCAGTCTGATAACGCAGTCCGATATTAAGTCGTCTCTGCAACCGTACGTTAAATATAACAATAACTTGCGAGGGTTAGAAGACAGATTCGCTGTCGGAAAACGGAAAATGAGGGAAATAACAGCCGCAGCTTGCCCGTGCGGGTCGGCAATTAAAACAGCTGCGGATTTTAGATAATGATCAGAAATTATTATACTCAGCCATTCCTGTTACGGAAAACAAATAAATGGCGTGTGACAACGTGTGCGGGGCGGGATGATTTTTAAAAAAACCGGCACTTTCTGTTCCGGCAAACAGTGGATTCGTTCTTTGTGCTGTCTTGAAAATCCGGAACAGGTTAATTGTTTTTTTTATCTCTAAATCAATACATTCAGCTGGCAAGTTTTTCTGCAAATTTATCTTTGGTGCTAAAAGGGGCACTAACCGCTATTGCGAATATCACTGTTATTATCAACGTACCATACCATTCTTGATTCATGAAAAATAACGCACAGGAATACTGGAAAAGGAACCTTCGTCTCCTGGTCTCTCTGCTGAGTATCTGGTTTTTGGTCTCCTATGGTTTTGGCATTATACTGGTTGACCTTCTGGATACCATCAGAATCGGCGGATTTAAACTTGGGTTCTGGTTTGCTCAACAGGGATCCCAATATGTGTTCGTCATTCTGATATTCGTCTATGTTTACAAGATGAATAAACTGGATAAGGAATTCGGTTTTCATGAAGGATAATTTTCTCCGGTCCTCTTTCTGTCACTCAACATCCACATCACAATTAAAGAGAATATAGAATCGAATGGATATTCAAATCTGGACTTTTATTATAGTCGGACTGACTTTTGCTGTCTACATCGGTATAGCTGTCTGGGCACGTGCAGGTTCAACGAATGATTTTTATGTAGCCGGAAGTACGGTCCATCCCATTGCAAACGGAATGGCTACTGCAGCGGACTGGATGTCGGCAGCCTCCTTCATTTCCATGGCGGGACTGATTTCTTTTCTGGGATACGACGGTTCTGTCTATCTGATGGGGTGGACAGGTGGCTATGTTCTGTTGGCTTTATTGCTGGCACCGTACCTGAGAAAGTTCGGTAAATTTACCGTGCCGGATTTTGTAGGTGATCGTTACTACTCCGACTGGGCCCGCCTTGTAGCTATCATATGTGCTGTATTTATATCCTTTACCTATGTTGCCGGCCAAATGCGCGGAGTGGGCATTGTCTTTTCCCGCTTTCTGGATGTGGGTATTACCACGGGCGTGATTATCGGAATGATTATTGTTTTTTTCTATGCGGTCCTCGGCGGCATGAAGGGCATCACCTACACGCAGGTGGCACAGTACTGCGTATTGATTTTTGCATACCTCGTCCCTGCTATTTTTGTCTCCGTGATGCTGACAAACAATCCGATACCACAACTGGGCTTCGGAGGCACCCTGGCTGACAATACCTATTTACTGGACAGGCTTGACGGGATGATGACGGACCTCGGTTTTTCCAATTATACGGACGGGACAAAACCCAGGATTGATATCTTTTTTATAACAGCGGCACTGATGGTGGGTACTGCGGGCCTCCCGCATGTTATTGTGAGGTTCTTTACTGTTCCCAAAGTACGTGACGCCAGATTGTCTGCCGGATATGCCTGTATCTTTATAGTACTGTTGTACAGCACGGCTCCGGCTGTAGCTGCCTTTGCCAAAGTCAATTTTATTGATACCACACAGAATGTGGAACACAGTGAGGCACCGAGCTGGTTTCACAACTGGGAGGCGACCGGTCTTCTGCAGTGGCAGGACAGCAACCAGGACGGCCGGATTCAGTACCATGCCGATGAAGACCGCAATGAACTGATGATCGACCCCGACATAATGGTACTCGCCAGCCCGGAAATTGCCCAGACCCCCAATTGGGTAGTCGGACTGGTTGTGGCGGGGGGACTTGCCGCAGCTCTCTCCACGGCAGCGGGACTGTTACTTGTCCTGTCGACAGCTTTTGCCCATGACCTTCTGAAAAGGATTCTGATGCCCACCCTGTCCGACAAGGGAGAACTGATTACGGCACGCGTCACTGTTTTCGCAACTGTTCTTATGGCCGGTTATCTCGGCGTCAATCCCCCGGGATTTGTGGCTCAGACGGTCGCTTTTGCATTCGGCCTGGCTGCCTCATCCTTTTTCCCGGCCATCATGATGGGAATATTCATGAAACGAATGAACAGGGAAGGGGCGATAGCCGGTATGCTGACGGGCATAATCTTTACTGCCACTTATATTATCTATTTCACATTCATCCGGCCTGACCTGAACAGCGTCGAAAACTGGTGGTTCGGCATTTCCCCCGAGGGGATCGGTACTCTGGGAATGATCCTTAACTTTGGAGTAGCGCTTGTAGTCGCAAAATTCACAAAAAATCCTCCGGCCGAGATCCAGGAACTTGTGGAAAATATCCGGGTCCCCGGCAAAATCACGAAGTCCGGTGAGGACGTGCAGGATATGCCGGAAAAATAGCCGGGACAGGACAATAAGCTTGTTACAACGTTAAACGGCGAAATTCGCGGGAAACGAATTTCGCCGTTATACTACCCGGATTTTCATCCGGCCGAATTCTCCGCACGTATTTCATTGACTGCTGAAAATAAATAAGCCGTACACCCCCGCCGGCGGACCCGGCGGACTCATTTTTTGCGGTGGATTCCACTTCTCACCCTTTCTTTTAAATCCTGCTCCTGCTTAATCCGCTTCAGGTGGGCGGCTGAATTCCACTCCATGGAGGAAGGGTCATTCCGGCCCCGTCAAATCATTCACAAGACGCATAATCAGTCTTTTGCGTCACGCCTGATTTTTACAGACGGCATCATCTTCAGGGAGAGGCTGCTCTCATCTACAGATTATTGACCCGTTAAACGGAGCGCAAAATAAATTCCACATTGTTTCTTGGGCTTTTAAATTCTGACTCAGCACGGCTTAAAAGTGAGATTGCCAGAATTGAAAAAAATGTAAAAATTTCTTTGGAATTGTAAATTATTGTGGCTAAAAACAGAGAGTGGATGTTTGCCTGCCGTACATAAATATTACCGGATGGAATTAAAGAGATACAAAACAGAGAATATCAATCAATGTGAAGAACAATGTGAAGAAGTCTGGATGGAGCATATCCGGGGTGGGGATCATCAGGCATTTGAAGCGTTGTTTAAGAAGTATTGTTTGCCCCTGACCCGCTTTGCATGGAGATTTGTTTCCTCTCATGCCATTTCCCAGGAACTGGTTCAGGAAGTATTTGCCGATATCTGGGAAAAGAGGGAAACCCTGCTGATACACGGCTCTATCCGTCCGTACCTGTACAAGGCAACTAAAAACCGCGCATTGAATTTCTTGAAAAGAAATGAAATCAAGAAAGAATGCGACACCCTGTGGGTTGAAAAAATGGAGACAACGTCCATGTTTGAATTTGAAGGTCAGGAGGAAACAGAACAGCTCCGAAAGATGATCGGCCGGGCGGTAGAAGAATTGCCGCCGAGAAGCAGGATGACATACAAACTTCACCGTCATGACGGGTTGACGTACGAGGAAATTGCTGAGGTAATGAACATTTCCGTCAAAACCGTGGAGTCCCAGATGACCCGTACGCTGAAAATTCTGCGGGAGCGACTGGCAATCATGCTGCCCTGTTTACTGATGGCCCTGCTTGGTGGATAATTTTTAGTGTCCGGCAGCTGCGGCATCCATGGCGCTGCTTTTTCTTTTTACCGGGACAGCCTGTCCGGCCCCGTTATGCATCTCCGTTTCAGTATTCACTTCCAGTTTGCCGTTTCCAGTATCAATTTCAAGTATCAGTTTTCAGTAAAATCCATTCCAGTCTGTAATCAGCCATCCGGCAGTCTCTTTAAATTTTATTGCAAAAAAATAAAAAAATTACGGGGGATCCATTTTCCCGATTGTCATACCAGTAGAGTCAGCCTTACAGGCAATCATAAAGAAACTGGATTATGCCAAGCAATACTACCTGGAAGTTGATACAACAATATGTAACTGGAAATTGCTCTCCACAGTCCCGGCACAAGCTTGAGCAATGGATGAGTCAGGATCCGGCCAACAGAAAGCTGGTGGAAGAAGTTGAAAGCATCTGGAGGCTGACTCCCGATGAACAGTTTGATGTTAATGTCCAGGAGGCATGGAGCCGTTTTTACCGGAAGGAAATCGGAATGGAAATCGTGAGGGACAGGGACAGCATATCCGGGGACACCCAACTGAAGGATATTAAATTGCCCGCAAGAAGCCGGGAATCAGCACTGAGACCACCCAGCCTGATGATGCATGTACTCCGGGCAGCTGCGGTCTTTCTTGTTGCGGCATTCGCCGGGTATTTCACTCATGCCACCATTTCAGAAAAAACGCAAACCGAGCAGAGCCGGGGCTTTTATGTAATGCAGGAGATGGTGACAGACAGCAGGGAGAAAGCAAGTGTCTCTTTTTCTGACGGAACCGAGGTCATACTGAATTCGGCAAGTTCACTGCGGTTTCCTGAAGGCTTCGACGGATCGACCCGGGAGATATACCTTGACGGTGAGGCCTATTTTGATGTGGCCCATCATGCCGGACAGCCCTTTATTGTTCATACCGAAGATGCCACCATAAAAGTGCTGGGAACGAAATTCAACGTCCAGGCCTGGAGCGAGGATATTCATGCGGATATAGCGGTGAGAGAAGGAAAGGTGGCTGTCAGTTCAACCGCTGACCTGGAAAATTCCGAAGAGGTGATTCTTTCGGAAGGCGAGTTTACCAAAGTACGCAGAGGGAAAAACCCGCTGTCCGCGCAAAGTGTAAATGTAGACAAGTATCTGCTCTGGACAAGCGGCGGACTTTATTTCGATAATACCCCCCTGCGTACTGTATTGCGTCAGATCGAGCGGCGATATAAGGTGATCATTGACATCCGTGATGAGGATCTTCTCGACGTGTCATTCACAAGTACATTTTATGAGGCCGAGCTGGATGAAGTGTTGACTGTTATCGCTGCTTCCATGGAGATGGAATACACAAGGCAGGGTCAACAAATAGAATTTTCGGGGCAAATTAACTGAATCACAGCACAGGTATCACTCAGCTTTATACCTGACACCATTAACCATGCGAAACAGCTGAAAACAGCTGAAAATAGCTTAGAACGCTTGTAACCATACGCCTTAAACTATTAGCAATAATGCCAAATCGAGTAAATGAGGAAATATGATGAAAAAATACCCAATACAATATAGGTTGCTGGCAGGTTTTTTCTTGATCCTGATGGGGATGTATCCTCTCTGCCTACAGGCACAACAGCGATATTCCGAAATGCAGCTGAGTGGTGTCACTCTTGCCGAAACGCAGAACATGTTCTACAAGGCAGACCTCACCAAAGAGATAAGTGTGGAATTTTCCAACCTGCAACTTGAGCAGGCGCTCAAACAAATTGCTGAAAAGGCAGGCCTCAGGCTGACATTCCGGGGGGACGTAATGGTTGACAAGCAAATTTCACTCGCCGAAACCCGGATGAGCGTCAGTGATGCCCTCTCGCTTTTACTTGAAGGGACGGGGCTGGAGTATCGTTTTTCTCAGTTCGGGTATCTGTTGATCAGCAGAACGGACGAGGAAACGGATATACCTGTCTTTCAGGAGGTTGTTCAGGGTCAGGTAATAGATGCTGAAACGAACCAGACTCTTCCCGGGGTAAATATCGTGGTGCAGGACAGCAACATAGGTGCCGTCACAGATGCCGACGGTAACTACAGTCTGTCTGTCCCTTCGCTCGATGAAACGCTGATCGTTTCCTTTATTGGGTATCAAACTCGGGAAATACAGATCAGCGGCCGGACACGCATCGACATCTCACTAACCAGCTCAGTGGTTATGGGAGATGAAATGGTGGTGACCGCTTTTGGTGTCACTGGAGAAAGAAGAACCATAAGCTATTCTACGGCTGACTTAGAAGGGGCTGAAATCAGCAGAGCTGTCGAGCCTAACTTTGTGAATTCACTTTCCGGAAGAATGGCAGGTGTGATGGTAGAAGGTTCTTCTACGGGTCCGGGAGGATCAAGCCGGATGGTTATCCGGGGGAATACCTCTTTAGCGGGGGATAATCAGCCTCTGTATGTTGTGGATGGCATGCCAATCAATAATTCACGACAAGGTGACCAGGGAATTCAGGGGCGGACTGTACATGGTGATCGTGGTGATGGAATCTCTCATATCAATTCAAGTGATATTGAAACAATGACTGTTCTGAAAGGCGGTCAGGCGACGGCACTGTATGGTTCCAGAGCGGCAAACGGGGTTGTTCTGATTACGACGAAAAGTGGCTCCAGTGATCGTGGAATCGGGGTTGATTTTAATTCGAGTACGATGTTCCATACCATTTCAAAGTATCCTGACTGGCAGCAGGAGTACGGACATGGTACAGGATATCAGCGTCCTCAGACCCATGACGAATCTGCCAGTTCCGGTCGGTTGTCATTCGGAGAACCGGTCGACGGTGAAATGTATATTGGCGTCAATGGGCAGCTTCGTCCCTATTCCCCCGTTTCAATAAAACAGAATATGAACAATTTTTACGATACGGGAAGTGAATTTTCTAATACGCTGGCAATCAGCGGAGGGAATGCTGATGCCAACTATCGGGCATCCCTGTCCAATATGGACGCGAATGCATTGATGCCGAATTCTTCCTATAACCGCAAAACTGCCAGAGTTGGCTTCAACGCCCGGGTCAGTGAAAAGTTAGGGATCAATTCCAACGTGCAGTATAATATCGTGGAGGGAATCAACCGCCCTCAGGGTGGATACGCCACCTATAATGCTACCTGGAACGTATTTCTGTTATCCACTACGATGGATATCAGGGATCTTTCCCCCGGGTATTATGAAGACAATCCGGGTCAGGAGATGCGATGGAATCCTTCCAGTGCCGCTCCAAATGCATATTGGGTAACTAACAAATACAGAAACGAGGATGATGAAAAACGACTTATCGGGAATGTGGAGATCACCTATGACTTGTCCGAAAATTTCCTGGTGAGAGGGTATTTGGGTCAGGATGTTCGTCACTTCATGGGGTCATACATTATTCCTACCGGTACAGCGTATGTTCCCAGAGGAGAGTATGGTTCGACAGAACGGGACATTACCGAAACCACGGCCAGGGCTACCTTGAATTATGAGAACTCTTTCCTGGAAAATTTCAATCTGAGTGCAATGGTAGGGGGAGAGAGAGATCATCATGTTACCGAGGTGAGAGGTCTTTCCGGACAGGACTTTATCGTTCCTGATTTCTATGCCGTTGACAATCTGGCTTCAACCGCGGTCAGCCGGAACTACGGCGAGCAAGGCACGAATTCAGTATTCGGTTCAGCTGAGATCGACTATAAACGAGTTGCTTACCTCACTTTTACGGGCCGTCAGGACTGGTTTTCGGTCTTGAATCCTGAACATAACAATATATTCTATCCTTCTGTGGGAACAAGTGTGATCATGTCCGACATTCTGGAAATGCCGGAACATATCGACTTCTTTAAATTGCGGGGATCCTGGTCGCAAACCGGCTCCGCAATTGTCCCACCGTATGCAACCACGGAATCTTATAGCTATAGAGAAGGTGGTTTCGCAGGGATATCTGTACAGAATCTCGGAGGGATAACGACTCCGGGACTGAAGCCTCTGGAAATGACTTCCTATGAATTCGGCTTTGACCTGGAACTGTTGGACCGAAGATTGGCCATGGATGTGAGTCTGTATAACAACACTACGCGGAAGGATATTGTAAATACAGAAATTGCCCGGTCATCCGGGTATGGATCCACCAGGGTCAACGTCGGCGAAGTTAACAATAAAGGTATAGAGGTAATGCTTCGCGGGACTCCTGTACGAAGTACATCTTTTAACTGGAACGTGAGTTACAACCTCGGCTACAATCAAAGTGAAATTCTTCAGCTTGCAGAAGGACTGGATCGAATTTCCATCGGGTCTCAGGTCGGTGGTGCCGAGGTCAGACATGTTGTCGGCCAACCGTACGGAATGATCTATGCCGATGGTTATCAGACCAATGCAGCCGGGCAGATTGTCTTTGATAGAGCCAGCGGGCTCCCTGTAACGCAGGAAATCGAGCACGGAAGATCCGTTCCTCCTTATTCCATGGGATTACACAATCGGTTCGAATACGGGAACTTCTCACTGGGAATCCTTCTGGATGCACGTTTCGGAAGTGTCATGTATTCCAACACCCATTGGTATGCCTACCGAATGGGACTTCCGAAAGAAACACTGGAGGGAAGAGAGAATGGTCTCCATCTGAGTGGAGTTGATCAGGATGGTCAGGCGTTTGAAAGAACCATACCGCACGACGAGCTTCGGGTGGCCTGGTACAATAACGGTAGCAGATACCCCGGGTTGTTTGTACATAAAAATGATTTTGTGAAGCTCCGGGAAGTAACCGTCACCTATAATCTTCCCGTCAACATTGTACAGTATGCACACCTGCAATCGGCTTCTGTTTCTCTGGTGGGACGAAACCTGATGTACCTTTATGATCCAATGCCTCACGTTGATCCCGAGTCAAACAATTATGCGGGGAATGCCAGGGGATTGGAAGGGTTTGGATTGCCTCCCACAAGAACTGTAGGCTTTAACGTCTCACTGAATTTTTAAACTAAGGGAAACATGATTATGAAAATGCACTCGTATTTACCAAAAGTTCTAGTCAGGGTTTCTGTGATTGTTTTCGTGATGTTCGCATCGTGTGATGACGGATTTGATACGATGAACATAGATCCTAATTCACAAAGCGTAGTGGTACCGGAAAACATGTTTACCAGTGCCCAGTTAAGCACGGCCAGCCACAATGAGTCATATCTGGTAGCGGTTGTTCAGCAACATTCCACATGGAATCAAGGGGACGGAACCTCGGCAGGGACCCGTTATCATACAGACTGGAGACACGGTTACTTCAACTCGGTATATACCAACCAGGCTGTCAAAACCAACAAAATTCTGGAGCAGTTAGAAGAATCTCCGGAGAATATCAACAAGCGCTCGATCACCCGTATTTTACGAGCATATCAATTCCACAGGTTGACGGATCTCTATGGTGATGTTCCCTACTCTGAAGCCGGGGAGGCGCTGGAGCAAAACTATTCGCCTGTATTTGATACCCAGGAGTTCATTTATACGGACATGCTTGAGGAACTGAATGAAGCTGCTCAGGCTTTGTCCGCTAGTCAACCCTCGTTCGGAAGCGGAGATCTGTTCTACGGCGGAGATATTGAGCAGTGGAGAAAGTTTGCATATTCGCTGATGTTGAGACTGGGGATGAGATTAACGGAAGTATCCCCCGGTGATGCTGAAACATGGGTTGAAACGGCCATTGCAGGAGGCGTTATCCTGACCAATGAAGATATCCCTTATATCATGTATGAGAATGGAAGGGCTGCGGACAGAAATCCTCGTGCCCAGTCCATAATCGATTCCAATTACGGAACTCCACAGGATGAATTCAATTTCCTGGGCGGCAAGATCGCAAAAACCTTTATCGATCATCTGCAAGATACCAATGATCCACGTCTGGAAGCTCTGACCGTAGTTTGGGTGGAGCAAGGGGATGGATCCTATGCGTATGACAACAGTCCTGAGTTGCAGAGAGGAATGGAGCAGACCTGGACGGCCTATCCTCCGGAGTTCGGCGAATATTCCGAACCGCATCCTGAAACGCTGCTCAGGTATGACTCTCCCATGTTTTTCTTTACTGCCGAAGAATCAAATCTGCTGTTGGCGGAAGCCGCTATCAGAGGCTGGTATACCGCAGAAACCGCCGAGGAAGCGTACAACAGAGCCGTCCGTGAAGGAATGGACAGATGGTCGTTGTATGGAGACGGGTATTCAGCGAATATCTTGACAGAAAGCCGAGTCGATGAATATCTGACCGAAAACCCTTTTTTAACGGGCGGCTCGTTTGAAGAACAATTGGATCAGATTTCTACCCAAAAGTGGGCTTCTCTCTATCACACGGATGAATATGAGCAGTGGTCTAACTGGAGGCGAACCGGTTACCCTGAATTACAAGGTGTAAACGTGCCGGGGAACCATACGGGAGGGGAAATTCCGAGAAGAATGGTCGTACCAGAAGATGAACAAAGGTTTAACCGCGAGAATTATGAAGCCGCGGTTCAGCGACAGGGAGGACCGAGCTGGAATAATCTCCTTGGCAGAGTCTGGTGGGATGTTGAAGATTAATTTCCAGGAAAAATCCCTTTTCTGATTTCAGAAAAGGGATTTTTCGATAATAAATGCCTCCGTTCGCCTCCATCCGGGTATGAGGAGGCATTTATTTTTCATTTTGATTCACTCGCAACCGGGAAACGGATATCAAACCTCCGGCTTTGGCATAAGCGTAGCAACTCTCCCGGTTTTTTTGGTAATCATGACACAGGTTATCCATGATAAGAAGGGATTTTATAAAAAAGGGAATTCTTGCAGGTGCTCTGATGAGCCCCGCAACTGCCTATATCAGCGGCCCGAGACCCGAAGAAAAGCAAACACGAAAACAGATTCGCAGCGTTCTGTGGGAGGAGCTGTCCTGGCCGCAGATTAAGGACCTGGCGGAACGGGATGCCATGGTAATTATTCCGGTCGGTTCCATCGAGCAGCATGGTCCCCACCTGCCGGTAAGTACCGACAGTATCTGTACCAGTGAAGTGAGCCGGAGAGTCGGAGAACGGATGAACAGCAGAGGACATGCCGTCGTCGTCGCTCCGCGGGTATGGACCGGCGTTTCACCGCATCACATGCTTTTTCCGGGCACAATTTCTTTCGACTATGATCTGTTTTCCTCTATTCTGAAACAGGTCTGCTTCTGTCTCCAGGAACACGGGTTTTCCCGTATTGTCTTTATGAACGGACACGGCGGTAATGTCAACCCGCTGAGGGTTCTGCTTATGGACATAAACAGGCAGCTCGGAAGGCCTGCCTTCCTGACCACTTACTGGAGTGCGGCCAGGGGGGAAATATCAGATATACTGGATACGGACAGCGGTATAGGCCATTCCGCTGAGGCGGAGACGTCACTGCTGCTGGCGCTGAGGCCTGACCTGGTCCGTCAGCCATTCGACTCCTCGACCGGACCGGACCGGCCTGACCCGGCGGATCTCAGGGAAGGCATTGCATATACGTTCCGAACCTATGAAGACCGCACGAGTATCGGGGTTATAGGGAAAGCTGCCACGGCAACCAGGGAAAAGGGAGAACGGATACTGGAAGCCGTAACGGAAAATCTTTCGGAATTTCTTTCACGCGAGTCACTGTGGGATATCAGCTTATGAAATGCTCACAACCATACAGACAGGTGGGGTCTTCTTATAACGACTTATACCGGTTCCGGTTCAAGAGTCCGTTTTTTTCAATGCGTGTAACTTTAACAGAATTAACCAGGAATTCATGAAAAGAAAAGATTTTTTACAGAAGGGACTAACCGCCGGAGCATTACTGGGATCATCAGCCTATATCACGTCGGCGGGTGCCGATGAGAAAGAGAATGAGGGAAATGAAGTCCTGGATATGGACAGTTACCGGTTCCATCCGCATCACCGGTTTTCCAACGACGAACTTGTGATCGAGCATGCCAAAGAGGGACGGCCCCATGAAGGGAAAGTGCTGGCTGCCATTCAGCCCCATTCCGATGATATTCCCCTGTTTGCCGGCGGTACCGTGGCGAAACTGATCAATGAAGGCTACAAGGGCTACCTGATCCGGACCACGAATGACGACTCTGCCGGCAGCGGGCGTACCCGGGCTGAGTCCATGTTGAATGATGAAAGAGACACGGAGGCGGTGGCTGAAGCGCTGGGTCTTGAAAAGGTCTACAATCTGAACTACCGCAACCACAACCTGGACGAGATAAATATCAAGGAGATGACGGCCCGGTTCGTTTTCCTGATCCGTCTGCTCAAAATCGACACGATTATTTCGTATGACCCGTGGGTGCCGTATGACAACAACCCGGATCACTACATCACCGCCAGGGCTGTGGAAGCAGCCTATACAGGCCGGTGGGATTATCCGGAGCAGCTGGATGTGGTGGAGCCGCACGGCATCCGCGAGCGATATTATTTTACCCGGCGCGGTCCCCAGTTCATCAACAGGATTGTGGATATCAGTGATCATATCGATACCAAGGTACGGTCCAATATGATGAATGTGACGCAGGGTCCCGGCGGGAACAACGGCCGGCGGCTGAGGCAGAGGCTGGCCGAGAGGGGCCTGAAGCTTCCTCTCCTGGGGGATGATGATGAATCAGCCGATTTCAACTATATCAAGCATTTTATGTGCGATATGGATTCTGAACGACTGCGGCTGACACCTTCGGACCGGAAGGTCGGAGAACCTTTCGGGCTGGACTGGGCGGAACGCTTTTATTACAGAGGGCCCATCGCCTCAAAACAGGATGATTATATCAGTGAGCACGCTGTCAGAATCTAATTATTTAAATCCGTTTAATTTTATATATAGTGAAACATGGTGTTAAACCTACATAAATACCCGGTGATGAATAAAATACTCTTCCTGTTTTACAGTCTGTTTCTCTGTCTGTTTATGGGCGCATTTCAATTTGCGGGCAGTGCTTATGCACAGACCAGTGACAGTGTCCTGTTCAGCCTGATCATTAAAAACGGCCATGTCATTGATCCCGCAAACGACATTGACGGTGTGATGGATATCGCCATCAACGACGGGAAAATTGCCCTGGTTGCGGAGAATATAGATGCCCGGGCCACACAGGTTGTCGATGCGGAGGGTATGGTCGTTACCCCAGGGCTTATCGATATCTACTGGACGCTGGGGGATATGCCGCCGGACGGATTTACATTCAAGGTTGGCGTCACGACGGTTGCAAACGGCTCCGGTGTGGACTGGAGATCGTTCCCGGACTATAAGCGTAACCTCATTGACCGGTCCCAGACGAGGGTATTCACCTTTCTGGGATTAAACGGGGACGGTTACCAGGGAGGCGCCGGAGAGATCAACACCGGCGATGTGGAAGCGCAAATGTCGGCGAGAATGGCCCGGATGTACCCGGACGATATCGTCGGGTTTCAGACGACGGGGCAAAATTTCGATGCGGTCAACCGGGCTGTGGAAGCCGGAAACCAGGCCGATCTGCCGGTCCTGACCGACGGGGGCAGGAAACATCCCCAGAATTCACTTGCCGAGCTGTTTACCACGCATCTGAGGCCGGGAGACATCTATACGCACACCTACACGATACTGGAAGATTTTAATGCCCGGGAAACCATTGTGGATATCCAGACCGAGGAGCTGCGGCCGCATATCCTTGAAGCCCAGGAGAGGGGAATTGTTTTTGACGTGGGCCACGGGTCCGCATTTCGGTATTCGCTGGCCATACCGGCGATGAACAGCGGGTTTTATCCCAATACAATCAGCACCAATCTGTCCAGGGGAAGCATGAATGCTTTTGCCAAGGACATGCTGAATGTCATGTCCAAGTTTCTGGCCATGGGCATGGAGCTGCCGGATGTTATCGAAGCCAGTACCTGGAGCCCGGCCAAAGCGATCAGGCATGAGGAACTGGGCCATCTGTCGCCGGGTGCCGTCGCCGATGTTGCCATTCTGTCGGTCAGAGAGGGGGAATTCGGGTATTTTGAAACAGCCGGTTACCGGATGGATGGTGACCGGAAGCTGGAGTGTGAAATGACCATCCGGGGCGGCAGGATCGTTTGGGATCTGAACGGTATCGCTGATCCCCTGAACAATTACTACAGAGACGGCTCTCAATTCCGTGGCCACCGCTTCTGATTTGACAACGGACTTTTTATATAACCTCTAACAGGATTGATTATGATAAGCAGAAGAAAAATGATAAAAATGATCTCCGGAGCCCCGCTTTTGGGCGGGCTGTTCGGAGGGGGACTGATCGGAAACGCCGCTGCAGCGCTGAACCAGTCGGATTACCGGAACTACCTCCAGGAACTCGGGGTGCCGGTGATTATCAATGCCAGGGGGCACAACACGATCATGACCGGTTCGCTGATGATGCCTGAAGTCATGGCGGCGATCAATTCCACGGCCAATGATTTTGTCAATCTGGAGGTATTGCAGGACAAGGCGGGAGAGCGTATCGCCTCCATGCTCCGCTGCGAAGGTGCGATGGTTACCTCCGGAGCCGCTTCGGCGCTTACACTTGGCACGGCAGCCTGTCTGACTGGAACGGACACGGAGAAGATTGTCCAGCTGCCGGATTTGCCCGGTCCCCAAAAGGAGGTGATTGTTCAGAAAAGCCACCGGTTTGGCTATGACCACGCCGTTCGCAATACGGGAATCAAGTTCGTTGAGGTGGAAACGAGAAGGGAGCTTGAGAGGGCGGTCAATGAAAATACGGTGATGATGTTCTATTTCAACCGCGGGACTGACAGCGGCCGGATCAAGCACGAAGAGTTTATCGAGCTGGCACAAAAGCATGGCCTGCCCACCCTGATCGACTGTGCCGCCGAATTGCCGCCCGTGGATAACCTGTGGCGATTTACCGGCATGGGTTTTGACCTGGTCGCCTTTTCGGGGGGCAAGGAAATCCGTGGACCGCAAAGCGCGGGGCTGCTTCTGGGGCGGAAAGACCTGATCGAGGCTGCCCGCGAGCAGAGCAATCCAAAGGGCAATACGATCGGCCGTGGCATGAAAGTGAACAAGGAGGAAATTGTCGGAATGACAATTGCTGTTGAAACCTATCTTGAGATGGATCACCAGCACGTTCTCGATGAGCGGATGGCCCGGGTGAAGTATGTGGGCGATCATGTGGGATCGCTGCGCGGAGTTGAACAGGAGATCCAGATGAAAGAAAAAGGCTACACGGGACAGGTAAATGTACCGGTCCTGCGTGTCAGCTGGGATCCAAATACCATCAGGAGGTCGTCCTCTGATATACTGGACTCCATGATTTCGGGACATCCGGCGATCATCATCGGCGGTGGAAATAACAGCGTAAGCGTTAACCTGCGGATGGAGCGAAACGGCACGGAACGGATTGTGGCCAGGCGGCTGCATGAAGAACTGTCCAAAGGGTATACCTGATCCGGTAACCGGATGCACCGGTTTTCCTGTTAACTCATTCTTTAATTTTTTAAAGAGAAATAAAATGATCAAATATAAAAGTAAAAAGTACCGAAGCGTTGTCTGCACGCTGTTATTTCTGTTCCTGGCGATGGGGGCCGCGGCGGATCTCCAGGCCCAGGATTATGATCTGCTGCTGAAGGGGGGACACGTGATTGATCCCAAAAACGACATCGACTCCCCTATGGATGTGGCCATCAAGGACGGCATAATTGCCCGGGTTGCGGCCGGCATATCCGAAAGGGATGCCGAACAGGTTGTCGATGTCAGCGGACTGTATGTAACTCCGGGCCTGATTGATTTGCATTCTCACAACTATTATGGCACCGAACCCAACCGATCGTACAGCAATGGTTTTAATGCAATACCTCCGGACGGATTCACCTTCCGGTCGGGTGTGACCACCGTTGTGGATGTGGGAGGGGCAGGCTGGAGGAATTTCCGGCACTTCAAGGAACAGGTAATCGACCGTTCACAGACACGGGTACTGGCTTTTGTCAATATCGTGGGTGAAGGCATGAGCGGCATCCATGAATCGAACATCAATGATATGGATCCCAGAATGACCGCCAGGGCCGCCAGCCGCCATTCAGAGATCGTGGGAGTTAAGATTGCCCATTTCACCGGGCCTGAATGGCGTACCACGATTCAACGGGCGGTGGAAGCGGGAACACTTGCCGACGTGCCTGTTATGGTGGATTTCGGGGGAGGAAGGCCCTCTATTGAAGAGCTTTTCATGGAACTGCTTCGTCCTGGAGATATCTTCACACACGTTTATCACCCCGGCCCTCACAAGGAGCCGGTGGTCGATGAGGATGGACGGGTCAAACCGTTTGTGTTCGAGGCGGAGAAAAAAGGAATCGTTTTTGATGTGGGTCACGGCGGCGGCAGCTTTCTGTTCGCACACGCCATCCCGTCAGTGGAACAGGGACTTCTGCCCACGACCATAAGCACGGATATCCATGTCGGCAGTATGAATGCGGGGATGAAGGACATGGCCAATGTCATGTCCAAGTTTATCAATATGGGCATGTCCCTGCAGGATGTCGTACTGCGCTCGACCTGGAATCCTGCAATGGCGATCAAAACGCCGGAATTGGGTCATCTGAGTGAAGGTGCCGAAGCCGATATCGCTGTATTCAGACTTCAGGACGGCGATTTCGGGTTTGTAGATTCGCGTGAATTTAAGATGCAGGGCAGTCAAAAACTTGAAACTGAACTCACCGTGCGTGCCGGACGGATTGTATGGGATTTAAACGGGCTCAGTTCCCCTGTATGGAATTCCCGGACGGGCCTGACCCGCACCGGAAGGTAAAGGATGCCATCGGGCTCTCTCCTCTCTGCAGGTTTTCAAACTGGAAAGAGGAGGGCAGCCATGTATGGAAAATAAAAGACACAGGTTCTGAGGTACCGGTATTAGGCGTTATTAAATTATTGTACAATCGTGAATTTGTATTGTTAAGTATAATAATATAATTTTGAATGCTTGATTTTATATAAATAATAAATTATATAATTAATAATTTGTTTTCTTTACAAGAAATAAAAATATCATCTGTTTATGAAAGTAAGATTTATCCTGATGGTTGCCGGCTCTCTGATTTTTTTGATCCAGGAAATTTCGTGGGCTCAAACGATCTTTCCGAAAGAGGAGATGATTTTCCTGACCTCCGAATGGACCGGGGAGCGGTTCCCCGACGGCCGGCCCCGACTGCCGGATGAGCTGATTTCGAGAGCTGAGAATATCCGGGTTGAGGAAGCCTGGCAGATATTGCACGAACAGGGGTATGAATATCAGTATGAGGGAAACTGGAAGCGCATGCATGATGATGTGACTATTGTCGGCCGCGCGCTTACGGCCGAATACATGCCCATCCGGCCTGATCTGGAAAAGAACATCACCGAACGTGCCCATGAGGAGGGGCATGAAGGCCGTCACCTGCACTGGCCGATTAACCAGCTTACCCGGGGTGATGTGTATGTTGCCGATAACGCCGGCAGGGAAGGATCGCTGATGGGGGACAATCTGGGGAACATCATCTACAACAGATCGGGTAACGGCGTGGTGTTTGACGGTTTTGCCCGGGACCTGCCGGGCCTGATGGAAATCGACGGGTTCAATGCGTTTGTGCGGGATTTTGGCCCGAAATATCTTCACGGCGTTCTGCTGATGGGGCTTAATTCACCGGTCAGCATCGGCGAGGCGATCGTTCTTCCGGGCGACCTGGTCATCGGGGACCGGACCGGGGTGGTGTTCATACCGTCCCATATGGCTGAACAGGTCGTGAGCACGGTCGAATTCATTGCCACGGTCGATACCTTTAAACATGCCATGATTGAGGAAAACAGGTATGGCTCCCATGATCTGGACAGTGAGTGGGGCGATGAAATCCGGGACGTTTTTGTGCGGTGGGTTGAGCAGAATCCCGATCAAAATCAGTACACCCGTTCGGAAGTGGATGAATTCATGAAGATCAGAACATTTTAGTCTATCCCGGAAGGGCGTGTAACGGCGCGCCGTATATGGTTACGGATATAATTTAAATTATAATATTAATGTAAATGGATTCGATGTGAAGAATATATATAAACTGTCTGTCGGTATTGCCGCCCTCTGCT
>JBBDRV010000202.1:0-3460 GCA_040905285.1 Balneolaceae bacterium | reverse complement strand
TCAGAACGGCCGGGTTGGGCAGGCTCTCGGCTTTTCCCTTCAGCTCCGCCAGGGAGCGATTTGCCGCAATGGCCGCCTTCAGGATGTCCGGCGTCTCCAGATCCGTCCGGGGCGGAAGCGGCGGCAGAATATTATAGGGCTGATTTGCATAATCAGACATAGGCAACGGGGTGGGGTTTCATATGTCGAAGTATACACAAATTTTCGACGTATAACAGGGACATGTCGATGGGAACGGCAGACCATCCAGGCTGTAGAGCTCATAGCGCTGTTTCCATCCGTAAAACGTATTGGAGCAGGGAAGGGGGATAGTCTTTCGCTACCCGATTTTGAGAACACCGTGCTGACCTTGAGCGGATGCAAACCCCGTTCTGATTACCGCTCCACCTAGCGCTGGAAGGTCTGCAAAGCTCCCTGAACCGATCAGATTCAAACCTCAATGAACTTAGTAGATATATGAAGATCTGCAGGGTAAAGACGGTGATGGAACCTTATGTAAAAGCGATGGTGTCCTGCTTGATCTGGACGAAATTCGGGCATGGAATTGCGTTTAAATCACAGGTTGAGTCACTTAGGAACCCACCAAAATACATACCCGGCAAGAATATCTTGACAGGATACTCGAAGGGGCAACGGGGCAACTTCTCACCTCTCTGTATTTGTAGTATTTTTTACTACACGGATTTCACCATTTCCAACTACTTTTTTTGATTATCTGCAGAATTATCATGCCGGGACTCTCTTTTTCCAAGTAATATTCAGAAACATTCAGAAATAAAAATTTAATGAGATGGCAAAATCAAAAGATGAAACGAAAAAGGCATCAAAAGGGAAACAGGACAAGAAGCTCCCGCACATTCCCGGTCAGCCTTCTGATGAGACAACGGTATCCCTGCTAAGGGAACTGGTAGCCCATCTTCGCCAGAAACGAAGTGAGCTGCGGGAGGAGTGGGCCAAGCGCATTATGGAGGCTGAACTCCTTACGGCAATGACCAAGGATGAGATACTGGCTGAAGCTACATCCGTGTATGATAACTATGTCGAGGCACTGGAGACAGGTACGTATGAAGCCCTTCAGGCCTATGCCCGGAATCTCTCCGAGCGGATTATACCACGTGGGGTGGAAACTCATGAAGTTATCGGAATTGTGCTTCTGTTACGCGATGTGCTTGCCCGGTCGCTGTTTGCCAAATACCGGGACGATTTCAGCAAGCTGAATCGAATTCTTGATGCCTACGAACCGGCCGCAAACAGGATTGCCAATACGGTTGCCGTAGGGTTTGTCCAGGAACGGGAGCGGGTTATCCGGGATCAGCAGGAAGCGATACGGGAACTTTCAACACCGGTTCTGCAGGTTCGGGAACGACTTTTGATCCTGCCCATGATCGGTATTATAGATCCCCAGAGATCCCGCCAATTAACCGAACAACTGCTTCAGGCGATTCGGAAAAACCGGGCAAAAGTAGTGGTTATTGACATTACCGGTGTTGCGGCTATGGATTCAAAGGTGGCCAATCACCTGGTTCAAACGGTAGATGCCGCCCGCTTACTGGGAGCAAGTGTGATCGTAACCGGTCTCTCTTCCGAAATTGCACAAACCCTGGTCACAATAGGTGTGGATCTTACTAAGATAATCACTGTTGGAGATTTGCAGGGAGGAATTGAAGAAGCCGAACGCAAGCTGGGCTACAAGGTGCAAATGGAAAATCCGGCCCCACTGAACCAACAGATATGAGAGTTCCTATCCTGAAGCATGGTGATTATTTGATCGCCTCGGTTCAATCGTCATTAAATGATGAAGAGCTGTTGCAGCTGCTGGACGATCTGGTTGTCAAAGTAGCGAGTGTACGCGCCAAAGGTGTCATAGTGGATGTGACCGTCCTTGATATCATGGATTCGTTTGCGACGCGAATTCTACGGGATATGGCGCAGATGATCCGGCTGAGGGGTGCACCCACAGTGGTGGTGGGTGTTCAGCCTGATGTAGCCCTGGCAATGGTTCAGATGGGTTTAAGTCTCGGCGATATAAATACAGCCCTTGATCTTGAAGAGGGTTTGGCACTGTTGAATGAGCATAAGGACAACTAATATAGCAGGAAAAGTCAAACCCGTCAGGAAGGGCTTTTATACGGGCTTTTATAATGAAAATATAATGGCAGAAAAGAACGAACGACCAGATTTGGCTGCATGTGACCGAACTTTCAACGTCACGACGGATAAGGATGTGGTCAGGATAAGAGAGTACAGCAGAATCGTTGCAGAGAAAATTGGCTTCAGTGCCAATGAGAGAACACTCATCGCCACTGTAGTCTCGGAAATTTGTCGAAATATAATCGAATATGCCAAAACAGGACAGGTAATCATACAGGTACTCCTGCAGAATTCCAGAATAGGTATTCTGATAACAGCGGTGGACAATGGCCCCGGTATATCGAACATCGATATGGCCATGAAGGATGGTTTCTCGACAGGAAGGGGGATGGGGATTGGCCTGCCCGGCTCCAGACGGATTATGGATGATTTTGAAATAGAGTCGACACCGGAGTACGGAACCACAGTTATCATGCGAAAATGGCTTGTACAATGAAAGAGCACCAGGATATAATATCCGGGGAAAACAGTTATCTGAACTGGAGTGTGGCTCAGCTTCCGATGAGTGGAGAGAGTGTCAGCGGGGATTCATACCTGGTCAGGTATTACGGCAACCAGACGCTTGTAGCTGTTTCAGATGGACTGGGACATGGTGAAGAAGCATTGAATGCAAGTCAGAGAGCTTTCCAGTACTTGGAGACGTTCTCCGGGCAGTCATTGATCTCTTTAGTGCAATTGTGCCATAAACAGCTCAGGGAGACCAGAGGAGTTGTAATGAACCTGGCGCTTTTTGACAACGCAGAGCAATCGTTGACATGGATGGGTATCGGCAATATAGAAGGGATGCTTTTCAGGGCGGGAGAGCATGAGAACGAAAAAGTGGACAACATCCTGTTGCGGGGCGGTGTGGTCGGGTATAAATTGCCCATGCTCAGGGCTTCAATGATGTCTGTATCGCCCGGGGATACATTGGTATTTACCACAGATGGCGTGAGCATAGATTATGAACAGGTTGTTGATGCCTCCTGGACGCCTGAACTTATTGCCGGCCATATTGCTTCAAGGTATTTTAAGCCGTCTGATGATGCCCTTGTTCTGGCTGCATGCTATAAAGGGGGAAAACGATGATCCGGGAGTCAGGATAGAATGAAGAATTCCAGAAAAGAGATAAAGAAGCAGCTGGTCCGGAACGTCGGGAATTATTTCTCCGGATATCAGGAAGAGACATTGGCTGCTGTGTATGAACTGGCCCGTTGTTCAGCAGAAGAGGGCATCGGGGAACTGGAAATATTAAACCTGTATTATGATGCCTGTCTCCAGTTGTATTCTTCAGGAATGAATATTGAGCAGAAAAAACAGCTGAAATCTC
>JBBDRV010000201.1:2435-21136 GCA_040905285.1 Balneolaceae bacterium | reverse complement strand
TGGATTGAATAATCTTGCCGGTCTGTTCAGAAAAAGTTACAGGTTGTGGGTACCGTGGGTCAATAACGCGATCGTCCTGCTGGCTGTGGTCTGGCTGCTGGCCGGGAACTGGCTTCCTCTCGGCCCGGAAAACCCCGTATCGTTCAGTCTGGTTTTTATCCTGCTGACGGTCGGGCTTGTTTTCGGCCTGTTCCGGCTGTTCATGGCCGGGTACGGGCGTATTTTGGGGTGGGCACTCCGCCATAAAGCGGCCTTTCTGGCGATCCCCGTGGTCCTCCTTGTCGCCGGCCTGATGAGCTGGCGCGGTTTTGACACGACATTCCGTTATGTGGAGGACGTATTCAACGCTGTGGGGATACAGCCCGGAGAGACCGGGTTGTGGAGAGCCGCCGGAGAGCGGTTCCCCGGTCTGGGGCAGGAGTTTATGCCCACACTTGACGAAGGGTCTTTTCTGCTGATGCCGACGGCCATGCCACATGCGGGTATGGAGGAATCCCTGCAGATGATGCGGGAACTGGATATGCGTGTTGCATCTGTCCCGGAAGTTAAAACGGTTGTCGGTAAAATCGGACGGACGGAATCGGCTCTTGACCCGGCCCCGGTGTCGATGTTTGAAAATATGATTATGGTTGAAAGCGAATACAGGACCGACGAGCGCGGCCGCAGGATACGTTACAGGGTGGAAGAGGGGGAGTTTGTCCGGGACGCGCACGGAGAGTTGATCCCGGACCGGAGTGGGCGGTATTACCGGCAGTGGAGGGATCATATCCAATCTGCCGATGACATATGGGCGGAAATTCTGCGGGCATCGGATCTGCCGGGTATAACGTCCGCTCCCAGGCTGCAGCCGATTGAAACCCGACTGATTATGCTCCAGACAGGCATGAGGGCCAACATGGGAATCCGTGTCAGCGGACCCGACCTCGAATCCATCGATGAATTTGCCGCCGGTATTGAACCGCTGATACGGCAGGTGGAAGGCGTACGGCCCGCTTCTGTCTTTGCCGACCGGGTCGTGGGCAAACCCTATATCGAGATCGACATCAGCCGGAGCGAAATTGCACGGCACGGGTTGAGCATACAGGATGTGCAGGAGGTTATCAGCACCGCCATCGGCGGACAGACGCTGGGAATGACCGTAGAGGGACGGGAACGCTATCCGATCCGTGTCCGGTATGCCCGGGAATACCGGAATTCACCGGAAGAGATGGAGCGGATTCTCGTGCCGGCCGCGGGCGGGGCGCAGATCCCGCTTGGCCAGCTTGCCGTCATCCGTTTTGAAACCGGCCCGATGAACATCCGCAGTGAAAACACATTCTTAAGCGCCTATGTTACATTTGACCGCTTGCCCGGGGAAGCGCCGGTCGACGTTGTCGGCCGGGTCCGGGAACACCTGGACCAGTCCGTCAGTGACGGGTTGATCGCCGTCCCTGAAGGCGTCAGCTATACGTTTGAGGGGGAATTCAGAAACCAGCAGCGCGCAGCGGAACGGTTGTCGGTGGTTCTGCCGGTCACTCTCCTGATCATCTTCCTTATCATCTATTTCCAGTTCCGGTCCGTACAGGTTTCCCTGATCGTTTTCTCGGGAATCGTCCTGGTCTGGTCCGGGGGATTCATCCTGCTCTGGCTTTACGGAGAAAACTGGTTTCTGAACTTTTCCGTCCTTGGGGTGGGGCTGCGGGATTTCTTCGGGATGGAGACGGTCAATATGAGTGTGGCCGTATGGGTCGGCTTTCTGGCTCTGTTCGGTATCGCCGTGGACAATGGCGTTGTGATGGCCACCTACCTGGAACAGCTCTTTGAGCGCAGGAAACCCGGCGGCCGGGAAAATATTTACAGAACAGCCATCGAAGCGGGGATGAGGCGGGTCCGGCCCTGTCTGATGACAACCGGAACCACCCTGTTGGCCCTGCTGCCGATCCTGACCTCCCCCGGGAAGGGCTCGGAGATTATGATCCCGATGGCGATTCCCATTTTCGGCGGAATGCTTGTCCAGGTGCTTTCACTGCTTCTGGTGCCGCTGCTGTATGCAATGTGGAAGGAAAACAATTTGAAACACAAGACTGCAACGGAGGAAAGGAGATGAGAACATATGCAGGAAAACGCAGAGGCAGTGGACAGACAGTTCTATTGCCTGCACTGATGACGTTGCCGATACAGATATTGACGCTGACGCGGGCACTGAGACCGGCAATGGCACGGATTCTGACAGGGATAATGGCATTGGTGTTGGCTGTGACACCGGCGGATTCCGCCCTGGCCCAGGATACTGAATCCGGATCCCCGGCTGTTCTCTCTGTCGCACGTCCGGAACAGCTTCAGACCCTGGAGTCCTATTTCCGGATCGCTGTGGAAAACAATCCGGAGCTTTCTTCTCTCAGGCTTGGAGTGGAATCCCGGCGCCAGAGAATACTCGGGGAGCGCACGCTGACTGATCCGGAGATCGGTGCCGGCTTTTATATCAACCCGGATTCCGAAACAAATTTCACCGGCCGCTTTTCGGTCCGTGTAATGCAGATGTTTCCGTGGTTCGGTACCCTCGATACACGGGGACGGATAGAGGAATCCGCCAGTGACGCCATGGCCCGTTCCCTCAGTGCCCGCCAGCTGGAAATCTTCACTGAAATACAGAATTCATGGTTTGACTATTACCGGGTGGACCACCATATCCGTGTTTACACGGAGATCGTTGCCATCGTACGGGATCTGGAATCGCTGATTGAAACCCGCTACGAAACCGGGAGGGCCGGTCAGGCGGACCTGCTTCGGATACAGATGGAGAAGCAGCGCCTGCTGTACAGGATTGAGGAACTTGAGGATGAAAAGAATCCGGTCCGGGAAGAACTGAACGCACTTCTCAACCGTGCACCGGGCGTGGAAATAGATGTTCCCTCCGAGTTGCCGGAACGGATGCTGGCCCGGACAAGGGAGGAACTGCTCCGGCTCGTCCGGGCCCGTCATCCGGATTTCGGCCGGATCGAGGCACAACGGGGTCTATACCGCCGGCAGATGGACCTTGCCCGCCTGGAAAGCCGTCCCTCGTTCGGGATCGGTCTGGAGTATATGGGGCGTGACTATGCAATGATGAGCATGATGGAGCTGGACCCGGTTCTTGTCGGGATGGCAACTGTCCGGATTCCGCTCTACAGGAGCAGGTATCGGGCGCAGAGAAGAGAAGCCCGCCTTCAGCTTCAGGCGGCCGGCGACCTCGAAACCGATTTGACCAACCGCCTGCGCAGGGATCTCGAACGATCGATGAAATCCCTTCGGGATGCTCAACGGGACTTCCGGCTGGTTACCGAAGAATTGCTTCCGAGGTCGAAGCAGGCGATGGAGATCTTGTCACAGGAATACGCTGTCGGGCAAGTGGGGTTTGACGAGGTGCTGCAGGTAGTGCGTGAACTGCTGATGCTTGAAATGGAACGGGTCAATGCCCTTGTAGCCCAGAATAATGCCATGGCCGCCATCGAACAGCTGATTGCAAGCGAAATAGCGGAATGATGCAGACAACTATGAGACAGGAATATTCCTCACAGAAATCAAATGAAAACAGGTGAATCCATGAACATCACAAACCAGAAAATTCTTTCCGCCACCGGCTTGATCCTGGCGGGGCTTTTAATCGGCCGGCTTCTTTTTTCCGGACCGTCCGCCCAAAACGGGGACCCCGGACAGCTGAACCGGGAAGAGATGAATGAGCATGTCCGGGAGGATCACACGAACGAAGAGGGCGATATTGTCTATACATGCAGCATGCACCCGCAAGTGCGGGAGAGTGAACCGGGCAATTGCCCCATTTGCGGAATGGAGCTGATACCTGTCAGTCCGTCTGCCCCCGAAGCCGCTGAAGATGATTCCTCTGATGAGTATTCGATGGTGATGACCGCCCCGGCGGCCAGGCTGGCAGATATCCGGACCACACCTGCCGTGCGATCTGTTCCGCATAAAGAGCTGAACCTTCCGGGCCGCATCCGTGTGGATGAACGGCGTACCACGCGAGTTACAACTCATTTTTCCGGACGCATCCGGGATTTGAAGATTGATTTTACCGGTGCGCCGGTCCGGCAGGGTGAGCCGGTGGCCACGATCTATTCTCCGGAGTTGGTCTCTGCCCAGCGTGAACTTCTGGAAGCGGCAAGGCAAAAGGACCGGAATCCCCGCCTCTATGAGTCGGTCCGGGAGAAGTTCCGTCTTTGGGAGTTCACCGACGAACAGATCCGGGAGATTGAAGACCGGGGGGAGGTACAGACCGAGCTTGAAATTCTGTCCCCGGCCGGCGGCTATGTGGCAAGAAGGAATATAGCCGAAGAGCAGCATGTATCGGAAGGCACCGTCATTCTGGAAGTGGCCAGTCTGGACCGGATCTGGGTCGTGCTCGAGGCTTATGAAGAGGATCTGGACTGGATCTCCGAAGGGGATACGTTTCATTTCACCACGCGGTCGGATCCCGGTCAGAGCTATAAAGCCACCGTCAGCTTTATCGATCCGGTTGTGGACAGCAGCAGCCGGACCGTCGGTGTCAGGGCCGACATGGACAATGCCGGCGGAAAGTTAAAGCCCGGTATGCTGGTTCGCGCACGGATGGAAAGCCGCATGGACAGGGATGAGCTGATGGTCCCCTCCTCGTCCGTTCTGTGGACAGGAAAACGATCCCTGGTATACGTCAGGGATACCACTTCCGAAATCCCGCGTTTTGAAGCCAGACTGGTTGAACTCGGCCCCAGGAGTGGGGATTTTCATGTGATAGAAGATGGCCTGGAAGAAGGGGAAGAGGTGGTTTTTCACGGCGCTTTCCGTGTCGACAGCGAGATGCAGCTGGAGGGTCGTTTCAGCATGATGAACCGTAAGCCGGGGACGGATGCGGTGCCTGTTCATGACCATTCTGACAGTGAATCCGGCAGGGAATCCGACAATGAATTCGACAATGAACATGAGGAGATGGAAGACATGCCGGTTCCCTGAAAGAGGGCTGGAGGTTCATTTTGTCCCGGGCCGTATTCCAAATATTTTACACATTATCCATACCAGCATATAACCGGGTTTTCTGTCGCATATGGTAAATTAATCTTTTGATACCCAGTTACTTGAGTTAAAAACCAACTGATAAGCCGATGGAAGAGAAAAAGTCCGGGCACGAACAACATAATCAAAGCCACCATGAGCATAACCGTGACCATGATCATGACCACCACCACGATCATGACCCGGACCCTGACCCTGAACAGGACCATCACCACAATCATGGGCACTCTCATCCCGGCCATGAAGCGCATTCCCGTCACGAACATGAGCACTCCCATCAGGATCATCATGCCCATATGGTGGAGGATTTCAAATGGCGTTTCTGGTGGGTGCTCGGCCTGACAGTCCCGGTTCTGGCCCTGTCCCCCATGATCCAGGAATTCCTGGGGGTCGACTGGCGGTTTACGGGTGATTTAATCCTGTTGTTTGCCCTTTCCACGGTGGTTTATTTTTTCGGCGGCTGGCCTTTTCTTGCCGGACTGGCCGATGAGTTGAAAAAGGGGCAGCCCGGGATGATGACCCTGATCGGGCTGGCCATCTCCGTCGCTTTCATCTACAGCTCATTTGTGGTATTCGGCCTGGAGGGCCACCTGCTTTTCTGGGAGCTATCCACACTGGTGGGGGTTATGCTGCTGGGCCACTGGATTGAGATGCGATCGGTGATGAGCGCCTCGGCCGCGCTCGAGAAACTGGCCGAACTGCTGCCCGGAAAAGCCCACAGGGTGAAGGAGGACGGAAGTATTGAGGACGTATCCGTGGAAAAGCTTCAGGTGGGCGATCATATTCTGATCAGGGCCGGTGAAAAAATGCCCTCGGACGGGATCATTACAGAGGGAAAGACAAATGTCAACGAGGCGATGCTGACGGGGGAATCCCTCCCGGTGGAAAAGGGGACAGGCGACGAGGTGATCGGCGGATCGGTTAATGAAGAAGGCTCGATAACGGTAAAAATCCACAAGACCGGAGATGAGTCTTTTCTGTCACAGGTGATTTCGCTGGTCAGGCAGGCGCAGCAGAGCAAATCCCGTACACAGAACCTGGCCGACCGGGCGGCCTTCTGGCTGACCGTCATAGCGATCACCGGGGGGTTCCTGACATTTTTCAGCTGGACCCTCTTCACCGGTCAGGACCTCGGTTTTGCCATCAACCGGACTGTGACGGTGATGGTCATCACCTGTCCGCATGCTCTCGGCCTGGCTATCCCGCTGGTTGTGGCCGTCTCAACCACGCTGGCGGCCGGCAACGGATTTCTGATTCGCAACAGGACGGCTTTTGAAGAAGCCCGGAATCTGGGTGCCGTGATTTTTGACAAGACCGGGACCCTTACGGAAGGAACGTTTACGGTGACTGATATCCTGAATTTCAAAGGCCGGTTCAGCGACGGCGAACTCCTCAATTATGCAGCGGCAGTCGAGGCCGGTTCGGGGCATCCGATCGCCCGCGGGATAATGGAAAAGGCAGATGAACCCTGGAAAGTTGAGGATTTCAACTCCATTACCGGCAAAGGGATCGAGGGAAATGTGAAGGGAAAACCGGTGAAGGTGGTGAGCCCGGGATACCTCCGGGACGCACAGATCGGCTATCCGCAGGAACAGGTTGAAGAAATCTCTTCCCAGGGGAAAACCGTTGTTTTCGTCATGATAGACGATGAACTGCACGGTGCCATAGCCCTCGGTGACAAAATCCGCCCCGAGTCGCGCCGGGCTATCGGCCGCCTTCATGAAATGGGCATACAATCCATCATGCTGACCGGAGACAACCGCCGGACCGCCGAATATGTGGCTGCGGAACTGGGTATCGACCAGGTTTTTGCAGAAGTGCTGCCGGATATGAAAGCTGAAAAGGTGAAAGAGGTGCAGAAGCAGGGACTGATAGTGGCGATGACCGGTGACGGTGTCAACGATGCCCCGGCTCTTGCCGGCGCGGATGTCGGGATTGCCATTGGAGCCGGATCGGATATAGCTGTCGAGACCGGCGACATCGTTCTGGTTCGAAATGATCCGAATGATGTAGCCCATCTCATTCAGCTCTCAAAAGCCACCTACGGCAAGATGATTCAGAACCTGTTCTGGGCTACCGGCTACAACGTCGTTGCCATTCCGCTGGCAGCCGGAGTGCTTTTTGCCTGGGGGATCATACTGAGCCCTGCGGTGGGTGCTGTTCTCATGTCCCTGAGCACGGTGATTGTAGCCATAAATGCACGGCTGCTGAAGATGGATCCGCATTCATAGGCCTTGCGCGGCGGCGGCCGATGCCGCAGCCCGGTACGAACGGTTCGCCGCAGCAGGTTAAGCTGCCCCTCGGGTCTGCCTGCCATAGCCCCGCGACAGATTCAGCCCTCCAGGAGCTTTCTCAGTGCGTCTTCATCCAGAATTTCCAGCCCGAGATCCCGGGCTTTTTCGTATTTGCTGCCGGGGGAATCGCCGGCCAGCAGGTAATCTGTATGTTTGCTTACGGTGGAGGTTGTTTTCCCGCCATGCCTTTCAATCAATTCGCTTGCCTCTTTCCTGCTGAGCGACGGCAGAGTTCCGGTTATCACCAGTTTTTTGCCTTCAAGGGCTGAAGAGACCACCTCTTTTTTTTCAGCTTGAAACTGCAACCCGGCCTCGTCCAGCTCACGGATAATCTTCCTGTTGGTTTCCAGTTGAAAAAAGGCCGTTACCGACTCGGCGATTTTCGGGCCGATCGTGTGGATCGAAGCAAGCTCTTCGGGTGTGGCCTTCATAATCGCTTCGAGGGAATTAAACCCGGCTGCAAGATCTCCGGCGACGGTTGTTCCCACAAACCGAATGCCGAGCGCATAAATGACCCGGTCGAGAGGCCTGGATTTGCTCTTTTCTATGGCCTCTGTAAGATTCCGGGCACTTTTGTCAGCCATTCTCTCCAGGGGCACCAGCCGGCTGGTCTCAAGCCGGTAAAGGTCGGCGTATGTGCTGACCAGTTTCCGGCTGACAAGCTGGTCCACCACCGCTTCCCCCAGCCCGTCGATATCCATGGCGTCCCTGGATGCAAAATGTATGATGCGCTCCCTGACCTGGGGCGGGCATTCGGGATTGACACAGCGCCAGGCAACCTCCCCCTCAAATTGCACCAGTTCTTCATGACAGGCAGGACAGCTGTCGGGCATTGAAAAAGGCTCCGGACGATTTTTCCGGTCCGGATTGACCACACTGATTACCTGGGGAATAATTTCACCTGCCTTTTCCACAGTGACCGTGTCCCCCGGGCGGATATCCTTGCGCCGCAGTTCATCTTCATTATGGAGGGTAGCCCGTTTGACCGTCGTGCCCGCAAGCAACACCGGCTTCAATTCGGCAACCGGTGTGATCGTTCCCAGGCGGCCTACCTGGAGCGTGATCGACTGTACGACCGTTGCCCCCTGTTCGGACTCGAACTTGTAGGCAATAGCCCATCTGGGAGCTTTTGAGGTGTGCCCCAGCTCGTCTCTCAGGTATTCTTCATTCACTTTGATGACGACACCGTCTGTTTCGTAGGGCAGGTTGTGCCTGAGGTCATCCCATGAATGGATGACCTTCAGGACCTGGTCTATATCCGGACATATGATGGTCTGCTCACAGACAGGCAGGCCCAGCTTCCGGAGCAAGTCGATTTTTTCTCTCTGGGAGCGGGGTGCAGTGCCGTTTTCGACAGCAAGGTCGAAGGCGTAAAAGCGGATGGGCCGGCGGGCTACTTCCCGCGGGTCCTGCATCTTCAGTGACCCTGCGGTTGAATTCCGCGGATTGGCAAACGGATCAAGTCCCTGCTCTTCGCGATGTTCATTCAGCCGTACGAAAGCCTCTTTTTCCATATAGGCTTCACCGCGGATTTCGGCTGCCGCCGGGGCGCCGCCGGCAAGCCGGAGCGGGATATCCCGCACGGTTTTGAGATTGGCGGTGATATCGTCCCCGCGGCGACCGTCCCCGCGGGTAGCTCCCAGGACAAGGCGGCCGTTTTCATAACGCAGCCGGACGGCAGCGCCGTCAAATTTCAGTTCGGTGCTGTAGGTGTACGTCTGTGAACCGAGGATATCCTGTACCCGCCTGTCGAAGCTCCGCAATTCATCTTCATTGTAGGTATTGTCCAGGCTGAGCATCGCTTCGGGGTGTTCAACAGTTGGAAAGCTGTCGCCGGGGGTGCCGCCGACACGTCGTGTCGGGGAGTCGTCAGTGCCAAGACCGTAGTCTTCTTCAAGCTGCCTCAGTTCGTGGAGCGCTCTGTCAAATTCCCTGTCTGAAATGAATGGGCGGGCTTCATCGTAGTATGCCTTGTTGGCCCTTTCGATCAGGTCCCGTAGTTCAAGCACCCGTTGGCGGGCTTGCTCGATGTTCATGTAACAACTGTTTTAGAGATGAAATTGCCGTTTTATTCGAACCCGGTTGCCCGCTGATTCATTCTGACTGCCTGTTGATTCATTACCGGAACGAGATCCGGTCTGCCTGCTGCCGGGTTTGTCAACCCGTCTGCCAACCGGCTGCGGAGACATTATCACTGGAAAGTGGGCCTGTTATAGATGGAATCGGGTTCCGGCACATCCCCGGGTACTTCAAATGAAACAGGTCTGGACCACCTGTTGTCTTCCGTGAAGTGGTCCCGTGTCAGCTCGACGGAGCTTTCTTCCGTGTTAAAATGTTCCTGACGGAAATTGTCGATGCGGCGGCCATTCATAAAAAGAAGCATATTGTTATACTGTCCCCTGATTCTGATGGAATCCCTGAATTCAAAATTGACGGCATGACCCTCCTCTATCCAGTACGGATCCGGCCGGGGCTTGAGATCCGACCAGACACGAACCGGCTCGAGCTGGCCGTGGGCGGCATACACCGTGATGTACAGGGTTTCTTCCAGAGTTGCCCCGCCCGTTTCTTCCGGATCCCCGTCTGCCCCGTCCGCCAGATTCAGGTTCAGTCCGGATTCTTCAGATTCGGTCTCAACAGGGGGCGAGACGATATCCGACTCGCTGACATTCTCACTGAACAGGTCGCTTTTATAGATGATATACAGAGAGACGGCCAGTATGATAATGACTACAATAATGCCGATCAGCCAGACCGGGGTTTTTTTCTCAACAGGTTTAAACTGATGGCCCATTTCAGCCCAGTTTACAGAGCTGGGCCTTGGAGGGGGCGGGGCATTGAGCGGATTCGATTCGGGTTCCCTCGTTTTTTCCGGGGTTGTTTTCTGTTGCGGATCCGGCGGACTGCCTGACGTCTGTTCCTGCTGCTTTTTTTCCGTGGCCTGCCTGCCCTGCGAGCTGCCTGTCGCCTGTGGCTGCTTTTCCTGTTTCTTTTCCGCCGGCTGCTTTGGCGAACTGCCGGATTCCGGGGTCCCGGCCGCACCTGACCCGGTCAGTTTTTGTTCAGGCGGCTTCTGTTCTTTCCCCGCTGTTTCCGTCGGCGCAGGGCCGCTTACCGGCTTTTCCGGCATCTCCGGTTCATCCAGCAGGGGATGCGGGGGGAGACCCTCTTTTTTGATGTCCGGATAGGCGTCAAGCAGAAGCCGGTTGTAATTCCCCGATTGATACTGGTCGAGAGATTTCAGGGTTAGTTCTTCGCTGATTTTCAATGCTTTTGCATATGTCCGGACAAAACTGCGTACATAGATCTTGTTTTCATCAGGATCGCTGAAAATGGAACTGTTTTCAATGCGTTTGAGCGTTGCTATGGGAATCCGCGTTGCCTGGTGGATATCTTCAAGGGACAGATCCAGGTACAGGCGGATCGTTGCGAGGTCTTTCCCGATTGAGGCCATAAATATCAGTTGTTTATAAAGCGTGGTTTAACAAAAAATTAATAAGGGACTGCCGGAAAATCAGGGCGGAAAAATCAGGGCGGAAAGTTCAGGAATTTACCAATCTAAACAATTATCCCTCTCTATGGAAAAAAGAGGATTAAAAACTGTGGTTGCAAGGTTTCCCTCCGTGCCGGCTCTTGCCTGTATCGGTATCACGTCTTCCGACGGCTGACGTGAAGTATCGTAAAGTATAAAGTATTGCAGCCCAAACCGGAAATGATGCGTACCCCGAACCAGTTTTGCTGTGCATGTAACGTGACAGAACCAATTTTGTTGAAAACATGATATCCGTCTTAAAGGGAATCAGGGAATTTCTGTTCCCGAAAATATGTGCCTGCTGTTCGGATCCCCTGGCGGAGGGGGAGCTCAGCCTGTGTGAATTTTGCAAATCCGGCAGGTTTGAACCGGCTGACAGCAGACTTGAGATGGCAACGGACGAGATTCTTCCCGGATATGTTGCTTTCAGGATGGCCTGCTGGCAGCTGGATCCGGGAGGCACTCTCCAGGATTTGATATACCGCCTCAAATACGGGCACCTTTATGATCTCGGGATTGATTTGGGCGGGGAACTGGGAAAAATCATCTATCGCAAGGCAACAACCTGCGGCTATACAGGCAGGTTTGAACCGGTGCTGGTGCCTGTCCCCCTGCACAGGAGCAGACAGCGGGAGAGGGGGTACAACCAGGCGGCTGCAATCTGTGAAGGGATGAAGCGGATCACCGGCTGGAATATACTTGATGAACCGCTCGTCAGAAGGACGTGCAGGACGCGAACCCAGACCGGCCTGACTGCCGAAGAGCGGATAAAGAACATGTCAGGTGCATTCTGTACAGGCGGAATTGAATTTCTTCCGTACGAATTGCCGGTTATTGTAGACGATGTTTTTACAACCGGGGCGACTGTCCGGGAATTGTCACTGGTTCTCAGACAGGCCGGAGCACAAACAGTCGGCATTGCCACACTGACGGAAGTTTGAAATAAACACTCCTTTTGGAATCCACGGGAAACAACCGTTGTTTTTCTGGATATCCGATACGGCTTGCAGTCCGCTTGTGCATATGGCTGTATTTGACTGCCGTTTTCTGAGATGGCTGACCCTGCGTTGCAGGGTAGGTGCTGCTGTTGCAGACGGTCTTTCAGTCTGATTCCATTTGTATCTGATTAAGAGTATATTTTAGGATATGTCTGATAAATTTTCCCATTCCCAAAATGTTCTGGATTCCGGTTTTGCCACCGTGACGTCGGGCGGGCACTGGTTTCATGCGACCCGGGACGTCGTCGAAAAGTCCGTGCCGGGGCTGCTTGAGCGAAGGGACTATGAAAAACTGGTGATGAATGCTGTTACCTGGATTGAAAGTACGGACAGCCTGTCGCTGGTTCTGTATTACATTCTCGTTTTTGTCCTTCCGGCGTGGATAGCGGCCGTCATTACTGTATCCTTTTATTTCTGGTGGTATTACTACAAAAGCAGTCTTGTAAATATCAGGCTGACCCCTGTTTTGAAAGTTCTGAATCACGATGCGTTTCAACTGGGCGCGGCTGCAGTTATACTGAGCATCCTTGGCATTTCGGGCAATTACGCAGGGGTGCTGTACGGGTTGATTTTCTTTTTCCTGTTCAAGGTAGGCCTTCTCCGCCTGCTGCTGAACCGGATTGAGATAAAGCGGTCCGCAGAGGGACTGACGTTGAATGACCGGGTCTTAAAAATGGTCTTGGTCCGCTCTGCCCTTTATGAGGAGGTGGTTTCTGCCGGTATCAGCCGTCTTGATGATCACCTGGGGGAAGCCCTCCTGGCGTTTAAACAGGAAAGCAAAGCATCGAATTTCAAATCAACCGGATGACAGGTGAGTGACAGGATACGAAATATGTTTGCCGATATAGCGGCTGATTATGACCGTGTAAACGGAATACTTTCGTTCGGGATCCACCGTTTCTGGCGAAACCAGACAGTGCTTGAAAGCAGGGCTGTCCGCGGAGATCATGTTCTCGACTGTGCAACGGGTACGGGGGACCTGGCCATATCCTTTAAAAAGGCGGTCGGTGACGAGGGGTATGTCCTCGGCACGGATTTCTGCAGGGAAATGATCGAGTTTGCCCCGGAGAAGGCCCGGGACAACTATCTGGACGTGGATTTTGAAGTTGCCGACGCGATGAGTCTCCCATACCCCGATAACCGGTTTGATATAGCCAGCATAGCCTTCGGCATACGCAATGTGGATGACCCGGTTCAGGCTCTCGGGGAGATGGCCCGGGTGGTCAGGCCCGGCGGCAGGGTAGTGGTGCTCGAGTTCGGACAGCCGGAGGGGCTGCTTGAATATCCGTACAGGCTTTACAGCAGGCACGTTATGCCGGCCATAGGCGGTTGGTTCAGCGGTAACAGGGAGGCCTACACCTACCTGCCGGAAACCAGTGCCGCCTTTCCGGCAGGAGATAGATTTCTTCGCCTGATGGATTCTGCGGGTGCTTTCAGCCGGCGGAGGGCGGTAAAGTTAACCGGCGGCATCGCTTATGTTTATGTGGGGACGGTAGATGGGAATTAGTATATTGCCGTTTTTGAAAAACAGGGCCTTTCTGATAAAGCATTCGTCCGCTCTGCCGATATCTGCCGATAGTCGAATTTTATCTGCCGATAGTCGAATTTTATCTGCCAATAGTCGAATTTAATGATAACAGCCATGATGCTCATAGACGAGATAAAGAATTACATTCCTCACCGCTACCCGTTTCTGCTTGTAGATCGTGTGACAGAACTGGAGGAAGGCAGAATTGTGACATTGAAGAATGTGTCGGTCAACGAGCCTTTTTTTAACGGCCACTTTCCCGGCGCGCCGATCATGCCGGGGGTTTTACAGGTGGAAGCCCTGGCCCAGAGCGGGTGCATCATGATGATGAAACAAAAAGTGGACAGTCCCGAAGATACGCTGATCGTTTTTACGGGTATCAAGAATGCCAAGTTCAGACGTCAGGTGGTGCCGGGTGATGTGCTCCGGATGGAAGTCAACCTTGTCAGCCACCGGAGAAATTTCATAAGTATGAAAGGCGTGGCGACCGTGGATGGAGAGGTGACCTGTGAACTGGAAGCGTCTGCGGCCATTGTTGACAGGGAGAAAGCACAATGAGTACACAATCCTCTTCCGTCCGGCCGCCAAGGATAACGACACAGACCGTTGTCGAGATGAAAAAGCGTGGTGAAAAAATCAGCATGCTGACAGCATATGATTACACCATGGCCAGGATACTGGACCAGGCGGGAATCGATGTGATTCTTGTCGGTGACTCTGCGGGCAATGTAATGGCCGGTCACGAGACGACGGTTCCGATGACACTTGAGCAGATGCTTTATCACGCTTCCTGTGTGGAACGGGGGGTTGACCAGGCGCTTGTTATTGCCGACCTGCCGTTTATGAGTTTTCAGGTGACGGCCAAGGAGGCGCTGATCAGTGCCGGCCGGATGATGAAGGAGGCCGGGGTGCACGGCGTGAAACTGGAGGGGGGCGACAACATCTCTGCCACAGTCAAGCGGATAGTGGATGCCGGAATTCCGGTAATGGGCCATCTCGGGCTGACACCGCAGAGTATCTACAAATTCGGCACCTACAAGGTGCGGGCCAGGGAAGAAGCGGAAGCTGAACAGCTTTTGGCGGATGCAAAAAAACTGGAAGAGTGCGGGGTGTTTTCCATTGTCCTGGAAAAGATTCCCTCAAAGCTTGCCGCCCGGGTGACGGAATCCGTGTCTGTACCGACCATCGGTATCGGCGCCGGTCCGGACTGTGACGGGCAGGTTCTGGTCCTGCATGATATGCTGGGCCTGAACAAGGACTTTAATCCGCGGTTCCTTCGCCGGTATGCGGATCTTCACGATGAGATGACCAATGCCGTCCAGCGTTACATCAACGATGTGAAGAGCCTCGATTTCCCTAATGAAAATGAACGATATAACTGAGGAGCTGTACATAGATGAGTACAGGCGAAAAGCCTTTGATACTGGTTTGCAATGATGACGGAATTTTTTCGCCGGGGATCAAGGCCCTGGCCGAAGTTGCCGATGAATTCGGGGATGTGGAAATCGTTGCGCCCGACCGCCAGCAGAGTGCGGTGGGGCATGCCATCACTGTCAGCACGCCGTTGCGGTCCCGATCATTTATGATTGACGGCCGGTTCAGCGGACAGGCGGTTTCCGGAACCCCGGCAGATTCGGTTAAACTGGCACATAACCAGCTTCTCAACCGCAGGCCCGACCTGATCGTGAGCGGAATTAACCACGGAAGCAATGCGGGAATCAATATCCTTTATTCCGGAACCGTAAGCGCTGCTACGGAAGGGACGATCCTGGGGTATCCCTCTATTGCCGTCAGCTGTACGGCTTTTGAGGAAGAGACGGATTTGTCCGGATCACAGGAAGCTGCACGGAAGGTTATCGGCTATGTTCTTGATCACGGGCTGCCGCGCGGGGTGACCCTGAATCTCAATGTTCCCGCAGGTCCCCTGAAAGGAATCAAGTGGGCACGGCAGGCAAACAGCCGGTATGTAGAAGAATTCGAGGGGAGAATCGATCCGCATAACCGCTCCTATTACTGGCTGACAGGAAAATTTCAGCTTCTGGACAAGGAAGAGGGAAATGATATCAATGCGCTGGAGAGGGGGTATGCCTCACTGACGCCTATCCAGTATGACCTTACCTCATACCCGCTTCTGCGCGAGCTGGAGAACATCACGTTGTAGGGGCCGGCTAAAAGCCGTTATCAGACAGATTGCCGGCTACCCTGTACCAGAATTTTTCAAATATCTGTACCCGGTCCTTGCTGAGACCTAATTTTATCTGCTCAAGATGTGAAAGCGGGACTGTGCCAAGGTGCTTGCCCCATACGGCGGATTTCTCTGAAACAAAGGAGTCGTTGGGCCCTTCATTTTCATATAAATGCTGGTTTTGATAACGGTAAAGCGCATTCAACGGTTGATTGGTGCCTTTGCCGGCCGATGCGCTGTAGGAAAAATAGGTGATGTTCTCCCGGTCGGGATTTTCCGGGTTGAAGGTTGTCCGGACATATTCCCGCGTAAGCTGGCGGACCGCGCCAACGGCATCGCTTTCTGATTTGGGATAGATGCTGTTGCCGAACCAGTCAAAAGCTTCAACCAGCTTTTCCCGTACCTTTTCCGGCGTATTGAGTACCAGTTCTGCAAGAGACGTTCCCCGGTGGGGAGTTGCTACCGTGGTCAGTGAAGCGACACGTTGATATACGTCAGACCGGGATATGGCATAACGCATGTCGAGGCCGGACATGCTGTGGGCGACGATATTCATTTTTTCAAAGCCATAGCGGTCGCAAAGCTGGACGATCTTTTGGCTCCATTGCTGAGAGCGGGTTTCTATTTTGGCGTAGGGGACGATATTGGGGGCGAAAGCCATCACCCCGTGCTGTCTCAGAAACATGCACGTTTCATGCATGGGAGAAGGTTTGATGACGGATACAAGCGCCCCGAATCCGTGGCAGAGCAGGAGAGGATAGCGTAACTGCACAATTTCAGGCTGGGGAAACTCCCGGAGTTCCAGTTTTTTCAGAAATGCGTCTGTTTCGATCAGTTTCATAATTAACGTTCATTTGCATAAGGCGCCCGAAGCTGGATAAAATCCTGTTTCAGTACAGTTATGAACTCCTGCAACTGACTGATATTGGCATTAGTTCCTTCTGTGATGACCAACGGCGGCCTGATATGGATGAACGGGCTTTCAGTTCAGTTGTAAAGGACCAGGTCCGGATCGGTCTGCAGCCGGATGGTCCGGACAATATTTGATCCGTATGTGACAAAGATGCGCATATCCCGGTCGGGAAAAAACACCCTGGCCGGTGTATCGGAATTATACGGTTTCAGCAGCCTGGCCAGCTCATAATGCCATTGTGTTTTGGAGAAACCGGGGGCCACATCGACCGTATATTCTTTCCGGCTGGCTGACGTGTCAATCCGGATCGTCCGGGTGCGTATCTGGTCCGGCGGCAGGTTGAATCTGTCGAAGGTCTGCTGAATCAAATCGTCTATTTCAGCGGCCGACATAAACTGCCTGTCCCCGGAAGACGAATCGTCGATAAAAAGAAAAAAGGCCGCTGTACATGAAATAGCCAGCAGCCCCGCAATCCACCTTTTCATTGTGGGGCTGTCTCTTTTTTTACTACTGCTTTTACCACTGCCGTCCATGTTCTTCAATGGTTCTGAGGTTTGCCTGCACAGCACCTGTTTAAATCTGTTTGAGAAGTTAATGACCGTCTGTTACCTTTCTCCGGAATACGTCACGACCTTGCCTTCCCCGCTTTCGAATTGCAACCCGGAAGACTGCAGCTCCGAAAGATCTGCCAGGCAGTCCGGGAACTGTCCGCCGGAAGGACTGTCCGCCGGGACGGGAGTTGGCCGGGGCCGGGGCTGACCTGCACCAAATGTAAGAAAAGGAACCTAATTATGGCATTTGCAATTCGGAAAATAACCGGACAGGAGGAGATAGATCTGTTTCATGAACTGCCCTTTCGTATCTACAAAGAATATCCCAGGTGGATACCACCCTTCCGGGATGAGATAGAGAAGATTTTTGACAGAGAAAAGAATCCCTTTTACCGGCACGGCGAATGTGAACGTTTTCTGATTTTTGAAGACCAGCGGGTGGTCGGCCGTTTTGCACTGATGGTCAACGAAAAGAAAGATCATCTGTATAATCCGAAGATGGGCGGGATCGGTTTTATCGAAATGGTGAATGACCAGAAAGTGGCGGATGCCATGATCGACTATGCATCCGTATGGCACAACAGGCGGGGAAACGGCGCATTCAGGGGACCGGTCAATTTCGGCGAGAATGACAACTACTGGGGCCTTCTTATAGAGAATTTTGACGAGCCGCCCGTGTACGGAATGTTTTACCACCCTCCCTGGTACAGGGAACTTCTCGAAAATACAGGAGCGGAGAAGCTTGACGACCAGTGGAGTTACAAGCGGTTTTTCAAAGAGCCCCTGCCCGAGCGGCTGGTGAAGATTACAAACAGAATCGAAAGCCGTCCCGGAGTGGAATTCCGTCCGATAAATTTCAAAAATATCTACCGGGATGCAGATCATATCCGCGAAATTTACAACGCAGCCTGGCGGGAGCAGGATATATCAGAGAGGGAAGAGGATTTCAGCGAGCTGACCAGGGAAACCGTTTATGACATGGTCAAACAGCTCAAATGGATCATGATCAGGGACAGTGTCCTGCTGGCATTTGTCGACGGAGAACCTGCTTCCTTCATCGTATGCCTTCCCGACCTGAATGAAATTTCCGCTGAAACAAGAGGCCGGCTCCGCTGGTGGCACTATCCCAAGCTGTTCCGGTTCAAAAAAAGGGCGAAAAGACTGCGCACCGTTGTTTACGGCACCAAGCCGAAATTCCGGAAGTTGGGCCTCGAAGCCCTGACTTTCGTCCGGGGCATACAAAAAACCAAAGCGGCGGCCCCCACCCTCGACTATCTGGAAGGTGCCTGGGTCAGTGAAAAAAACTGGCTGATGCAGCGTAGTCTCGAGGCTTTGGGGTGTTTTCATCATAAGACGCACAGGACGTATCGGTGGCCCACCATCACTCGTTAAAAATTGGGGCAGGCTGCGTTGGAGCTGCATCCGTCATCACTCGTTAAAAATTGATGCAGGCTGCGTTGGAGCTGCATCCGTCATCGATCGCATACGGGTGTATGCTCACTCTGCCGGCTTTGCTCCGCCTTGCCTGCCCCAATTTTTAACGTCGTGATTGTTTGTCAGCGCTTCTCTTTTTACATCGTGATTGTTTATCAGCGTGTAATGCCGGGGCTGCGTTGTCGGCAGCGTCATCGATCGCATACGGGTGTATGCTCACTCTGCCGGCTTTGCTCCGCCTTGC
>JBBDRV010000201.1:0-2335 GCA_040905285.1 Balneolaceae bacterium | reverse complement strand
CTGCATCAACTTTAACTTCGTGATTGTTTGTCAGCTTCTCTTTTTCCTTCGTGATAGTTTTTATCGTGCATATCCCGACGGTTTGCCGCATTCAATCAATAACCCGTATTACAAATATTTGAAAAACCGTATGACCCTGCTTTAGCTGTAATTGAGCTAAGTTGAAACTGGTTTGAAAAAATAAATCGTACAAACCGTTAAATCATCTGCCGGCGAATATCGGGGCGGCTATTCATTCCATCTGTGAGAGTCAAACAAACTGTTAACTGGTGTCTCAAAAACAAGAGAGGAATTATGGAACTATCATCCGAGGTTTTCGAACAACTGGGCATTTCACATGTAAAACAGCCTGATGAAAGGAGTGAAGTTTCCGGCGAATTCATTTTTAACACGAAGGTAATTGGCGTAACCCTTCAATCGGAAACGGGCCGCAAGCGGCAGAAACTTGTCAGAAAACTTAGAAAAGGGGACGTGCTGCATCTGGAGCCTGACCACCGGGATGACGACTATGCAAATGATCTGATAACCGTGCTGAACAGTAAAAAGCAGGATATAGGCTATCTGCCGTCCCGGCATGGAGCCGTTCTACGGGATGAATTTGAAGCCGGTCTCAGTTTCTTTGCCAAAGTACAGAATATCAAAGGCGGCATGTTTCAGGACAAGGTGGTTGATATCGGGATCTACAAAAAAAAGGACATACAGCATTAGGTTCAGCACATCCTGTCACGGATGACTGCAGCAGTTATCCAAAAATCCGGCGGAGGATCCTGACCGCGATTTCCCGCTTGTTGCCGGTAAATTCTTCCCGGATGTCCTTACCCCCGTCTTTGCCGAACAGAAGGATATGATTGCTGTCCGACTGGAAACCGGTGTCGTCCGCGGTCAGGTCATTGGCGCAGATCCAGTCGAGGTTTTTCTTCTGCAGCTTGGCCAGCGCATTTTTTTCGATTTCGTCGGTTTCCATGGCAAAACCTATCAGCACCTGGCCGTTCTTTTTCTGTTTGCCCAGCCAGGCGAGGCTGTCCGGATTGGCAGTGAGGTGAAGGGACGAATCGGCCGTCTCTTTTTTAATCTTCTGACTTGTCCGGGTGGCGGGGCGGAAATCGGCCACGGCCGCAGACATGACTACCACGTCGGCATCGGCATGTTTTTTGACCAGCCTGAACAGGTCACCGGCAGATACAAAGGCTTCGGAGTCGATATCGGCGGGTATGCCTGACGGTATCGGGCCGTGAAGAAGAGTGACCGTGCCGCCCAGTTTTCTGGCAGCTTCGGCCATGGCTATTCCCATCTTACCGCTGCTGGGATTGGAGATATACCGCACCGGATCGATGTGTTCACGGGTCGGTCCGGCGGTTACGAGAATTTTTTTTTTGGAAAGCGGTCCCTGTCCACGGCTTTCTTCAAGGATTTGAATCGTTCTTTGAAGAATGGAATCCGCCCCGGGCAGGCGGCCTGCGCCTTCCATCCCGCTGGCAAGATACCCGCTTTCCGGCAGTATCAGGTGAAAACCGTAGTCCTCCGCAGCCTGCAGATTCTTTTTGACGGCGGGATGGCGGATCATTTCCGCGTCCATGGTGGGGCAGAGGAGCAGGGGGCATCTTGCGGCAAGAGCCACCGAAGTGAGCATGTTATCTGCCTGTCCGTTTACCAGCTTGGCAAGGGTGTTGGCCGTACAGGGTGCAACAATAAAAATATCAGCCCATTCCCCCCAGTGGATATGCTGCGTCCAGGAGTCACCGGACCGGTTTTCGTTAAAGACGTCGATGGCCACCCTGTGGCGGGAGAGGGTGGAAAAGGTCTCTGAACCAACAAAGCGGGTTGCGGAAGGAGTCATGGTGACTCTTACGTCCGCACCCGCTTTTTGAAAATCCCGAAGGAGGTTTGCCGATTTGTAGGCGGCGATACCTCCGGTAACGCCCAGCAAAATATTATTGCCGGACAAGTCCATTATTCTTCCCTGTTGGGATAGCTGAAGTAGATCTTGTCTTCAAGCATTTCACTGACAGACCGCTGGGTGGCATGCGGCAGCTTTTCAAAAGCTCTGGAAATTCGTTCCTGCTCTTCGTTGAAGGTGAATTCGTCTTCATCTTCAAATCCCTCAAAGTACTTCAGCTTTTCGTCCAGCTCCAGCTTTTCCCGGGCGGCGATCTGACGCGATCGTTTGGACATTACCACGAGCATTTCGTACTTGTTGTTGGCGGCTTCGCCAAGTTTTTCAATGTCTAAGGTTTTAATCGGCATAATGCGGTCTTGCTTGATTTAAACTGTTTATGCTTCCAAGCAGTCTGTCGGACTTACTCTACAGAGCTGCGCATGCGACCTTTTTACACAT
>JBBDRV010000200.1:0-21238 GCA_040905285.1 Balneolaceae bacterium | reverse complement strand
CGGTTTTTTCAAGGGATACGACAATTTTCCGGCCATGCCGTGGCTGACCTCGAAGGGATTGTGGAGTGCTCTTGGCCTGTTTTCAATGGCAAGCCTGGCAGGGATCGGCTGGCAGCCGAAAGTCACCTATCCCCTCGTCTGGATAGCGCCGGGACTGTTATGGATATCTTTCCAGAAATGGAATGGATATACAAATCCCCTGCTGAAGAAGTCATCAGAAGGATACCTGGCACTGGTCTGGTCATCCGCTGTTGCCGCTCTGCTGTGCGGTTTTTTCTGGGAGATGTGGAATTTCTACAGTGAAGCCAAATGGATTTACAATGTTCCCGGAGTGGAGCGTTTTCACCTGTTCGAGATGCCCCTGCTGGGCTATGCCGGCTACCTTCCGTTTGGAGTGATCTGTGCGCTGGTCAGCAACTCCCTGCTTAACATGTACAAATGGGACGGGGACATCATTGAAGAGGATATACAGGGACGGCATAATGATTCACCGCAACGTGCAGGATGATTCACAGCAGGGAGCCGAGTGGTTGTCTGAAGATAGTCTACCGGTTCCGAAAGAAGCCATCAGGCAGGGAGAAAAATCAGAAGCCGCGGCTGGCAAACAGGATGCATATCAGTACAAGCAGGATTCCCACCGCATCACCGATCCGGCGGATCATCAGATAGAGAAGTTTTGTTTGATTTTTCATCGGCATTCTTTTCTGATTCAGATGGCATGCAGTCAAAGGCATTTATAGGGAATGCGAAAGGCATGCCATTCAAAACCGTTATACGATCTTGAAGCGTTCCGTGTAAATCCGATTCCAGGGAATTCCAAGATTGTGCAGGGAGACTTCGGCAATATCCATCATCGGGTCCGGACCGCAGATGTAATACATGTAATGATCCGGGTTATGGGGCAGATACTTGTCCAGGAGTTCTTCGGTTACCAGACCGGTTTCGCCGTCCCAGGCTTCGGGAGGCTTTTCCAGCAGATGCACTACCTGAAGATCGATCCGGCGGCTCAGCTCATCCAGCTCTTTCCGGAAGGTGACATCTTCCGGGGATACATTTGCATAAATGAGGATGGCTTTTCGCCGGTCGTCGTCAGCCTGCATTGTTCGGAGCATGCTCATAGCGGGAGTTATGCCGATGCCTCCCATGATTAAAAACAGGTGGCTGTCTTCTTCCGGTGTAAAAGAACCGAATGGCCCTTCAAGCCAGGCCCTGGTTCCCGGTTTCATGTCTTTCCAGGAAGAGGTGAAGTCTCCCTCTGCTTTCGCGGTGAATGAAATCAGGTCATCCCTGGAACCTGAAGCAATTGAAAACGGATGTTGCTGCAGGGACCAGGGAGTCGGGCCCACGGTAATCCAGGCAAACTGGCCGGCAATAAAATTCATTTTCAGGCCTACCTCCGGTTCGAGAGTCAATGTCCAGCTGTCTCCCGCTTCCTCTTTGATGTCGACAATATTATAGGGCTTTTTACTGTTGCGCCAGGGTCTGACAAGGCGCGTGTGTATCACCAGATACATGCATGCTCCCAGCAAACCCGCAATAGCTATTTTTTTCCATAGCGGCTCAAGGTAGTGTGACACCTGCACGGAATGGGTGATCCCTACAAATACGATGGCCAGGGCAAGAAAGCCGTGTAACAGGCGCCATCTTTCATAACTCAGCCCGAAAGAGATTCGCCAGAGACTGGTAATGACGATCAGAATGATGGCGACAGTGACAAAACCAAGGGCTATGGCCCGCATAAAATTAACGGTGGGATCGAAATAGGAGATAAACCCGGGATTGGCAATAATCAGAATGACCGGATGGGCCAGTACAAGCAGGAAAGCCACGATACCAACTTCACGGTGATAGTTGATGATGTTATCCATTCCGTAGGTTGAAGCGATATGTTTGAATCGACCTGAAAAGAGGAATTGCAGACCGAACATGGCTAATCCTATAAAGCCGAGACCGACTCCGAATTCAATCCAGAACGTACGGTATTCCGGAATTTGTCCGCTGATCGCTATGCCCAGCGGCAGGAGTGCCAGGATGATGAAGATAAAAAGCCATAAAAACCCTCTTTTGTAGGTATATCTCATAATCGTTGAATTTAGTCAGTACGGATAGCGTCAACTCTCCCGAAGTTTTTCATATCATGTGCACGTCAGCAATATGCAGGTAAAACATGCATCTCCGCTTTTCTGTTCACTCTTCCGTCATTCCAATAAGCCATAAATACTGACCTTCAAAATGTCTGAGTGACGGTTATACAGGTGCAGGAACTTTTCCCGGAAGTGATTAGTTGATCCTGTAGATAGTCCGATCCGGAAATGACTGGTTACCAGATAATTACTGGTACGGATCCATGGAGGAATCGCCGGTCACCGATTCAGGAGAGAAAAAGTAAAAGACAGAGAGATGATGGCCGAACAAACCAACAAGACGACAACCGATCATGATTTAATAAAAAAATGGGCAGAGTCGAGAAACGGCAAACCTGCAGTTGTTACGTCAGGAGATGAGGAAACCAACCTCCTCAGAATCAATTTTCCCGGTTATTCAGAAGAAAACCTGAAGGAAATTGACTGGGACAAGTGGTTTGATGTTTTTGACGACAACAATCTCGCACTGGTTTATCAGGAGAAGACAAAAGACGGGGAAGACAGCAATTTCAATAAAATTGTCAGCCGGGAAAATGCGTAGCCGTCAATGAAAGACTCGTCCTCCCGAAAAGCAATTATAACCGGCGGAAATTCCGGCATCGGAAACAGTATCGTACGTCGATTTTCCGAGGCGGGGTTCACAACCGTTACCGGAGATATCCATTCATCCGGAGATATTCCGGGGCATTTTTTCCAGGCAGACCTCTCGCATCCGGAACAGACCGACAGGTTTTGTGACAAGGCAAGAGAAGCGATCGGAACTCCCGATGTCCTGGTATGCAACGCCGGGCGGGGAATACACGAGAAGCTTGCGGAAGGGAATCCGGACAGCTGGGAGAAAATTTTCCGGATCAACGTATTCAGTGCCTTTCGGCTGATCAGGGCCTTTGTCCCTGAAATGGTTAATAATGAGCGGGGGGATGTGGTATTTATTTCCTCAGTCTCTTCAACCCGTCCCTATCCTTACGGCGCAATTTATGCGGCTACCAAGGCGGCTCTGGATATTGTGGCTGAAACACTCCGGTTGGAAGTTCAGCCGTCGGTCCGGATCACGGTTATCCATCCGGGAGTGGTGGACACCGGTTTCTTCAGGGAGATGATCAACGGCTCACAGACCCCGGAAGATATTGGATGGGGAGCGCTGGAACCGGATCAGGTGGCCGACGCTGTCCTGTATGCGGTAAATCAGCCTGAAGGCGTCGCGCTGAATGATATCACGATCCGTCCTGCAGGGCAGCCGATGTAATGCGCGGGAGGCAGACGTGCCGTGCAGATCAGATATCATGCCGTACAGGGAGATTGATATCATTCCGGACAGGGCAGACCTGCCGTGCAGGTCAGTTTGACGGACACCGGACACGCAGGCGTTCAGGCAGACATAACGTGCGGCAGCCGCGATAGAATGAAGCCGCTTATTCCGACGAATCAATTTTTGAACAAAACACGGGTTAATATGAAAAAGAAGATACTTATCACCGGTGGTGCCGGTTTTATCGGTTCCCATCTGGCGGATGAACTTATCCGGAACGGATATGAAGTAAGAATACTGGACAGCCTGCTGAAACAGGTCCACGGGCCAGGTGAAAAACGACCGTCCTACCTGAATGGTGAAGCAGAGCTGGTTGTGGGCGATGTAAGAGACCGGTCCGCTGTAGACCAGGCCCTGGAAGGGGTGGATGCCGTTTATCATTTTGCAGCCAGAGTCGGTGTGGGACAAAGCATGTACGAAATCAGGGAATACATGGATGTAAATGACGTAGGCACATCCGTACTTCTTGAGGCTATTGTCGAAAAACCGGTCGAGCGGCTGGTCGTCGCTTCAAGTATGAGTATTTACGGAGAGGGATCCTATCAGGCTTCTGCCTCGTCGGACTCTGATGTATATCAGCATGTGGAACGCAGCAGGGATCAGCTGAAGGAAGGCCTGTGGGAACCGCAGATCAACGGTACGGAACTGAAACCCGTTCCCACGCCCGAAACCAAACCCCCCTCGCTGAATTCGGTATATGCCCTGTCCAAATACAACCAGGAGCGCCTGGCCCTTGTCTGCGGGAAAGCCTATGGGATTCCCACAGTGGCTTTGCGTTTCTTTAATGCTTATGGCTCCCGCCAGGCCCTGTCCAATCCCTATACCGGCGTGCTGGCCATCTTCAGCTCGCGTTACATGAATGACAATCCGCCGCTGATCTTTGAAGATGGTCTCCAGCAGCGGGATTTTGTCCATGTGAAGGATGTTGCCTGGGCCTGCCGTCTGGCTCTGGAGGTTCCCGAGGCGGCATATGACGTATTTAATATCGGGAGCGGCCGGGCGCATACGATCAGGGTGATTGCAGAAAAGGCGGGGAGGGCGCTGGACAAGGGAGATATACAGCCTGAGATCACCGGCAAATATCGCGCAGGGGATATCCGCCACTGTTTCGGGGATATTTCAAAAGCTGAATCCGTACTGGGTTACACTCCCCGGATTTCACTGGAAGAGGGAATGAAGGAGCTGCTGGACTGGCTGATCAACCAGACAGCTGAAGATCGTGTAGAGGAGGCCACCGGCGAATTGACCGCAAAAGGTCTTGCCACATAAGTGCTAAAATCCGGATGAGATCAAAAGGAACAGTAGGAGCAGCAACCGGGTTACGCTGATAAGTGTATGGTAAACGAGAATCTGTGTGGGTTCAGATCTGGTCGGATCAGATCTGAAAATTTCAACTAATCGATTCAAAGTTAAAATAGTTACTTTATGAAGGTATCAAGAGAGAGACGGAAACCGGGTATGGGAATACTTGAATGGTTTCATTTAGGCGATACGGAACATGTAAACAAAACAATTCAGCATTTAAAGGAGATCGGCATCAGCGAACTCAGGACGGGTATTTCCTGGGCCGACTATCATACAGACGAAGGAAAAAAGTGGCTTAGCTGGCTGATCCCCACTCTTGCAGAGCATGTCCGTATCCTTCCCTGTTTCCACTATACGCCGCCTTCCGTGGGGCTGTTGCCCAAGACCTCCTCTCCTCCCCGCCGGCCGGAGTACTATGCGGATTTTACCCACACGATTTTACAGCTCTACGGGGACTATTTTGATTGGGTTGAACTGTGGAATGAACCCAACAACACAAGCGAATATGACTTCAGGCTGGATCCTGACTGGAGCATTTTTAACAAGATGATCAGCGGGGCGGCAGGGGAAGCAAAAAAACATGGAAAGAACGTATTGCTCGGCGGGATGAGTCCGATCGATCCCGGCTGGCTGCGACACATGTACCACATCGGTCTGATGAAGTCCATTGATGCCGTGGGAATTCACGGCTTCCCCGGGACATTCGATTCCGACTGGGATGGATGGGACACGGTCGTTGAGAAAACGCAGGATGTCATTGACACTTGCGGAGGCGATCAGAAAATCTGGATAACAGAAGTAGGCTATTCAACCTGGCAGCAGGACGAAAAGAAGCAGATAGAAGAATTTGTCAACGTGACTGAAGCTCCTGTGGAAAGGGCGTACTGGTACAGTCTGTATGATCTGCACTCCAAAAGGCCGACAGTGGACGGCTTTCACCTGGATGACCGGGAGTATCATTTTGGAATGGTGGATGAATCGGGTATGCCCAAATTGCTCTACCGTCTCCTGAAAGAGTACGGTATGGAGGACCTGGACCGTTTTTCCTGGATCACCGCTCCCCACATTACCGTTCCTGAATCTGAAAAAAGCATATTGATCACCGGGGGTGCCGGTTTTATCGGTACGAATCTGGCAGACCGACTGTTAGAGGAAGGTAAAAATGTAACCATCATGGACAATCTGCAGCGGCCCGGCGTGGAAACCAACCTCAAGTGGCTGAGCAGCAGGCACAGGGAGAATCTGAATATAGAAATTGCAGATGTCCGCAACCGGTACAAGGTGCAGTCGGCCGTGCAGAATGCCGAATTTATCTATCATTTTGCGGCACAGGTAGCCGTAACCACGAGCTTCGAACTGCCTTATGCCGACCTCGAGACAAATATCCTGGGGTCAATGAATGTCCTGGAAGCTATCCGCAACTCTTCCCACAGGCCCCCCCTGCTGTTTACATCTACCAATAAAGTGTACGGAAATCTGGCAAACATGGATCTGCTGTCCAACGGGGACCGGTATCACCTGAAGCAAAAAAAAGTAAATGAGGATCAGAAATTGGATTTTCACAGCCCATACGGATGTTCAAAGGGTTCCGCTGATGCCTACATACTTGATTATGCCCGTACCTACGGCCTTAAAACGGCAGTATTCCGTATGAGCTGCATATACGGGCCTCACCAGTTCGGAACTGAAGATCAGGGGTGGGTGGCTCATTTTCTGATCCAGGCATTGAAAGGAAAACCGATAACCATATTCGGCGATGGAAAACAGGTTCGCGATATACTGTACATCGATGACCTGGTCAGGGCATTCCGGATAGTGTATGACCAGATCGATTCGATAGCCGGAGAGGAGTTTAATATGGGTGGAGGCTATGAGAACAGCGTCAGCCTGAAAGAATTCATCAGGATTATAGAGGAACTGACCGGGGACACGGTACCGTGCTATTATTCCGACTGGAGGGACGGCGACCAGAAATATTATGTTTCCGATACGGCCAAATTCACCTCCATGACCGGCTGGGAGCCGGAGCATTCCATCTCACAGGGGATCGGAAAGCTCTACAAATGGCTGATGGCTGTAAACCGGGGGAACGGGAAAAAGCCGGAGACAGCCATGCGGGAGATCCGGGTGGAGTGAGAGTCGATGGTATGAAGACAGAGAAGATTATGAAAACAGAGGCATGAAGAGATATGAAAACAGAGCGAATACAGGAGAGCACAGAATCAGTCAGGATCAAAAAGGATGCAATGAGCATGAGGACCGCTGTACTGGTGGCCCCGGAACAGTTTGAGATGCAGACAAAAGCCCTGCCCGAGCCTGCGGACGATGAGATCCGCATCCGTATAGAGGGATGCGGATTATGTGCCTCCAATCTTCCCTCGTGGGAGGGCCGTGAGTGGTTTTCCTATCCCATGGAGCCCGGCAGTCCGGGGCACGAGGCCTGGGGAACAGCAGACGCTGTGGGTAAAAACGTGCATCATATAAACCGGGGGGACAGGATAACGGGGCTCTCCTATCACGCCTATGCTGAATATGATATTGCCGGGGCAGACCATGTGGTAAAACTGCCTCCAAGCCTGAACGGCCGGCCGTTTCCCGGAGAACCGCTGGGATGTGCCATGAATATATTCCGGAGAAGCCGGATTGAAGCGGGAATGACGGTGGCTGTGGTCGGAACCGGTTTTCTGGGGCTGCTGCTGGTACAGCTTGCAAAGGACGCCGGAGCAAGGGTTATCGCCATATCGAAGCGGACCTCTTCCCTGAAAATGGCGGAGCAGTTTGGTGCCGATCATGTAATGCAGGCAACGGAGCATGGAAAGGTCCTGAATCAGGTGGCCGAACTGACCCGCGGCGATTTATGTGAGTGCGTGCTGGAAGTCACCGGAAAACAGAAACCCCTGAACCTGGCTGCCGGCCTGACGGGTGTGAAAGGCAGGCTCATTATAGCGGGCTATCACCAGGACGGCCGGCGTGATGTCGATATGCAGTTGTGGAACTGGCGCGGCATGGATGTCATAAATGCACACGAACGGGATCCGATGGTATACAGGGACGGAATTGAACAGGCTGTAAAAGCAGTGGAAGAGGGGGTAATCGATCCTTTTCCATTGTTTACCTCCACGTTTCCGGGAGAAGAGATTCAGCAGGCATTCAGGATGCATCAGCAGAAACCGGACGGATTTATAAAAGCACTGATAAACTTTACCTGAAATGACAGAATATTCAACAGACAGCGGGCCCGAATACAGGCCAAAGCTGGGATTTGCCGGAGTGGGCTGGATCGGAAAGAGCCGGCTGAAAGCCATTATGGACGGACAGGCCGCCGGGGCTGTGGCCGCTTTTGATCCCGATCCGTCTGTGACAGCCGGGCTGAAAGGGGACGTGCCGGGGGTCAGGATTCATGACTCCTTCGATGACATGCTCGACAGTGACCTGGACGGCATTGTGATCGCGACACCCAGTGCCCTTCATGCGGATCAGGCATTGTCAGCCCTGAACAGCGGGAAGGCGGTGTTTTGCCAAAAGCCTCTCGGGAGGAACCGACAGGAGACGGAAAAAGTGGTGGAAACCGCACGGGAGCATGACCTTCTTTTGGGAGTTGATTTTTCATACCGCTATGTGCGGGCGGCAGAACAGGTCAGGAAAACGATCACATCCGGTGAACTGGGGAAGATCTACGCTGTTCATCTCATTTTCCATAATTCCTACGGTCCGGACAAAGCCTGGTATCGGGATGCCGCACTGTCCGGCGGCGGCTGCCTGATGGATTTGGGCATCCACCTGGTCGATTTTCTTTTTTGGATTCTCGACAGACCGGCTATATCGGTCCTTCAGAGCCGGCTGATCAGCCGGGGCCGCCTGTTGAACGGAAACCGCAGCCAGGTGGAGGACTATGCAGCTGCACAGTTCCTGCTGGACGGCGACACAAGTGTCCAGCTTTCCTGCTCCTGGAATTTGCCGGCAGGCAGGGACGCTATTATAGAAGCCTGTTTTTACGGAGAGAACGGGGGAGTCTCCTTCCGGAATGTCGACGGGTCCTTTTATGACTTTGTCGCTGAAAAGTACAACAGCACTGCTGCCGAAACGCTGGCGGGCCCTCCCGATCACTGGAGCGGAAGGGGAGCTGCCGTATGGGCCGAACGGTTGGCTGAAGAGAATAAATTCGACCCTGCGGCAGAAGACTATACGAATGTAGCACACGCATTGGATCTATTATACCAAAACAGCCTGTGATGAAAGGACCCATGCCTGATATCCTTCTGATGACGGCCGATACCATCGGCGGGGTCTGGACGTATGCCCTGGAACTGACGGGAGCATTGCAGCCCTACGGAATCCATGTCTATCTGGCGACCATGGGCAGGAAATTGAGTGCCGGCCAGTGGGAATCCACCCGCAGCCTTACCAACCTGACTGTAAGGGAAAGCGCGTTCGATCTGGAATGGATGGCCGACCCCTGGAATTCAGTAGATGAATCCGGGCGGTGGCTGCTCGGTCTCGAGCGGCAGATCCAGCCGGATCTGATTCATCTCAACACGTTTTGCCACGGGAATCTTCCCTGGAAAGCACCAGTCCTGATGGCGGGTCATTCCTGTGTCCTCTCATGGTGGAATGCTGTCAGAGGCAGGGATATACCTGATAACCTGGACACCTACAGAATTCGTGTCAAGGCAGGATTGCGGAAGGCCGATTGCGTCATCGGGGTCAGCGGCTATATGCTGGATCAGCTGAAACAGAATTACGGTCCCTTCTCTTCTTCGGATGTCATTTACAATGCCAGAAAGAAAGACCTCTTCTATTCAGCTGAAAAAAAACCGGTGATTCTGAGCATGGGGCGCATCTGGGATGAGGGAAAAAACATGATGTCGCTGAAAGATATCTCCCCGGACCTGTCCTGGCCCGTTTACATAGCAGGGGAAACCCGCAGCCAGGCGGCAGTCAGTGGAAATAACCTGCATTTTCTTGGCCGGCTGAACAATGAAGAAGTGGCAGGATGGCTGAGCATTGCAGGCATTTATGTACTTCCAGCCCGTTATGAACCGTTCGGTTTATCCGTGCTGGAAGCAGCATTGTCGGGCTGCGCACTGGTACTGGGCGATATTCCTTCGCTGCGTGAAATATGGGGTGATGCGGCCCTGTTTGCCGACCCGGAAGACAGGGATGCTTTCGCCGACCGGATTGAGAAACTGGCTAACGACGACAGGTACCGAACGAGGATGGCTGAAAAGGCGGCAATGCGGGCACAGCGGTATCAGCGGGGACAAATGGCGAGGCTGTATGCAGATCATTACCGGCTGTTGCTGCAAAATCATTCCGGACAGTCCCTGCACAGATCACACGATCCGCACTTAAATTCAAACCAGAAATAACCGACCGTGAATATACGTCTGTTTTATCACTCACTGTTATCCGACTGGAATCATGGCAATGCTCATTTCCTCAGGGGAATAACGTCCGAGCTTTTGAAAAGAGGGCATGATGTAGAGGTCTATGAACCCCGTAACGGATGGAGTTATTCGAACTGGATCAGGGAAAACGGCCGCCAGGGAGTGGAGGAGTTCAAAAAGACCTATCCCCTCCTGGACTCCGGTTTCTACGATGATTCGACTGACTTCAGCGCTCTCTTAAAAGATGCGGACCTGGTCATCGTGCATGAGTGGACCAGTGCGGAGTTGATTAAACACCTCGGGGACCTTGCGAAGAAACATCCGTTCCGGCTGCTTTTTCATGATACGCATCACCGCTCTGCCAGCTCGCCGGAAGATATCGAAAAAATGGATTTCAGCGGCTATGACGGCGTTCTTGCTTTCGGACAGGTGGTCAGGGAAATCTACATCCGCAATCAGTGGGTTAAACAGGCATGGGTCTGGCACGAGGCTGCCGATACGTCTGTGTTTAAACCTGTAGCGGGTGCAGGCTCTGAGGGAGACCTGGTCTGGATCGGCAACTGGGGAGGGGACGAGAGGACGGACGAGTTGATGGAATTTCTGATACGGCCGGTTCAAAAACTGGGATTGAAAGCCAGGATGTACGGGGTCCTCTATCCGGAGGAGGCCCGGGATCTGTTAAAAAAGGCGGGAATCGACTATGGAGGCTATCTGCCTTCCTGCCGTGTTCCGGAGGTCCTTTCCGGTTTCAAGTGCACAGTGCATATACCCCGCAAAACCTATACCCAATCCCTGCCGGGCATCCCCACCATACGTCCGTTTGAGGCTATGGCCTGTGGCATTCCCATGATTTCCGCACCCTGGAAGGATACGGAGAATCTATTCAGGGCAGACCGGGATTTTAAAATGGTACAGAACGGGGAGGAGATGACACGCACAATAGAAGAGCTGCTGCAGAATCCGGGCATGGCATCAAGCATGGCACAAAATGGACTGGAAACCATACAGAAACACCACACATGCTCCCATCGTGTGGATGAGCTGATGGAAATCTACAGCAGTCTGTCAGCCGAACCTGAACAAGTTCATACGAATTCTTTATCAAATTAACATTATGAAGTCACCTGCCTACAAAATCGCCTTTTTCGGATCCAGCCTGGTTTCGGCCTACTGGAATGGAGCGGCCACCTATTACCGGGGCATAATCAAGGCCCTTCACCAGCTTGGCCATCAGATTACCTTTTTTGAGCCCGATGCTTTTCAGCGCCAGCAGCACCGGGATATTCCCGATCCGGGCTGGGCCGAAGTGGTTGTGTATCAGCCGACAGAACAGGGTGCGAAAGACGCTTTGGCCCGATCCCGGAACCATGACATTGTTGTCAAGGCCAGCGGGGTGGGTGTCAATGACTCTTTACTGGAAAAAGAGGTGTTGAACAACCGTCAGCCGGACCAGAAGGTGATTTTCTGGGACGTGGATGCGCCGGCCACTCTGGAAAGCATGAGAAGCAATCCCGGGGACAAGCTGAAAAAACTGATTCCCGATTATGATCTGGTTTTTACATACGGCGGCGGCCGTCCGGTTATTGACGCTTATGAGGCATTTGGTGCCAAGCGGTGCGTTCCGGTCAATAATGCGCTGGATCCGGACACGCATCATCCGACTGAAAAAAAAGACAGGTATGTGTGCGACCTGGCTTTTCTCGGCAACCGCCTGCCGGACCGGGAAGAGCGGATGAACCGGTACTTTTTTTCCGTCGCCGATTCCCTGCCGGACAAAACTTTTATCCTGGGGGGCAGCGGCTGGGAATCCAGGGAGATGAGTGACAACATACGTTATCTCGGCCACATCTATACGAATGAGCATAACGCATTCAACGTTTCACCCAAAGCCGTGCTCAACATCAACCGGGACAGCATGGCGGAAATGGGGTTTTCACCGGCCACACGTGTTTTTGAGGCGGCAGGCGCGGGAGCCTGCATAATCACTGACGCCTGGGAGGGCCTGGAGTTGTTTCTGGAACCGGGAGAGGAGGTTCTGGTGGCCCACAGCGGAGAGGACGTTATTCAGCTGATGCAGGAGCTGACCCGGGAAAAGGCGGCAGCCATCGGAAAAGCTGCATTGAACCGGGTTCTTGCCAGCCATACGTACCGGAACCGGGCTAAAAAAGTGGTGGAGGCGCTGCAGGGTTCTGCAGTGACTGACACCGTTACCGACGCCGTTACCTCTGAACAGGAATAACCATTAATTGTCATACATATGTACACAAATAAACACCTTGAATTTCATATGCCCTGCTTATGAACACGAATTCTTTGGATATTGTAATTATAGGACTCTCCATCAGTTCTTCCTGGGGAAATGGCCACGCCACCACTTATCGCAGTCTGGTTAAAGGGCTTCATCAGGAAGGTCATCAGGTTCATTTTCTGGAGAGGGATATTAAATGGTATGCAGCGCACCGGGACCTCAAGTCAACACCGTACTGCCGTCTGAACTTTTACAAATCCCCCGGCGAACTTATGGAAACCTATCACAAACTGGTCAGGGATGCGGATCTGGTGATCGTCGGCTCGTACCTGAAAGACGGGGTGGATATCGGCGAGTGGGTGACAGGTACGGCGCGTGGAGTCACGGCTTTTTATGATATCGACACACCTGTCACACTCAGCAAGCTGAAACAAAAGGATTACGAATATATCAGTCCCGGACTTATACCGGCATACAATATGTACCTCTCCTTCACCGGCGGCAGTGTTCCCGGCAGGCTGGAGGAGACCTACAAGTCACCCATGGCCCGGCCGCTCTATTGCTCCGTGGATCCCGATCTCTATTATCCTGAAGAGCAGCCTGAAAAATGGCAGCTGGGATATCTTGGAACCTACAGCCATGACCGGCAGGCTGCCCTGAAAGCCTTGTTGCTGGATGTGGCGGAAGAACGGCCTGAGGATGCTTTCGTTGTGGCAGGCCCCCAGTATCCGCCGGACATCGACTGGCCCGGAAACGTGAGCCGTATGAAACACCTGCCCCCCGGTAAACACTGCAGGTTCTACAACCGGCAGCGTTTCACGCTGAATGTAACGCGCCATGCCATGATTGATGCCGGTTTTAGTCCCAGTGTACGGTTGTTCGAGGCGGCCGCCTGTGCGGTGCCGGTTATTTCAGATGCCTGGGATGGTCTTGAAACTTTTTTTGAACCGGACCGGGAAATACTGATCGCCACGTCCACAAACGATGTGACAGAGTACCTCGAGTCCTGTTCTGACGGGGAGAGGGACCAAATCGGCCGGCGTGCGCGGGAAAAAATTCTCGGCGAGCATTCGTCCAGGGTAAGAGCGAGACAACTGGTGAGGTATATCGGGGAGTTTGAAAATGTTGCCGTCTGACAGGGAGTTGTATGACTGAACCATCCGTTATTCAAAAGCAGATAGACCGGCTGGGGCCGTGGTTTCATAATATTCACATGCCGGACGGCAGCCAGACCGCACCGGATCATTTCCTGGGGGATTTTCCCGGCTTTAAATGGGATGAACTCAAGACGGACTTGCCCGGGGACCTGACGGGAAAGACGGTTCTTGATGTCGGGTGCAATGCCGGATTTTATTCCCTGAAATTTGCACAGCTGGGGGCGGATGTGACAGCTGTGGATCTGGATACGAATTATCTGAGGCAGGCGAAATGGGTCATCGGCCAATTCGGGCTGACGGATAATATCCGGCTGGAGCAAAAACAGGTTTATGACCTGGCGAAAGAGGAAAAAACGTACGATATCGTTGTTTTCATGGGACTGTTTTATCATCTGCGCTATCCGCTGCTTGCCCTGGACATCCTGAGTAAAAAGACAAAGAGACTAATGATATTCCAGACCCTGACGATGCCCGGAGACGGGCAGGAAGAACCTGCCGACGATTATTCGCTTCATGACAGGGGCCAGCTGCTGGAGCACGGATGGCCAAAAATGGGGTTTATAGAAAAAAAGTTTAACAGCGATCCCACGAACTGGTGGTTTGCCAACAGCAGCTGCATTGAGGCAATGCTGCGTACCTGTGGATTTAAAATTACCGGCAAACCCGGCAACGAACTTTTTTTGGCAGAACCCGACCCGGAACGCCCGGGGGTAACCGACACATGGGATGAATCCGAATATTTGTCGGCTGTAGGCCGGGAATGGCAGCATGCATATCAGAGGAAAATCAAGTGAAGTCGGACTTCGATCAGATAGACCGTACCATTTCGCTGTTTATGGACCGCTGGGGAATACCGGCCCTGCGATTTTCGCTGGGCATTATCTTTATCTGGTTCGGCATTCTAAAACCGATCGGTCTTTCTCCGGCACAATCCCTTGTCGAAGCTACAATCGACTGGCTGCCGCTGCTGAGTCCGGGACAGTGGACAGGCATTATAGGATGGTGGGAAGTGGCTATCGGGATCGCATTTCTGTTTCACAAGACCATCCGGATTGCCATTGCCCTGCTGGCCATACAGATGGCGGGGACGTTTGTGCCGTTGTTTTTTCTGACAGAGGTAACATTCCAGTCCGGCCATGTACCATACGCCCCGACGATGGAAGGCCAGTACATCATCAAAAATCTGCTCATCATTTCTGCCGCACTGGTGATCGGGGGAAGCCTGCACCACTACAGGCACAGGTATAATCTGTGACATTCTCATTTCTTACCTGATTAAGTACAACTCGACCTCGGTCAGCCCCGAATTGACAATGCCTATTTCCCAGGCAGCTTTTCGGGAAAGATCAATGACACGACCCTGTACAAAAGGTCCCCGGTCGTTGATACGGACATTGACGGCCCGGCCGTTATTCAGGTTTACAACCCGTACGATCGACTGAAGGGGGAGTGTCTTGTGCGCCGCAGTCAGTTTGTCCATATCGTACGGTTCGCCGCTGGCTGTCGGGCCGCCGTGATAGTCCGATCCGTACCAGCTGGCAATGCCCGACTCCACAAATTCACCGCGGGCGTTGTTTATACCCGTGACATCACAGGAGAACAGAAAAAGACTTAAAAGAATCAGCGAAAAAACGGGAGGACCGGCTTGCATCAGTTATAGGGATTTGATTGCACCTGTCAGTACGATTGCATCAGTACGATTGCAGTGGTTGCATGGTTAAACGTGGTGCCTGATACCTGATGACCGGTTGTTACCGGATAGCAGGTTTGCAGTGACGTAAGTTTACTTGACACCGGGCAAGTTTTCCGTGACACCGGTATATAGCCGAAATACGTAGAATTGTTTCCCGTACGGGTAACGGGAATTACCCGGGTAGCGGAAATTCACCGAAGCCGTCAGGAAAGGGTAATCAGCATGACCCCCGCGACCATAATTATCACACCGAGAAGCCGCTCCCTGAGACCGGCTTCTCCCAGAAAGAAATATCCCCACAAGACACTGAGTATCGCACTCCCCCGTTTAATGGAGATGACGTAGGCTACCAACGCCAGATTAATGGCGATCATCTGTGTAATGAAGCCAAGCGCATTAAACAATCCCAGCGGGATCAGTGCTTTCAGCTGGCGGTAAATCTGTTTGTGGGCCTTGTCGGAGGTCACCAGCATCGGAAGCAACAGGGTGACGGTAACGAAGCAGACCACGGTGATAGACCAGAAAATCGGTGAGGAGTTTTGGATGCCTATCTTGTCTATATTGGCAGAAAAGCTCCATAAAAAGGCAACAAACAGCATAAGCAGAGGGCCGGGCTGGTCGAAAAGTGCCTTGAACGGGGAGAAAAAACCTTTCTTCACCTGCTTTATGTTGAGCATATAAGAGCCGAAAACAATCAGCAGAACGCCGGCCGTGCCAACCGGCGACGGGTATTCCCCCAGCATAACCGGTGAGGTGATCAGGAGAAACAGTGGCGTAAAGGTTATCATCGGGATTGTTATCGATAAATCCGATGCCTTGATCGCTCTCATATACAATACAATGCTGACGGAATTAAGAAGGCCGCCGATGATGAGTGCCCAGAAAAATGAATTGTTCAACTCCGGGATGTCGATGAAAAAGAGAAGAGGCAGTAAAAACGGCAGGGAAAAGGCCATCATCGCCCATGAAATGACATATTCATTCATCTGGCCCAGCCCCAGTTTGCCGAACAGGTCCTTGAGGGATTCAAAAAAAGCGGTCATAAAAGCAAAAATCAGAAAGGTCATGGAATGGATTGTTTAGATGGTCTTTTCTGATTTCTCTTCCGGTTTCATGTAATCGGCTGGTGCACTAATAATCGGCTGGTGCACTAATCGGCTGGTGCACTGAAACCGCCACCAACGGCGGGCGGGACCAGATACACTTTGCATCCAGCGGGTAATCATCAGCGGGCCGGGCAATCATCAGTGGGCAATGCGGTAAATCAAACAAGCCGGCAAGGTACCAAATCGGGTAACCAGTTACACAACAAAAAACAGACAGGTTTGCTGCCGAAAGTGATTACGTCGGCAAAGGGTCGCTTTTATCCTGACCGGCTTCTTTTGTGCTTTGGAACGGACTGAGGGAATTGGGTGGAAGACCCTGTTAAAGGTTGAGGGTGGGAGGCTGATTTAATGCTTGCGGAATAAATGTATGGAGACCTGAACAGGCTTAATCTTTGGTGTGCAGGCTTACCTGGAATACAGGCTTATAGTGTGCAGGCTTGCTTATAAGTGCCCGCAGGCTAAGTGCCCGCAGGCTTGCTTATAAGTGCCCGCAGGCTTATACGTGCCCTTAATTGAAATGGAACAAGTAATTCGTGTATATCGTTGACAAGGAGAACAGCAGTACCATCAGTAAGGATCATCATCAGGTACTATCCGTTGGCTCGTCCGGACTGTTACAGGTTGCAGTCTGCAGGCATCAGAGTGACTGCAGTAGCTTATAAAGCTTACTACAAATATTTTAAATATACAGTGCAATAAATCAGGCTTTCAGAAATTTAAAGATAATCTACTTTATTTAAAGACAATCTACTCTAAACCAGGAGACCCCTTCTTATGAATAAGCCGGACTATGAGAGAATCATCGAAAGTGCAACGGAGTATGCCATTTTTACAATGGATACCGGCCGCCGGATCAATTTCTGGAATACCGGTTCTGAACGGCTGTTCGGCTGGAGTGAACAGGAGGCGATTGACCGTCTTGCGGACATTATTTTTCCCGAAGACGAGCGGCCGGATGCCGTGCTCCGGGAAATAGAAAGGGTGCGGGAGAATGGCAGCGCGACTGACGAGCGGTGGCACGTCCGTAAAGACGGCAGCCGGTTCTGGGCGCTTGGCCGGATGATGTCTATGAGCGATGATACCGGCACGGTTATCGGATATGTGAAGATCCTGCTGGATCAGACACAGAGGAAACAGTATGAGGAGCAGTTGCAAAGCATAAATAAAACCCTTGAAGAGCGGGTTGAAGAACGGACAGAGGATCTGCTCTCGTATCAGAGAAAACTGCGTTCGCTGGCTTCAGAATTGAACAAGGCCGAAGAACACGAACGCCAGCGCCTGGCCGGTGACCTTCATGATAATCTGGGGCAGATTCTGGCTATGTGCAGAATGGAACTCGAACTGGTGCAGAAACAGCTGCCGGACGGCGAAGGCGTACCGGATATACGGAATGCATTGGAGATGCTGGACGAGGCAATACGGTATACTCGTGAACTGATGACGGACCTGAAACCGCCTGTCGGCCTGGATGAAGAGGAACTGAAGACGATGATGGAGTGGCTGGCGGGCAGGATGAGGAAACACGGCCTGAACGTGACCATTGAAGCTGACAGCAGTTCGAAACCGATCAGCAAGGAAAGCCGCGTTGTATTTCTGCAGTCTGCGAGAGAATTGCTTTTCAACGTAATCAAGCATGCCGGTGTAAACGAGGCGAAAATGGAGCTGACAAGGCTGGATTCGACGGTGCGCCTGGTTGTGAGGGACAATGGAAGCGGGTTCGATCCCCGGAGTGTGGAACTGGCACAGTCGGATGCCGGCGGATTCGGCCTTTTCAATATCCGCGAAAGGCTGGATTTGCTCGGCGGATCCCTGGATATAGACTCAGAACCCGGAAAGGGGACGGCAATGACGATCACTGCACCTCTCAAAAAGTGACCTATTTTATCCGCTTTAACCCGATGCGCTGCCGCTTGATATCGATACTGATCACTTTCACATCGATAACATCACCTACGCTGACCTCGTCCATTACATTTTTCACGCGTTTGCCGTCAGGCCGTATCTGACTGACGTGCAGCAATCCGTCAGTCTTTACTCCGATATCGACGAAAGCGCCGAAATCAACGACATTGCGGACGGTTCCCTTGAGCGTAATTCCCTCGGACAGATCTTCCATATTCAGCACATCCTGCCGCAGGACCGGTTCAGGCATATCTTCCCGCGGATCACGTCCGGGTTTAAGCAGGTTTTCAATAATCAGTTCAAGCGTCGGTTGGCCCGTCCCCATTTTACCGGCAAGTTTTTTCACATCCACATCCTGCAGCTTTTCCGGCAATTCTCCGTTTCTGCCGGAAAGACCGGACGGATCTATTCCCAGGATTTCACACAACTGACTGGCCGTCTCATAACTTTCGGGATGGATGGCGGTATTGTCAAAAGGATTGGAAGAATCGGGAATGCGCAGGAAACCGGCAGCCTGTTCAAACCGGAACGGGCCGACACCGTCCACCTCCAGAAGCTGTTTCCGGCTGTAAAACCGCCCTTTCGTACTGCGGTACCTGATAATATCCTCCGCAGTGGTTTTACCGAGTCCGGACACGTAGTTCAGCAGGGCCGCACTTGCCGAATTCAGGTTCACTCCCACATGATTTACACAGCTTTCCACCACTTCATCAAGCTTGCTGTTGAGCTTACCCTGATTGACGTCGTGCTGATAAAGCCCCACACCGACCGATTTCGGGTCAATCTTTACCAGTTCGGCCAGCGGATCCTGTACCCTGCGTGCGATGGAAATGGTTCCGCGCCGGGAGGCATCGAGGTCAGGGAATTCCTCCCGGGCAAGATCCGACGCAGAATAGACCGAAGCGCCGGCTTCACTCACGATCAGGTAGGAAAGGTCCAGGCTGCCTTGTTTCTCCTTTAACTCTCCCAGAAGATCGGCAACCACCTGTTCGGTTTCACGGCTTCCCGTCCCGTTGCCTATCGCGATCAGGTCGGCCGAATAGGTTTTAACCAGTTTCGACAGGATTTTTTTGGCCTCTTTTACGTTGTTGTGAGGCGGTGTGGGATAGATGGTGACGCTTTCCAGGAATGTTCCTGTTTCGCTGACCACCGCCACCTTGCAGCCGGTCCTGTAGGCGGGGTCGATGCCGATAACCACCTTCGAGTCCAGCGGTGGCTGCAGGAGCAGGTTACGGACATTTTCCGCAAACGTTTCGATGGCGCTGTCTCCGGCCTCGTCGGTCAGGCGGGACCGCAGTTCCCGTTCAAGCGAGGGCCTTAGCAGCCGTTTCCACGCATCTTTTGTCACACCCTTCAGCATGGCCGCAAAGATGCACCTGTTATTGGTGATGATGATGTTGTCTATCCCGGCCAGTGTACGCTTCTCCGGCACCTCCACGTTTACCCTGAGGATCCCTTCCCGTTCTCCGCGGTCGATAGCCAGAACCTGGTGAGGCTTCACATACTTTACCTTGTTTGAAAAGTCGTAATAGGTTTCAAACAGCCCTTTTTGATCTTTTTCCCTGGCTTTCTTTCCGGCTGCTTTACAGGCCAGGGTCCCGTGCCGGCGAAGCTGCCTGCGCAGCATGTCGCGTACGTTCAGCTGCTGGCTCACCCGTTCAGCCACGATATCACATGCACCTGCCAGGGCCTCTTCCGCCGAGTCCACACCTTTTTCCCTGTCTACATATCCGGCAGCAATCGCACGGGGGGTTCCTGTCGATATTTTCTGCTCCCAAACAAGATCGGCCAGCGGCTCAAGCCCTTTGTCAGTCGCTTTGGCGGCACGGGTTTGCCGTTTTGTCTTGTAGGGAAGGTAGAGATCCTCAAGAACGGTAAAATTTCCGGAGCCGAGGATCGCTTTCTGCAGATCTTCTGTCAGATTGCCCTGGTTTTCGACGGTGTCCAGTATAAACTCTTTGCGCTGCTGAAGTGTGCGGTGGAATTCCAGGTCTTCCTTCAGTTTCCTTAGCTGCTGCTCGTCAAGTCCGCCGGTCGCTTCCTGCCTGTATCTGGCGATAAACGGAATGGTTGCCCCTTTGTCAAACAAGGCGGCCGCCTGTTTAACCTGGTTAAAGCCTGCACCCGTATCACGGGCGAGGGTCTCCAAAATCTGTTGCTCTGTCATTGAATACTTAGTCTGGCATGAATACTTATACTGATAAATGGTGTCTGTATGAAAATAGGAAACCCGGCGGCGGAGAGAAAATCACGCCTCAGCTTTTTTTGCCTGCTGTCGCGCGTCTTACGGCCGGGGCAACTTCAGTGGCAAACAGTTCAATGGAGCGGATCAGTTTTTTGTGCGGTATGCTTCCCACGCTCATCTGGATCAGAAAACGGTCGTGGCCGAATATCTCGTGTTGAAACAGAATTTTATCGATCACCTCAGCGGGACTGCCGACCACATTGGCACCCCGCAATGCACGGGAGGACTCGAACTGCTGCCGCGTCATGGAGGGCCATCCGCGTTCTTTGCCGATCTTGTCCATCGTGTGGGCAAATGCAGGAAAGGCGATATCGGCAGCATCCTGCGAGTTGTCTGCAATAAAGCCGTGTGAATTGATACTCAGAGCCGGTTTCTGGTGTCCGGCCTCCCGGGCGCCCTTCCGGTGGAGATCGGACAACGGCTTGAACTGCTCGGGCTGGCCGCCGATGATGCCCAGTGCCAGGGGCAGTCCCAACGACCCTGCCCGGTGGGCTGACCGGGGAGTGCCCCCTACGGCAATCCACAAGGGAAGTGGTGACTGTACCGGCTGTGGGAAGACACTTCGTTTCTCAATGGGCTTTCGGTGACGGCCTTTCCAGGTGACCGTTTTTTGTTTCCGCAAGGTCAGCAGCAGGTCCAGCTTTTCGGCAAACAGTTCGTCGTAGTCATTCAGGTCATACCCGAACAGCGGGAATGATTCTATGAAAGACCCGCGGCCGGCCATGATTTAAGCCCGGCCGCC
>JBBDRV010000199.1:0-21379 GCA_040905285.1 Balneolaceae bacterium | reverse complement strand
ATGAGCATTTTTGGGGCAAGTGGAACGCAGAGATTGACGTTTCTTAGAGACACTATTTAACCTGGCAACAGATAACCACATAATAAATCAACTGGGAATATGAACCGGACAACAAAATCTGACACAGGGTCAGTCTCTTTATCTGATGTTTTTAAAGCCGGAATATGGGTTATTCTGCCTCTTGTCATTTCAGGAAGCGGAAACCTGGCCGCTCAGCCGGCTCAGCCGTACCCGTCAAATGACGTTCAGCCGGCCGAACGGAATAATACTGGGATCACCGGACCGGAACGTGGCTTTGAAAATAAAAATGAAGAGGTGATTTCCGTTGGCGAGCTGATGACATGGAACCGGCGGGGAGACGGTTACTTCGGCAACTTTATGGATCAGGCACTGCAACTGACAGAAGATCCCCACTCGTCGGGTATTATGCTGATCAGCCCTGAATCCTATGGCACGGAATTCGTACTTACCTATGACGTCATGACGCTTCAGCCGGCCACCGTGCTCGTCAATATGCTGTCTGCCTCCAATGGCGACGGCTCGGGAAGGCTGGATGTGCCTCCCGGCTTTAACGGTGATTTGAGTGAATGGACCGAAGGGGCGACCGATTACTTCTTTGCCTTCCACAATGCCCCTCACATGAGATATCCCTTCCTTCTGCAGCGTTCTCCGGAGGGTGTGTCCCAGCTTGGGGAAGCGGACAGAAATTATATGGAGACGGGGCAATGGCATCAGGTGGAAGCCGGTCGTAACGGCAACAGGTTGTGGCTGACCATAGACGGTACCACCGTTCTGAACACGACCGATTCCGACCCGATTGACGGAGGTCACATTGCTTTCCGTATCCGGGGAACAGGAGCTGAACATGCAAGTTGCCTGATCCGTAACGTCACTATACAGACGCCGGACAGATAAGGACAAACTAATCCAAAGGACGACAAACAGATTTCAACTATGAAAAACAAACGTTTTTATATTATCACCGGCTTTATTGTTCTGGCAGTTCTGTCAAGAATCCTGCCTCACCCGTACAACTTCACACCTCTCGGAGCCATTGCCCTGTTCGGTGCTGCCTATTTTACAGATAATAAATGGGCCCTCCTGGTACCGCTCGTCGCTATGTGGATCAGTGACCTCATCCTGAACAATTTTATTTTCAGCACCTTTTTCGAAGGGATAACTCTGTTCAACCAGGGAATGATCTGGATTTATGGAAGCCTCGTACTGATATCTCTCACAGGAATGAAATTTCTGAACAAGATTACCATCCCGAGAGTACTGGGAAGTGCCGTCGGTGCTTCAGTGATCTTTTTCACCATCTCCAATCTGGGGGTCTGGCTTACCAGTCCCATGTACCCCCTCTCGCTTCAGGGACTGATGTCCTGTTATACTGCAGCCATTCCTTTTTTCCACAATACCCTTGCCGGAGATCTGGTCTACTGCGCCACTCTGTTCGGAGCTTTTGAGTACCTGGCGTACAGATCCCCCGCACTCGTCCAGGCAAGGATCTGAGATCGTGGTCTTCGATTCGGGGACTTGTCCGGCCCGTCCGGTATGGCCCTTCTCTGCGCCGGTGAGGGCATTCCGGTTGCCGGGAACGGGCAGCCGGCAGAATCGGCGATCATCCACTCCTAACCAGTTTACCGGTTCAGCACAATGACAGATAAACCTATCGGCGTTGGAATAGCAGGACTTGGCAATATTTCGGATGTTCATGCCCAGGCCGTCACACAGAGTGACAAGGGGCGTCTGGTCAGCGCCTGCAGCAGCAGTAAAGACAAGGTCCGTGAGTTCAGTGACAAGCACAGAATAAAGGGTTATACTTCTTACAGTGAATTTCTCAGTCATCCGGACCTGGATTTAGTCTCTGTCTGCACCCCCACCGGCACTCATCTGAATTTTGCTGAGACTGCGGCTGAAGCGGGAAAGCATATTGTGGTTGAAAAACCTGTTGAAGTATCCCTTGACCGTGCAAAACGACTGATCGACTGTTGCCGGTCAAATGATGTGAAACTTGCCGTCATATACCAGAGCAGATTCACAGAAGATGCCGTCAACATGAAGAATGCCCTTAAAAGAGGCGACATAGGCGATATTTTCATGGTAAATGCATCCGTAAAATGGTACCGGGACCAGGAGTATTATACGAGTGCACCCTGGAGGGGAACGCTTCTTCTGGATGGCGGCGGTGCGGTCATCAATCAGTCGATACACACGATCGACCTGCTTCAATGGATGCTGGGAGATGCAGATACCATCCATGCATTCAAGGGAACATTCACACACGGTGCAATAGAGGGAGAAGACAATGCAGTAGCATCATTTCGACTGGATTCAGGAATAATCGGCACTTTTGCCGCCTCCACATCCGTCACTCCGCCGTTACCCAGAAAAATAGAAATACACGGAAGCCGGGGCACCGCGATCCTCGATGACTCCACTTTCCGGCTAACGAACACCGATACGGATACTTCTTCCGGCAAAGCTCGTCCGGCAGAGGCAGCCTCGGGAAGCGCTAGCCCTCTTGCCAACTTCAAGGCTGAGGCCCATACAAACCAGTTCAATGAAATTTTTGAAGCTGTCCTTTCAGACCGGGAACCCCCGGTAACCGGAAAAGACAGCCTGAAGTCACTGGCCTTTGTCACGGCCCTCTATCAATCCGCAAAAAACGGGCAGCCGGTATCCGTGAGAGAACTTCTGAACCAGTAGCAGACAGTCAGGCACCTTCAAGGTATGGGACTCTGCCTGTATGTGCGGCGGGGACTGTTCACAGGGATTGCTGTAAGGACCAGCCCGGGCCTGTCTATGTTTCCAGATTCATACCGGTGCGGATTCCCATCTCAAGGCCCCGCAGCTCAGCCAGCCCGCGCATACGCCCGATACAGGTATACCCCGGAGAAGAATTATTCTGCAGATCCCCAAGCATCGCATGACCGTGATCGGGACGCATGGGCAGGTCGATATCGGTTCTGCCTTCCTTCTTTCGGCGTTCCTGTTCCCGGATCAGTGCAGCCATTACCCTGTTCATCTCCACACTCCCTTCAAGATGATTGGCCTCATGGAATGTCTGTTCGGATTCTCTTTTCACACTTCGCAAATGTACAAAATTAATACGGTGTCCCAGCCGCTCGATCATGCCCGGCAAATCATTGTCAGGTCTCGCCCCAAAAGAACCGGTACAGAATGTCAGCCCGTTATATGGTGTATCTACAGCCTGAATCAATGACAGGGCATCGCTTTCGGTGCTCACCACTCTGGGGAGCCCGAACAGAGGGAAAGGAGGATCATCCGGATGAATGGCCATCCGCACTCCGGCCTGTTCTGCTGCCGGGATTATCTCTCTCAGAAAATAGTGCAGGCTGTTTCGCAGATCGGTCGCGGTTATCCCCTGGTAGGAATCCAGTATCGACTGGAACTCGTCCAGGGTGTACCCTTCTTCGGAACCGGGGAGGCCGGCAAGGATTGTACTTACCAGCTTGTCCCTGCCTGCGGAATCCAGACTGCCTGCATATTTTTTAGCCTCTTCAATTCTAACGGCAGAATACTCTTCCCGGGCTGCCGGTCTTTCCAGGATAAACAGATCAAATGCTGCCATGGCGGTTTCATCAAACCGGAGACCGGTGGAACCGTCCCCCGTTTCATATTCAAGATCCGTCCTTGTCCAGTCGAGCACCGGCATAAAATTATAGCATACGGTCGTGATACCACATTTCCCCAGGTTTTGCACTGATTCCCTGTAATTCGCAATCCAGTCCACGTACCGGGAGGTCTGCCGCTTGATATCTTCATGTACGGGGATGCTTTCAACCACCGACCATCTCAGGCCGGCATCCTCTATGCGCTTTTTATGCTTTTCAATTTCATCAACAGGCCATACTGCCCCTGTAGGCAGATGGTGAAGGGCTGAAACGATTCCTGTAGCACCCGTTTGTCTTATATCCTGCAAGGTGACCGCATCACCGGGGCCGAACCATCGCCAGGTCTGTTCAAGTTTGATCATTGTATCCGGTTTGGTTTAGAAACAGTTGGTTTTGATTTTTTGGTTATTGAAAGCATGCACGAGACCCACTGCCGGTTTCCGGTCTTTCCTGTGCCTCTGTGGCCTGTGTGGCCTCTGTGGCGCGGGTCAATAACGACGGGACGTCCTGCTGGCTGTGGCCTCTGTGACCTCTGTGACCTGTGTGACCTCTGTGGCACCGTTAATAGTACGAAACATCTTACAGTGCCAGTTCCCGGGCCCGGGTGGTAATATAGTATTTGGTGATCATATTGGGTACTTCCCATTCCGGCAGACTGCCGCCGGCGAGATAACTGAAATAGGTTTCCGCCACTTTGCCGAAATGGGCTTCATGGCCGCGGTAAAATTCACCCGGTATGAGCAGTTTCCAGCCGTTTTCAGTGGCTTCATGGTCCAGACCCGGAAAACGGTCCTGTAGATCTCTCACGACCGTGATCACAGCCGTTTCAATTTCCGACATGTCACTATTTTCCTTAGGTTCCACATAGAGGGTACTCCTGAAATCCTGTTCAGGACCCTGGCGGATCACCAGGTCGACCCGGGAACCTTTTAAAACAGAAAAATGTGTGTCGCCGCTTCCCGGCGGAGCCTCATAGTTCCACTGAACCGATACGCGGGCATGGTGGCCTTTAAGTGTGTATGTCATTTCACCGTTGCTGTAATAGTGCAGCTCCCCGTCCACGAGCCGGTCCTGTAAATAATCCGGAAAGCTATCCATGCCTGTAATTCGGGAAAACTGCTCTTTTGTTAACACTGTCGGCCAGCGATCGGCTTCCAGCATCCGGACATCCTCGCGGTGATCAATTATTTCATCGGGAAATGCCGCCCACATGGACAAATCCACCAGATGAGTGGTTACATCCACTATTCCTTCACCCTGCTGGTCCACGTCAAAGTACCAGGGGGGGCGGCGGAGAGTTTGTCCGGAAACTGTTTTGAACAGATGGTGGACACTTTCCTTGACGATGGCCGGTTCGTCCGGACTGCCTGTGCTGAGCCTGCCGAAAAGATTTTCCCTTTTCGCCAGTTCCCTCTGCAGCATCGAGGTGATTTCATACCGTTCAGTCATAATATCGTACAACAGCACATCTCTCTCCTCTGCGATGTCAAAAGCCTCTGTAAGAAGATTCCATCCTTCACTGTCTACGGCCATAGGCTTGTCCGAGAGGACATGGATGCCGTTGTCGACAGCTTGTTTGATGTATTCGGTCTTAAGGCGGTTGTTGCCGGCTGTGACCATTACATTTCCCGGCTGCTCTTCAAGCATCCGGTCCAGGTAGTCCGGCCCGGTATAGATTTCACTTTCCCAGCTGGTCGGATTCTCGCTTCGGCTGTTAAAGGCCTTAATCCTCTCCATATGTAAATCCAGGTCGGCACCCCCCGGAGCATAGATATACACTGTCGGGTGAACCACCTCCAGCATGTTTTTCTGTACCAATGCCGCATGAAAGTGGCCGGGATTGAGCGTCATCAAACGAATTTCATTCGCTGCGCCGGTAAATGGTTCGTCGTCGGAAGCCGTATCGCAAGAAACGGTCAGAGCAGCCATCCCCGCCATCAGAATTGTCACTGTAAAAAAGTTAATTGTATTCATAAAATAGATAATATCAACACCGGCACGGCCCGTGTTCCGACAGGTGTCAGCGATTTCAGGGGGTTGCCCGGTAAATGGCGTATTCCCGTTCCATTTCTTCACGGTCAGTTTCATGGCCGCCGGTTATATATAATCGGTATCGCAGGACGAGCGGGTTTTCTTCATCGATGACCGCCGGAACAAATTCGCCGAACCTGCCGTACAGCCTTTCCGACATTTCAGCACCCTGTGGATTGTCGGGATGGCTGAAGTATCCGACAGTATACGGTTCACCGTCTACGAAGAAACGAAAAGCATTCCAGGGAAGGTCTGTATACTGTTCAGGATCACCCATCTCTTCATCAACCGGGTACTCTTCCCAACCTTCAGGCCTTAGAAACTGTGACTGCTCCATATTATCGCTGACATACTGGGCTGCCCTGAACTGGACGCCTGCATGCTGAAGATCCCCGTCCAGTTCCACTGTCCCGGCCAGGGAGGTAAGGACGGTCCTGATATCAATCATTGTCGCACTGTCTGAACGACGGAATACCCTCAATCGCCGCACCTCTTCAGCAAAAGGGTCCCCTACCCGGTCCTTCCAGAGTATGATTACCTCCTGTCCTCCGAAAACCGGTCCTGTCCACTCATGGTTTATACTCGCATGTTCAGGACGTTCCCCGTCCTCCGCATGCCATATATCCAGTTCCCGGTCGTTAAAGCGGACTCTGTTATATCCGAAAAATATGCCGCGATGATGAGAATACCTCCCGCCGACGCCTTTGGTGATGTGTCTTGCGCCATCCGGTGAAAATACGTGGTGATAAGGTTTTTTTGTCTCTTCGACATTATCAGAGTTATATACGGGATATACATATTCAATGACGGGAATGCCGTCCGACAGAAGCTGCATACGGTTCCCGCCGGCTGTTTCCCACCGCCAGCTCCCGCCCGTACAGATCCCTTCTGAAACAGGGTCATAGACACGCTCTTCGACCGGAGATGTTTCCGCCAGCATCCAGAGCAGGGTTCGACCGTTTTCCAGCTGCTCTGCCTGGACAGGAATCAGGGATCCGTTTGACTCCAGACAGGCCGGCATGTCTTCATTCCATTCCACAGCAACGGGGATGGTTCCTTCATCGCCGGACATGACATGAATCGAGTTATCCACCACTCTGGCTCCTGTTTCTCCGGTTTCCCGGCCTGCCGTCTCCCTCCCGTCACCGTCACAACCGGCAAACAGAAACAAAAGAAAGAGACCAGGGACTGTTGTAAATGCCTGTATTTTCATAATAGTCCTTTTAGGATCCGGATTGAATGCCCGGCTGGTTTGCTCCGGGACCGTCAAACTGCAGCTGCCACCATTTTTTTAACTGTTGTTGATCGTTTCGGCAGTTCAAATGGTCGTTGCAGTAAATCCGCCGTCAACAGGAATCAGGGCACCCGTCACAAAAGAGGCTGCTGTCGGAGAGGCGAGCCAGACTACGACACCGGAAAGCTCCTCTGCGTCTCCGTACCGTCTCATCGGCGTGTGATTAAAAATTGATTCCTGTCGCTCTTTTGTAAGGATTTTCCGGTTTTGTTCTGCCGGGAAAAAACCGGGAAGAATGGCATTGACACGTATGTTGTGCGGGGCCCATTCCCTCGCCATAAAGCGGGTCATGTTGTTCATTCCGGACTTGGAAATGCTGTAGGTAAACACTTTGGACAACGGAATTTCCGACGACGCCGAGGAAATATTGATAATGCTGCCTTCCCTCCCGTCCCTGATCATCTGGTCGGCAGCTATTCTGCTGGCGAGAAAAGCCCCTTTCAGATTTACATCCAGAATGTTATTCCACTCCTCTTCCGTTATCTCCATTATGGGTGTGACAGAGTTGATGCCCGGTGCATTGACCAGTATGTCAACACCTCCCCATTTTTCAGTAACTTCGCCAAAAGCCCGTTTAAGCGACTTCTCCTTCCGTGCATCCGCTTGGCAGACAATAGCCTCGCCTCCCGCTTTTTTTACTTTTTCCGCACGCTCATCAGCCCCTTCCCGGTTCCCGCTGTAAAAAATAGCAGTTTTGGCCCCGGCCTGCGCAAGTGCCTGGGTCATTTCACCACCCAGCACTCCGCTTCCGCCGACAATAACGGCCGTCTTTCCTTCAAGTGAAAAAAGTTTGTTCAGATAACTCATAGGTCAATGTGTATGGTTTAAGGTTTCAATTTCCTGAATGGCCGCAGATGCTTCTCAAAATGACGGACCAGATTCTCCTCGTAGAGCATTTCGTTTGTCGACAATACCTCCATCAGTCGGCTCCTGAACCCTTCTGCTTCCGGATAACCTCCTGAAAGCACGGATCCGTAGGCTACATGCAGCACTTGTCTGGCCTCATCATTATCGAGTAACCCGATCAGCTGATTCTCCCCCAGGGCCGATACATCGGGAAGGTCCGACAGCCGTGCGGAAATATGGTAGGTATTTCTGTCCTCTTCAAATCTGGACATGGAAAACGTGAGTATGTCCCGAAACAGCTGCGGGTCAGCACGGGCAAGCGTGCGCAACGCTTCCAGGTAACTGGTGCCGGCCGTTTTAACATGCACCGCTCCTTCATCCAGGGAACCGATTACTTCATAGACAGAAAACTTGTCACTTCCGGAGTGGATGCTCAGCTTGTAGCCCCCGAATTCCCCGGCAATGGCAAGATGCATTTTGTATTCATCACGAAACTGGTCAAGATCTCCTCTGAAATCGACACCTTTTTCAAAATCCCCGCAAAACCTGGGGGCCAGGCTGACCAGGCTGATATCAAGCCGGCTGAGTTCTGATGCAATCAGAAAATGTTCAAACGGGGTGGTCGGCTGTTCCGTCTCATCGACGGAAAGTTCTATTTCTGCAGGATGCCCGGAATGGTTCTCCGCCAGGTGACGGACCATCATGCTGGTATGGGAAAGCACACGTCCGTATTTCACCATGGCCTCCTGCACATCTCTCGGCTCCGGGCTGAGTCGCCGGCCGTCAAGGCTGATGGTCTGCTTCACATATCGACTGAGCAGGGATTGCGGCTTGTCCTCAAGTTCAGTCCATGGCAGGTCCTGAAACAGGTTTTCAAGAATGTCCGCTTCCAGTCCGGCGGATCCGTCGAACACGTACTCGCTCGGATCGATTGTAAACATGGTAAAGCCCGCATCCACCATCCTGTCGATATCGGCGGTGGTCTTCAGATGGTCTGCATCCGCGCCAAATCCATCAGAATATCCTTCCTGGAAAACGGCCCAGCTAGCAGCATCCATGACGTCTTCAGGTTTGCGGCCGGTCCGCTCAAGTTCACGGATCGATTGCTGGGCCAGTACCGGTTTGAAACCCGTTCCTTTTACCGACCTGAGATGGGCCGGGCCGGCGTTTCCCAGACGGTCCCCGTAACCATAGGAATTCTTCTTTCCGATCAGTACCGGATTCGTGAAAGGGAAACAGGTACGCAATGCCTCTGCATTTTCATGTGCAAGCGCGCAGGTAAAAAATTCAGCTCCGCCTGCTGTCTCCGCCTGACCCCGGAAACCCAGTCCTGCCATTTGTTCCCGCCCCGTTACAATGACCAGCAACTTTACGAGATCACGTTTCAGCATGAAAAACAGGGTCTCGTCCCTGCGGTGGAATGAGTTTTCATAGATGGTTGCAGCGCCCAGTTCATCTGCAATCTGCCGGGCCAGCTGCTTTTCTTCTGCAGATATGTGTTTGTTCTGATCTGAATACATGTTTTTTTTATTTAATAACTGAAAGGACGCGGTAAATACGGACTTGGTTCCCCGAGGTCAACGGCAACCGGCAGAAATATGGGAGTGAAGATCAACACAGCCGGTGTCATGTCCATAAATGTACCTATGGCCAGAAGGATAAGGTTAATGATGAGCAAAATCACGACAGGATTGTCGTTTCTCCGGATCATTCAGGAGATAAGAGCTTGCAACTTGATCATCCGCCAGGGATATTACGCCAGGGATATTTGGCAGTCTTCCGTTTAACATCCTCAGTTTATGTCTTCAGTTAATTTTAGAACGTCTCTGAACAATGCCTTCGAGAACAATACTCATTACCGGAGCCACTTCCGGTATCGGTGAAGCCCTGGCCCGGCTCTGCATAGCGCAAGGCTATACTGTGGGAGCCACCGGCAGGCGGATTCGGCGGCTCGAAGCCCTGAAAGGGGAGCTGGGGGAACGCCTGCATATTCGACAGATGGATCTCACTGACTTTGAAGATGCTAAAACAGGACTGGCCGGCCTGGCCGAAGAGATGGGGGGAATGGATATTGTGGTATTAAATGCGGGTGTTTCCAATCTGCAGGACAGAGACTCACTGGATGCAGAGCAACATGTAATTGATGTAAATGTGTCTGGCTTTGTACAGCTTGCCAATACGGCGTATGAATATTTCAAAGGAAGAAAGCACGGCCACATTGTCGGCATCTCGTCGGTTGCCTCCCTGCTGGGTTATGGCCAGTCAGCCGCGTATAATGCATCAAAAGCTTTCATATCAACCTATATGCAGGGATACAGACAAAAAGCAAAACATACCGACTCTGATATTGTTGTCACGGATATCAGACCGGGATTCGTGGAGAGTGAAATGACCGGGGGAGCACAGAGAAGAATGTTCTGGATAGCTCCCGCCGATAAAGCCGCCCGCCAGATTCTGACTGCCATTGAAAAGCGCAGGAATTATGCATATGTCACTAAACGCTGGCGGATTGCGGCATGGGCTGTCAAATTGACTCCGGACTGGATTATCGACCGAATAGGATTCATTGCCCTACCAGAAAAACACCAGATAAAGAATAAATAACAGAAACGGGAGCGTGAAGAACAAATCTCCGCGGTGAACTCTTTTATTATTGCGGCCGGTCGTATTTTGGGCTTTCTCCATAATCGGTATCTCTTTTCCTTTTTTATACGCCGATTTCACAGTCAGGTTTCCGGAAATGGTGAAATACAGGCCGGCGGGCATGCAGCGGGGCTATCCGAGCCAGCCTTCCCTGTCCAGTGACCGGTACTGAATGGCTTCCGCTATATGATTCGCCCTTATCCTTTCTGATGAATCCAGATCTGCAATTGTCCTGGATACCTTTAGAATTCTGGTATAGGCTCTTGCAGACAGCCTGAGGGATTTCATCGCTTTCCTCATCAACCGGCCGCTTGTCCCATCCAGCGGACATAGCTGTCTCGTCGTCTTCGTATTCATCTGCGCATTGCCATATATGCCACTCTTGCCGTTAAAACGCCGGTTCTGAATTTGTTTTGACTGCAGCACCCGTTCAAGGATCTGTGCAGAACTCTCCCCTTTTGCTTTGGCGGACAGTTCTTCATAGCCTACTTTTTCAACGTCTACGTGCAGATCGATGCGGTCTGTCAGGGGACCGCTGATTCTACCCATATACCGTTGCATCTGCCGCGGGCTGTCGCCTCCCGGATCTGCTTCATCGTACCAGTCTCCTGACGGAGACGGATTCATCGAGGCAACCAGCATGATTCTTCCCGGGTAGGTGACGCTTATTCTGGCCCTGGATATATGGACAAATCCATCTTCAAGCGGCTGCCTCATCACTTCAAGGGCAGTTCGCCTGAATTCAGGAAGTTCGTCCAGGAAAAGCACCCCGTTATGAGCCATGGAAATCTCTCCGGGACCGGGTATGCTTCCGCCTCCGACAAGCGCAACATCTGAAACCGTATGATGGGGTGATCTGAAAGGCCGTTCGCGAACCAGGGCCTGTCCTGCGGGCAGAATCCCTGCAACCGAATGGATTTTAGTTGTCTCAAGCGCCTCATCAAGGGTCAGAGGCGGCAGGATCGTCGGTATGCGCCGCGCCATCATGGTTTTTCCGGACCCCGGCGGGCCGACCATGACCAGATTGTGCCCTCCCGCTGCAGCAACCTCCAGAGCCCGCTTGACACTCTCCTGCCCCCTTACATCCCCGAAATCAGGCAAACCGGCCGGCCTGTTTTTTTTTAACAGGTTATCCCTGTTAATCCTCACCCGATCCGCAGAATTGCTGCATTTCAGCCACTGCATGACATCTCTGATATTGTCGAAAGCCAGCACATCGATCCCTTCTACCATTGCAGCTTCAGCGCCGTTGGAGGAAGGTACCACCAGGTATTTCAAACCGGAGTTCCTTGCCTCCTCCGCTATCGGCAGGACCCCCTTGACCGGCCTCAGCTTGCCGTTCAGGGCTAGCTCGCCTACCGCAAGAGTCTGATTCAGCTTCCCGGAAGGGGCCTGCCCCGAAACAGCCAGGAGGGTCAAGGCAATAGGAAGATCAAATGAACTGCCCTCCTTCGGTACATTGGCGGGAGCCAGGTTTACGGTGATGCGTCCCCGGGGAAAGCTTGCCCCTGCATTTTTAAGAGCAGCTTCTATGCGGTCTCTTGACTCACTGACCGCCCGATCCGGCAATCCGACGAGAAAGTACCTCGGAAGCCCCGCACTCATATTTATCTCAACCTCGATCAGACGGGCATGAACTCCGATCGTGGAGGCGCAATAGACTCGTGATAACATGATCTTAATTCTCCGGTTCTGCCACTTTGAGACCGCTTTTGGTGTAGCAGCCTTTACAGAATGGTCGGACTGCGTTTGACTCCTTGCAGGGAACCATTTTCTGTCAGCAGAACGGAACGGGTATCACCCGCGGGTGAGTGTATATCGGGTGAGTGATGCCGCACCCCACAGCGTCTGTTTCAAGTCGATTTCTTCTGATCCATCAGGAACCTCTCCGCGTCGATTGCCGCCCGGCACCCGGTACCCGCAGCAGTAACAGCTTGCCGGTATGAAGGATCCATGGCATCTCCGCTGGCAAAAATTCCGGGCAAATCAGTAACTGTCGACTGCCCTTTTGTCTGAATGTAGCCTACGTCATCCATGGACAGGACTCCCTTGAAAAGATCGGTGTTCGGTTTGTGCCCGATTGCCACGAAAACCCCGGTCACATCCTCAAGGGTAATCAATTCATTGCTGTGGCTGTTTCTTACCTGAACCCCCTTTACCAGGTTGTCCCCCAGGACTTCCACGAGCGTGGAATCCCACATAAAATCTATTTTTTCATTACTGAATGCCCGCTGCTGCATCACCTTGCTTGCACGAAGCTTGTTCCGGCGATGAACAACCGTCACTTTCCGGGCAAACTTGGTCAGAAAATCAGCTTCTTCCATGGCAGTATCCCCGCCGCCGACGACAACGACATGTTCATTACGGAAAAATGCCCCATCACACGTGGCACAGGCACTTACCCCCTTTCCCCGCAACCGCTGCTCGCTCTCAAGATGAAGCCACCTGGCTTCTGCCCCTGTGGAGATGATTACAGCATTGGCATAAACTTCCGTCTCTTCATCGATCGTCAGCTTGTAGGGACGATTGCCAAATTCAATGTTAGTCACATATCCATAACGGCAATCTGCACCGAACCGCTGCGCCTGCTTACGAAAATCCTCCATCATTTTCGGCCCCAGCACCCCTTCCGGGTAACCGGGATAATTTTCCACATCGGTCGTTTGTACAAGTTGACCGCCGGGTTCGGGTCCTTCAAATACGACAGGGGCCAGATCCGCCCGTGCGGCATAAAGGGCCGCTGTAAGTCCGGCAGGCCCGCTGCCGATGATAATGACGTCAAGTGTTTTCCCTTCAATATCTTTCATGTTTCTGCTGCAGTTTTTAAATTTTTTACCGGCTCCAAAACTACAAAATTCTGTCCATCTTAACTGTCAAAATTTCAATCCCGGTTCTGTTCTGCATTTGTACCTGTGAGTTACCGGACCGGCTGTGATACGGTGCCTTTTTGCAGCCTGAAACAGTCCGCGTTTCCAGGTACTTTCTGCTTGCTGTTTTTTCGTGCAACCCTTTAAAAAATCTTGCCGGGAAGTACTCGCACCTTGTACAGGGAAAAAAGCCGTCCCTGAAAAAGAAACCCTGATAAGTCTGTTAATAATTGATAACGGTTGCCAGGTGATGATTGTATTCGGGATCTCTGGATGAAGAGCGCGGAAACATACTGCGGATGGTGAATATGCCGCGCCGAAGTACTCTTTTTATACTTTGTTTCGCAAAGGAACCGCTTTTATATGTAAACCCATTCAAAAATCACTTATAAATTATCCTCATTTTCGCTAAGTTCTTACAAACATAACACATAGAGGTTTTAACTTGATATTCAGTATTTGCAAAGAAACTGCTGACCTGGAAAAGAGGGTGGCTCTGACACCCGAGTCTGCGGGAAAACTGGTAAAACAGGACATTGAAATCCTGATTGAATCTGGTGCGGGAACGGCATCCAGTTATACAGATGACGCCTACCGGGCAGAAGGAGCCGGGATAACCGCAGACAGAGATAAACTGTTTGGTGAATGTGATCTCCTGATGGCTGTCAATACTCCGCCGGAAAAGGATCTGATAAAAATGAAGCAGGGCTCTGTCCTGATCTGCTTTTTGTGGGCATTGCAGCATCCGGATCTGGTGGACCTGCTGGAAAAACAGAAAATTACAGCACTGGCACTGGATGCGGTTCCCCGGATCAGCCGGGCTCAGAGCATGGATGCCCTGTCGTCGATGAGTAATATAGCAGGATACAGGTCCGCTTTGATCGGGGCCGGTGAACTTAACCGCTATTTACCGATGATGATGACGGCAGCGGGCACCATTCCTCCGGCAAAAGTACTTGTCATGGGAGCGGGGGTGGCAGGACTTCAGGCAATCGCAACAGCCAAACGGCTGGGAGCTGTTGTTGAATCATACGACATACGCCCTGCAGTAAAGGAACAGGTCGAAAGTCTCGGTGCCAAATTTGTAGAAGTGCCGCTCGAAGAAGAAGAAACAGAAACCACGGGTGGCTACGCCCGGGAAATCTCGGAAAAAAATCAGCAGAAGCAGAAAGAGGTAATGGCTGACCATGTAAAGAAATCGGATATCGTCATAACCACGGCTCTGATTCCGGGGAAAAAGGCCCCTGTGCTTGTCAGTAAGGAGATGGTTAATGAGATGAAGCCGGGTTCAGTGGTGGTTGACATTGCCGCAGAGCAGGGAGGCAACTGCGAAGTTACCGAGGCCGGTAAAACCATCGTATACAATGGTGTGAAAGTGTGCGGTCCGCTGAATCTGCCGAGTACACTGGCGTACCATGCCAGCCAGCTCTATGCAAAGAATATGCTCTCTTTGCTCTCTTTGCTCATCAGGGATAATCAGCTGGTGTTCGATTTCGAGGATGAGATCGTGAAGCAAACAACCATCACCCATGAGGGGGATGTTATCTCCCCCCTGCTGACAGCACCCTGATTGATGAGGGGGATGATACACAACCTGGCATTTATCCGATCTTTGGAATGGATACTATAGCATGACCGGTCTTTGACCGGTATCACTCACTGACAGCTGACTGGATACTGTTGTTCACCGCCACTCACCCTTTCAGATAATAATTGATAATATTTAAATACGTGATTCCCACATGGAAAGCCTGATATTCAATTTATTTATTTTTGTTCTGGCCTCTTTTGTAGGCTTTGAGCTGATCTCCAAAGTCCCCCCCACTCTTCACACTCCGTTGATGTCCGGTGCCAATGCCATCTCCGGCATTACTGTAATTGGTGCTGTAGTCGTAGCAGGCAGCGTGGATACAGGCTACGCACAATGGATTGGTCTGGCAGCAATCATATTTGCCACCATCAATGTGGTTGGAGGGTTTCTGGTAACCGACCGCATGCTGGAGATGTTCAAAAAAAAGGAGGGTAACCAATGAGCCAGTTTTTATCTGACGCATTTCTGCCCCACGTGCCGACATTCATTCAGCTGTTTTATCTGCTGGCCATGTCTCTGTTCATCTTCGGCATTAAAAAACTGAGTTCCCCCGCCACAGCCCGCTCGGGAAACCAGATGGCCGCCATGGGCATGTTGCTTGGAGTCGCAGTGACCCTGTTCGATCAGGAGATCCTGACGTTTGAATTCATTATCGCCGGAATGGCCGTCGGCGGCATTCTGGGATTCTTTGCGGCCCGGTCGGTAGCGATGACCGCCATGCCGGAGATGGTTGCGATCTTTAACGGATTCGGAGGGGGCGCATCGGCGCTGGTTGCCTGGGGAGAGTTCTCACGTGCAGATATCTCCCTGTGGGCCGGCCAGGACCTGGCAACGGCAGGACTCGGCATAATGATAGGTTCACTGACGTTCACCGGCAGTTTTATCGCTTTTGGAAAATTGCAGGGTTTCATCAGCGGCAGGCCTGTAACTTTTCCGGGCCAAAACTACTTCAATCTGCTGCTGACAGGGGTTATCCTCATTCTGGTTGGCTGGTTCGTGACCGATCCGTCAAATTTGACCATTTTCTGGTCCATCTTCGGGCTGTCGCTGCTTTTGGGAGTATTCACTGTCCTTCCCATTGGTGGTGCCGATATGCCGGTGGTAATTTCACTTCTTAACTCCTATTCCGGTTTGGCAGCATCGATGGCCGGATTTGTAATCAGCAATAACCTGCTTATAATCAGCGGCGCTTTGGTGGGTGCTGCAGGACTCATCCTGACCAATATTATGTGCAAAGCCATGAACCGGACACTCGGGAATGTACTTTTCGGTGCATTCGGTGGTGGTGGAGAAGCCAGGGCCGCAGAGGAAACCGGGGGCAAAAGTGTGAACAAGACAACCGCCGATGATGTCGCCATACAATGTTCATACGCTGATAAAGTGGTGATCGTACCCGGATACGGTCTTGCCGTCGCCCAGGCACAGCATATTCTCAAAGAAGTTGCCGGTATGCTTGAAAAAAAAGGAGTCACCGTCAAATACGGCATACATCCGGTTGCCGGGCGGATGCCGGGTCATATGAATGTACTACTGGCTGAAGCGGATGTACCCTATGACCAGCTTTATGACATGGATCAGATCAATCCGGAGTTCAAATCGACAGACGTTGTACTGGTGATCGGAGCCAATGATGTGGTGAACCCTGCTGCCAAAACCAGCCCGGGAAGTCCGATCTATGGCATGCCGATCCTCGATGTCGAGCAGGCCCGAAGGTCCATCGTCTTCAAGCGCAGTTTGAGTCCGGGCTTTGCGGGGATCGACAATGAATTATTCTATGCCGACGACAACCAGATGTTTTTTGGCGATGCCAAGCAGTCGCTGCAGGATCTTGCTGTGGCCATAAAGGAGCTGGAGTAATGTGGTACATGCTCCGGAAAGCCGGGTAAATCTGAAAATGATTTCATTCAGTCCTTTGTTTCAGGATTATAAACCGGAATTTAACCGTAAAATTATGTATACAGATCTTGCTCATGCAGTGGAAGACCTGAAAGAACAAGGGTTTCGTAATCTGTTAAAAGACAAGAAAACAGGGGAGGACATGCAGTCCGGAGAGTTGCCGGACGATCTTGAAGGGACAACGATTCTCCAGACGTTCCGGTTTGACAAAGGCACGGATCCTGGTGATGAAGCCACTGTTTATGTCCTCGAGCTCCCCGATAAAAGCCGGGGATTCCTGGTGCTCAGCTTTGGAGTGTATCAGGATCCGGACAAAGCCCGTTTAATCGACCAGCTTAAAAAACTTGAAAACAGATAAAGCAGAAAGGGTCCGTTTTCGTCAGAATTGACTGGGTTCTCAGCGCTTTATTTTGCCAGTATGTAGTTCAGGGAGTATTTACTCTCCCAATACCTTATCCATAATAGGGCAATAGGATTGTCTGAAAAAGCTGACATGACCGGAAAAGAAAAAAATACCTCAATAAAAACAGAAAAGGAGAAGAAGCGTGCAAAAGCGATTCTTGATGATCTGTATAAACATTATCCGGATCCCTATTGCGCTCTCGACCACAAAAATCCGTTCGAACTACTGATTGCCACAATTCTGAGCGCACAGACCACTGATAAACGGGTCAATATGGTCACCCCCTCCCTGTTTAAATCCTACCCGACTGCTGAATCAATGGCTGAGGCTTCTCTGGAGGATCTGGAAACGATCATCAGGTCGACGGGTTTTTACAGGCAAAAGTCAAAATCCATCAAGCAGGCTTCACAAACCATTTCAGAGGAATTTGGCGGTCAGGTCCCCGATACGATGGACGACCTTTTAAAGCTTCGTGGTGCAGCAAGAAAAACAGCCAATGTCGTTCTTGGAAATGCCTTTAATATCAACGCCGGAGTTGTGGTGGATACCCATGTAAGAAGACTGGCTAATCGATTCGGGCTGACGCGGGAAAAAAAGAATACCGGTAAAATTGAAAAAGATCTGATGAGGCTTTTCCCCCGGGAAAACTGGACTGATCTTTCCCACTTGTTGATCCACCACGGACGCAATGCGTGCAAAGCCCGTATTTCGGCGCCGCCCGAGCATCCGGTATGCATCAGGTATGGTGAAAAGTGTGAATGCTGGAAAATGAGAGGCCAGAATGGAGAGGCTCGTGATTAATGAGTGACAATCTGATCTTCAACTCCATGGACAATCCTGTCCCCGCGGTCCGGAAGGACATACAGCTGATACCTTTACAGTACAACGGGGATCGTGTTCTCTATGTCCACGATATAATGGAGTATATACCATCTGATTTTGCACTGAATCCCCATGTCGAGTCTTTTTTAACCCTGTTTAACGGAAGGTTCAGCATACAGCGAATCCTCGCTATGGTCGAAGGGCAGATAGACGGGCAGGACCTTTTACAGTTTGTACAGCTGCTGGATAAGAATTGCCTGCTTGAATCACCCAATTACAGGGAAACGGCCCGGCAGAAAGAGGAAGCCTTTGAACTGAGTCCTGCGCGCGGAGCAGCCCTGGCCGGCAATTCCTATCCCGAAGATCCGGATGAACTGGAAAAATATCTGTCTGACCTTTTCTCGCCTTTTACCTGCTCAGAGTCTGTTCAATTCCCGGAAAAAGCGCTTTATGCACCTCACATCGATCCGAAGGCAGGCGGGGATGTATATGCGAAGGCTTTTTCAGTTTTAAGAACCCTCACCCCCGAAAGAGTTGTGATTCTGGGAACGTCCCATTATGCCGGATGCTATCCGGAGCTTTATGCAAACACTCCTTTCATCGGCAGCCGCAAGATCTTTGAACTTCCGAACGGCCGCATTCCAACGGATTCCGGCTATCTGGAGGAACTTGAGAGGGCCGGGGAAACCATTGGTTACACAGCACAGGATCGTGCCCACAGAATCGAGCATAGCATTGAGCTTCACCTGTTGTTTGCACGGCACATCTGGCAACATGACTTTTCTGTCGTTCCAATACTGGTAAATTCCTTTGAAGACCTTTTTTATTTTCCGGAGAGTTATCTCCGTGAACAGCTTGAACGGTTTTTTTCTTTTTTAAAGGCGGCGGATGACAATAATACCTTTTATCTGATCAGCGGTGACCTGGCGCATGTGGGGAAAAAATTTGGCGACAAAATCCCGGCTGCCGAAATGAAAAAGGACGTGGAATCATTCGACAGGAAATTTATCCAGTCAGCCACAGATAACAATCCCGATGAACTGTTCCGGCTTCTGCACGATTTTTCAGACCGGTATCGTACCTGCGGATTTCCGCCTCTTTATACATTTCTGAAAGCGTTCTCCGGTCTGAAGGGAACAGAAATCGATTATCACTGGTGGGATGAAACGGAAAGGGAAAGTGCCGTGTCTTTTGGAGCTATCAGCTATTAAAACGGACCTGCTTATAATCTGCCTAAAATGCTCTGTATCCGGAGTATCCATACTCGCCATACAGCTTCTCTTACGATAGCTTTTGACATCTTGGAAACCCCTTCCTGTCTCTCCCTGAATATAATAGCTACCTCCTTCAGTCGGAAACCTGCCTTGAAAGCCCTGAAATGAATTTCAATCTGAAATGCATAGCCGTTCGACCTGATGTTGGTTATGTTAATGTTTTCAAGCACCTTTCGGTGAATACATTTGAATCCTGCTGTCGTGTCTTTTATAGGAATACCTGTGACCAGACGGGCATAAATATTGGCACCGTAAGAGAGGATCAGTCTGTTGAGCGGCCAGTTGACAATGCTGATTCCCTTTGCATACCGCGAACCGACAGCTACATCCGCCTGTCCGGACTTCACACTCTCAACCAGTTTGGGCAGATCCTCCGGGTTGTGTGAAAAATCTGCATCCATTTCACAAATGTAAAGATACCGCTCTTCCAGTGCATACGTAAACCCGAGGACATATGCCGTGCCGAGACCTAGTTTTGATTCCCGTTCAATCAGTTGAATCCGGCCGGGATAGTCCACCTGTTTCTGCCTGACCTTGTCTGCTGTACCATCCGGAGATCCGTCATCAACGATCAGTACATCACAGCTGATAGGCAACCCCGCTATATGGTCAATCAAGCGACCAATATTATGAGCCTCGTTGTAGGTCGGTATAATTATAAGAATATCATTTTTCATTCAAACGATTATATAACAACTAATCTTCGGGAGATAAAACCTATTTTAAAAAGCAGCTTGCCACACTCCCCGACATCAGCAGAATATTGAACTGAACAGTGTAACTCTGAAAACTCCTTCTTATTTTGAAACCCTCCGCCCTCCGCGCAACAGCATAATACAGCACCGGGCTAAAACAGCATTAATCTGCTGACCCCAATAAAATAGAAAGATTTACTTGTTTCAACTCATAAAAAAAAGTCAAAAGTCGAAAGCCCGTCTGGGACTGCTTCAAACAGACCACGGATCCATAAAAACACCTGTTTTTATGCCTGTGGGAACACAAGCCTCTGTAAAAGCAGTAAAACAGGATCAGCTGGCCGGTTCCATCAATGTTGAAATTATTCTGGGGAATACCTATCACCTGTACCTCAGGCCCGGTACGGATGTTATGAAAAGTGCAGGAGGTCTTCACCGGTTCATGAACTGGGAAAGACCCATTCTGACAGATTCCGGCGGTTATCAGATTTTTTCACTGTCCGCCAATCGGGAACTTGAAGAAGAGGGGGCCCGTTTTAAAAGCCATCTTGATGGCTCAAAGCACCTCTTCACACCGGAAAATGTAGTGCAAATTCAACGAGAGCTGGGTTCGGATATCATTATGATACTCGACGAGTGCCCTCCCTATCCTTGTGACTATGACTATGTCAGAAACTCTGTGGATCTCACCCACCGCTGGGCTGAACGCGGAAGGAAAGAGTTCTGTAACACGGCTCCACACTACGGGCATAAGCAGTTCCAGTTTGGAATTGTGCAGGGAGGCACATACAAGGATCTCCGAAAGAGATCGGCAGAACAGATGAATGAACTTGATTTCGAGGGCCTGGCCATTGGCGGACTTAGTGTGGGCGAACCTGCTCATTTAATGTATGAAATCACCGATTTCAATACTGATTATCTCCCGAAAGAAAAGCCGCGCTATCTGATGGGGGTGGGCACCCCCGCGAATTTGCTGCAGTGCATTGCCTTCGGTATTGATATGTTCGACTGTGTCATGCCTACCCGAAATGCGCGAAACGGCATGATATTCACCCGCAACGGCACGGTAAACATCCGCAATGCAAAATGGAAAAACCATCACATGCCGCTGGATGCAGAGTTTCCCAGCGAACTTTGCAGTGACTATAGCATGTCTTATATCCATCATCTGTTTCGCTCAAATGAAATCCTGGGGCTGATTCTCTCCACGCTTCACAATCTCACCTTTTACCACTGGCTGATCCGTGAATGTCGCCTTAAAATTGAAACCGGCCAATACCATGAATGGTATCCGGGAATGATGGATGTGCTGGAAAGGCGCATTTAAAAGAAAAGCCCCCTTCGCCGGGCGAAGGGGGCTTTGTAAATAAAAGATGAGG
>JBBDRV010000198.1:0-3575 GCA_040905285.1 Balneolaceae bacterium | reverse complement strand
CAGGTTTTGCATTTGGTATGGGCGTGGACCGCATAGCCATGCTTCGTTATGGCATCGATGATATACGCATGCTCTATGAAAATGATATACGCTTCCTCAGTCAGTTCACAGGATAGACCGGAAGCAAAAAGAAGCAACTGCACATAAAATTTTCTGATCCGCTAAAATGAAGATTTCCTATAGTTGGTTAAAAACATACATCGATACTGATCTTTCTGCGGAAGAAGTCGCCGACAAGCTGACATTGCTCGGGCTGGAGGTGGAAGAGATTGACACCACGGGTACCGGGACTGAAGGAATGGTGGTCGGTGAAATTCTCAGGGTAGAAGACCATCCTTCTGCGGACAAGCTCAGAATATGTACAGTGAACCTGGGCGATAGACGGGTTCAGATTATTTGCGGGGCAAATAATGTGTCCGAAGGACAAAAAGTCCCTGTAGCCACCGTCGGGACTGCCCTGCCTTCCGCAACCGGCAGTGGATCAGCGGCAAAGATCAGAAAAATGAAGCTGCGCGGTGAAATTTCAGAGGGAATGATCTGTTCCGAGGCCGAACTGGGAATAAGTGAGGATCACAGTGGCATCATGGTACTCGATAAAGAAACAGAAGCCGGAACCCCTCTGGGGGAAGCCCTGGAAATTCGTAGAGAGACCGTATTTGAAATAGGGCTGACTCCAAACCGGCCGGACGCTTCCTGTCATATAGGTGTGGCGAGGGATCTGGCAGCCGTCCTGGAAAAGAAGCTTCATAATCCGTACAAAGCTGATCCTGTGAAGCAAAAAAACCTGGATGAGATGATCGCCATTGAAATCAGGGATACCGATCAGTGCCACAGGTATGCAGGGAAAATTGTAAAAAATATCCAGGTTGCCGAGTCTCCCGTCTGGCTTAAACAGCGTCTGCAGTCCATCGGTCTTCGCCCGGTCAATAACGTGGTCGATGCGACCAATTATATTCTCCATGAAATCGGTCAGCCACTCCATGCATTCGACTACAGCCTGATCGAGGATAAGCGAATTGTTGTAGACAGTTTCAGAAGGGATACCACATTTAAAACCCTCGACAATGTAGAAAGGACCGTACCGGCAGGGACGCTGTTCATATGTGACGGTGACAAACCTGTTGCCATCGCTGGTATTATGGGAGGGAAAAACAGCGAAGTGACAGAGAAAACAGATACGATACTGATCGAAAGTGCCTATTTCAGTCCCACGTCCATTCGCAAATCCTCCAAGGAGCTTGGAATACAGACCGACTCCTCGTACAGATTTGAACGTGGGATTGACCCTGACCTCGCTCTCAGAGCTGCTGAACGGGCTGCTGAACTAATTGCCGATCTGACCGGGGGAACCGTCGCAGAAGGGCATTCCGACATCCACCCGGTAAAAACCGAACCGCGGGTCGTACCATTGAGAATAGACCGTTTAAACAGCCTTCTGGGAACCGGTCTTGACCAGAAGTACGTTGCGTCTGTGCTCAATGCCCTTGAAATACAAACGTACAGCCGGAAAAAAGGTGAGCTGCAATGTACGGTGCCGACATTCCGGCCGGATGTTCAGCGAGAGGTGGATTTGATCGAGGAAGTTGGCAGGATCTTTGACTATAACAATATCCCCCGGCCGGAATCTGCTCCTTTCCACAGCCCCGCCCCACTGAGCAGCTGGGAACTTTTTCACAAGCGTGTACGTACCATCGCTGCCCGGCTGAAGTACAAGGAAATATCTACCAATTCCCTCCATTCACTAAAAGAAGAGAGTTATTTCAGTGAAGCAGATCAGCAGATTCACACTCTGAATCCTGTTTCACAGGAAGCAACTACTCTCCGGACAACCCTGCGTGCCGGTTTTCTCAAAACCCTGCAGTATAACCTGAACAGAAAAGCCGGCCAGCTGCGTTTTTTTGAAATAGGTCATACCTACAGGAGAAGTGAAAACGGGACGTGGATCAGTGGTATAGAAGAACACAGCAAACTTCTCCTGGGAGTCTGTGGTCTGCGGCAAACCGAAAACTGGAGGCATGGCGAAGAACCGTATGAACTGTTTGACTTGAAATCAGATCTTGAATCCTTTTTTTTACAGATGGGTGTGAAAACCCGGCTGGATACGAGTGTCATCAGCCCTGTCCAGCTGAATTACCAGTATAAAGAGGTAACGGTGGCAACCCTCGTCCCGATAGGAGAAGAGACATCCCGTGAGTACGATATAAATACCCCCGCTTTTGCGGCAGAAGTGGATCTGTCCCTGTTGTATCAGGCAGGGATTGCAGATTCCGGGAAACGGTATGAGGCCGTATCGAGATTCCCTTCATTTGAATATGATGTGGCCTATACGGTTGACCGGTCTGTTTCCGCAGAAATGCTTGTCCGGCTGATCCGGAAAGAGGCTGGAAAAGTACTGAAAGACCTGGATGTTTTTGATGTTTACGAAGGAGGAAATCTGGGAATTAAGAAAAAAAGTATTGCTTTTAGGCTTACTTTTTTAGATAGTAATAAGACTTTGAATATCAATGATGTAGAACCTGTCGTTCAGAAAATTACTCGGGTTCTTGAAGCAGAGTTGGGAGCAAAATTGAGATCATAAATCATTAATCCTGTGAATGCACCAAACCCTCAGCACGACCGATTCAATATCCTGATGAAGCAGCTTCGTCACAAGATTGACCAGCTGCAAAGCAGAAACAGGATTCTGACTGAAGAGAACAGGGAACTGAAAGACAGGCTGGAAAAGGGCAGCCGGCCTGAGGATGTCTTCTCCACACTGGGTGATTCCGAGCGGATTGCCCTTCGCCATCAGATCGACGGATTGATCGCCAAAATAGACCAACATCTGGAAGCTTAACTATGGAATCCATCAAAGTAACCATTCTGGGAAAACAATACCCGCTGAAAGTTGCAGAAGATGAAATTGAGAACATGCAACAGATTGCCCGTTTTGTTGATGAAAAATTCAGACTGTACAGGCAGGAACTGAGTAAACAGCCGGAAACCACAATTATGGTACTGGCAGCCCTGAGTATCGCTGAAGAACTGTTTGCCACCCGGCGAAAGACGTCAGAAAACCGGACTGATGAAAATGCAGTACTGGCACATGTCAACGACCATCTTGATAAATTGTTAAACGAGTTTTAGCACCTGATGGGCCTAAATGCATTTGTCACGGGAGGAACAGGTTTTATCGGTGTAAACCTTGTGCAGATCCTGACTGAACATAAGTGGAATGTAACAGCACTACACAGACCGTCCTCGGACCTTTCCTATATAAAGAGATTTCCGGTTACCCTGAAGCAGGGCGGAATTACCGATTACCAGTCCATTCTGCAGGCAATACCTGATAACACGGATGTGATTTTCCATCTGGCGGGAGATACCAACCTGTGGTCCAGAAACAATGACCGGCAGCAACAGGTCAATGTGAGAGGAGCACAGAATATGATGACGGCAGCAAAAGAGAAAAATGTCGGGACATTTGTGCATACCTCCAGCACCTCTGTCTGGGGCAGCATGTCAGGCAAGGAAATTTCAGAATCTGTCGTTCAGAAAGGCGGTGATTCCTGGGTAAATTATGAGAGGACCAAATG
>JBBDRV010000197.1:0-21654 GCA_040905285.1 Balneolaceae bacterium | reverse complement strand
AAGTGGAACGGACTTTTTTACCGCACTTATAGGTACAGGTTCAATCATCCTGATCATTGTCATGCAGAAATGGAAACGTACATTTCCGGCGGCTCTGGTCGTTGTCGTGGCCGGAATACTGATTACAGCACTCTTCAGGCTGGACAGGCACGGCGTATCCATTGTAGGTGACATACCCCGCGGTCTCCCCACATTTGATATTTCGGGATTCAACCCTTCCGATCTGCAGCTGATCTTCCCGCTCATTGTCGTAATTGCGCTTGTCAGCTATATCGAATCCATTGCCATAGCCAAGGCCATAGCCAAAAAGCACGGCTATCAGATCGATTCTAACCAGGAGCTGATCGCTCTCGGTTTTGCAAAAATAGGAAGTTCCCTGTTCCAGGCCTTTCCGACTACCGGGGGATTCTCACGGTCCGCAGTCAATGAGCAGGCAGGCGGTAGAACGGGAATGTCTTCCGTCTTCAGTGCCCTGATCATTATTCTGACCGTTCTTTTTCTCACGCCGCTTTTGCATTATCTGCCAAATGCCGTACTGGCTGCTATTATCATTGTGGCGGTTGCAGGCCTTTTTGACACCGGTGAGATAGCCAATCTCTGGCGGACCGACAAAAAGGATCTGGCCATGTTGCTGACTACTTTTCTGGTTACACTCGGGGTGGGCATTGAAGAGGGAATTGTCGTCGGGGTTGTTCTTTCACTCGGAGTTGTCATATACAGCAGTACCAGGCCGCACAGTGCGGAACTGGGGCGACTCGGGAATACCAGGAACTTCAGAAATGTAAAACGGTATTCTGAAGCATCCGTGGACGAGGATATCCTGATATTCAGATTCGACTCTCCGCTTTATTTTGCCAGTGCAGAAAACTTCCGGGAGACACTGGAAACCATGATCCTGCAAAAGGGTCCGGGCCTGAAACTGGTGATACTTGATGCATCGTCCATCAACCATATCGATTCCACCGGTATTCATACGATGAAAGAGCTGATCAGGGATCTCAGACTGCGCCAGATCGCGTTGTTCATAACCAGTGCAATCGGTCCGGTCCGCGACAAACTGAAGACCACCGGGATCATCAAGTCGGTCGGGCGGCAAAACTTCTTCTTTGATATCGAGGATGCTGTCTCTTACTATCAGAAAGAGGGGGTGGAGGATTCAGATTATTCTCCCCTTCAGACCAACATTTAAACCGGTCCGGGTCTCAGGCCGAACTGACGTTCCGGTATTGCTGTTTAATTCGGTACGGCAGTCCTGAACAGGGTGTTTCCGGCGTTAATTCGGTACGGCCGTCCTGAACAGGTGTTTCCGGCGTCCGGGGAATGGTTCTTTTTCAATGGCAGGGATAAATATGCTATCTTTGTTATGAATAAAGGTTTTGAATGGAGGTTTGATAGCAGTCTGAAGACCATTTTAAAAGAAATTACTGAAAAAATTAAGCGGCCCGTGAATAAACGCAATCTGTTCATTATCATCATAACAATCGGAGTTATCATGCTTGTCAGCTTATTTATTCCTTCCAGTGGCGGCGACCTGGATCCGGAAGCCTTCAAAGAGAAATTAAAAACCGATCCGGGTGTGATCGTCGATGTCCGCACTCCGGAAGAATATCAGGAAGGTCATCTTGCGGACGCGGGGCATCACATGAACTTCCTGTCGGACGAGTTTGAACAAAAAATCGATAATCTGGATAAGGAAGAGACCTATTATCTCTATTGCAGGACCGGCAACCGAAGCGGCAAGGCCATGAAAAAAATGCAGAGGGCCGGATTTAAACAGGTTTACAATGTTGGCGGATATGATGAGCTTGTTTCATCGGGTTTTTCATCCGCCAGATAACTCGCCCGCCGGATAAGAAGACTTCCGGAGGGAACAGGCAGTCCGGACCATATGAAAATTTTTGCTGTTTATGCGATTTTATTGCTGTATTCAGGACAGGTATCCGACTGCAGAGAAACCGTAGAGGGTTATCTTCAGTTATACGGGTCGGATCACTTTCCGCAACTGGCTGTTGTCACCGGGAAACACGGACGTCTCTTCCTGGATGTTACAGCCGAGCAACGGAATGACCTGTGGAACAACCGTGAAGGATATATCCGCATCACCGGACGGATATATGAAGACCAGTGGATGGGAAAGCCCCACGCCTTCATCAGGATGGACAAATGGGAGTGGATTGATACACTGCACAATTAACTCTCTTTTTCTTTCGTCTCCTGGCACTGTTTTTATTCAGAAATCGCCATATTTTCGGGTTATCTTCAGAGACCTGCAGACCTTCTGATAAGGCGGGCTGATGTTTCATTATTCAGACAGAAAAATATCTGTAGCATGACAATCAGAGTGATATCTTAAAGATAATATCAACCAATCCTATTTATGACCTGGAAAGAAGCCATCCAAACCTATGCTGACCAGTCGGATATCAGCAAACCCCTGACAAACCGAATTGTAGCACTGACTGAAATAATGGAGCAGCTGATCCTGAGAAGAAAGCAGGACTCTCTCTTTACACTTGCAGCTGAACTGCCGGATATGACAGCGGATGTTTTAAGTGGCAGGGATGGACTTTCATCCAACAGGAAGTTGCAGGAACGGGTATCGGACCTCACTCACAAAGAGATCATCGACCTGCTCAGAATATATACCATCTTTTTCCATCTTGTAAATTCTCTCGAACAGCATGAGATAATCCGGATAAACAGAGAGCGGGCACGGAAAAGCAGCCCTGACAACCCGCGGACCGAGAGCATAAGAGATGCCGTCCGGCATTTTAAAGAGAAAGGTTACAGCTACAGGAAAGCGTTAGGGCTTTTTAAAAAACTGGACATACAGCCTACCATTACAGCCCATCCGACTGAAGCAAGGAGACGGAGCATACTGAACAAACAGGACCAGATGAGCGGAATGATTACCGGGCTCGACAACCAGTCACTTACACCGGACGAAAGGGAAATGCTTTTGCACCAGGTGTTCAGTGAGCTGGTTCTGCTGATTTCCACTGATGAAGTACGGTCTGAAAGACTTACAGTGGAAGATGAAGTTGAAAACGGATTGTTCTATTTCACGAATTCGATCTGGGAAACCATACCCAGGTTGTACAACGATATCCGGAATGCTTTTGTAACCTATTACGACAGGATACCCGACATACCGATCATACTGAGATATCGCTCCTGGATAGGCAGTGATCGTGACGGGAATCCCAATGTGACCAGCGAAATTACCTGGAATACCCTTCTGGAACAGCGCAGGACAGTGCTGGAGCTTTATTTGAAGGAGCTGGATGAATTGAGGCAATACCTGAGTGTATCCAAAAACCTGATCAGCATTCCAGAAAATCTCCTCAGGTCCCTCAGGAAAGATAAAAAAGAAGTGCCGGTTTCAGAACGCTACCACAGACGCTATAAAAACGAACCCTTCCGACGAAAGATTACTCATATGATGCTCCGCCTGCAGAATCTGATCGATGACCTGCAGAAAGAACCGCGCCACCTGCTGGCCAATGCTCAATCCTACAGGGCAGGGGATTTTGTAGATGATCTGGAAATTATCAGCGAAGCACTGCACAAGTGCCGGTTGAATGATGTAGCTGAATATGGAAAATTTCATAATCTCCTGATAAGGGCAAAAACCTTCGGGTTCCACCTGGCTGCACTGGATATCCGGCAGCACAGTGATCTTCATGCAAAAGCTGTGGAAGAGCTTTTAAAACTGGCTGGTGTAACGACAGATTATACCAGGCTATCCGAAGATGAGAAAGTTGATCTTCTGTCGAAGGAATTGAAGAATCCGAGACCGCTTTTACCCATAAAAGCCCCTATATCAGAAGATACGGACCGTATTCTGAGTGTCTTCAACCTGTTGAATGAAATTATTGAACTGGATGAGAACGCGTTCGGTGAATACATCATCAGCATGACGCACGGAGTCAGTGATCTGCTCGAAGTAATGATCCTCAGCAAGGAGGCGGGGCTGTGGAGTTATGCCGGCGGCAAGGTAACCAGCAGGATCGATGTGGTACCCCTTTTTGAAACGATTGAGGACCTTGAAAAAAGTGCGGGTATCATGGAAGGCATATTCGGCAACAAGCTGTACCTGCAACATCTGGAATCGCGCAACCGTTTTCAGGAGATCATGCTCGGTTATTCAGACAGCAACAAGGACGGCGGCTACTGGATGGCCAACTGGGCTCTCCAGAAGGCGCAGGAAGAGCTGGGGAGCGTCCTCAGAAAACACGACATTGATTTCCGCCTTTTCCACGGCCGGGGCGGAACGGTCGGCCGGGGCGGCGGGCGTTCCAACAAGGCCATACTCGGGCTTCCCCCGATCAGCAACAACGGACGGATCCGTTTTACCGAACAGGGGGAGATCATATCCTTTCGCTATTCGCTGCCCGATATCACCCGGAGACATCTGGAGCAGGTGGTGACAGCTGTTGCCAGAGTCACCGCTGCAGGTGAAAGCAGCAACTTTTCAAAAGGCCGGGATCCTCATTTTACCGAAGCCATGGACAGACTTGCCGCAAAGTCAATGACTGTATATCGTGAGCTGATCGATCATCCGCAGTTCTGGGACTGGTATAAGACGGTCACCCCCGTAGAGCATATCGGTAATTTACCGATTGCCTCCAGGCCGGTATCCAGGGGTGGATCCCAGTCCCTGGAATTTACGAACCTGAGAGCCATCCCCTGGGTCTTCGCATGGACTCAGGTACGATATAATGTGCCCGGCTGGTATGGAGTGGGAACCGCTCTTGCAGAATTTCTTGAAAAAGGGGACGACAATCTGCAAATCTGCAAAAGATGGTATGAAGAAAAGATCTTCTTCCGCTCGATCGTTGATAATTCCCAAAGGGAAATGGCACGAACACATCTTCCGACGTCCGAACTTTACGCAAAAAGGAAAGACGACGGATTTCATGAAAACCTGGCTGATGAATATGAAAAAACCAGGCAGGTTATTCTCCGGATTACCGACCAGAATGAGATTCTCGACAACAGGAAAGTTATCCAGGATTCCATCCACTTCCGAAATCACTTCACGTATCCACTGAATGTCATACAGGTGGAACTGTTGAACCGCTGGGACAGGGCTGAGACAGCCAAACAAAAAGAAGAGTTAAAAAACGTACTCTTCCTCAGCATCAACAGTGTCGCTGCAGCGATGCAAAGCACAGGATAGAAAAACCGATGCAAAACCCCTGAACCCTAACCTAAACCCTCATGTAACCGTAGTCTCCGTGTCCTTTGGAAGTACGACTCAACGGAATGGAAGGGGCAACACGTACACGCTCGTCCAGGCCTTTCACACGTCCGGCAATTTCATTTGCCAGATCAGTGATGTCATACTCGCCTTCATTGATACTGCGCTTGTCTATTTCAGCGGGCAAGTCCCAGATAAGGGATGTCTCTTTACTCTGGAGTATCACCTGACCTCCGGAGGCTGATATTTTTCTTGCTCCCAGCAAACCGTCTCTGCCGCTTCCCGAAAGAAATACCGTAAGAACCCTGTTTTTATATACCTGGGTTACAGAGCGGAGCAACACGTCCACGGACGGCCTGCATCTGTGCTCCTTGGGGCCTCTGTGGAGAGTGATCTGTTTACGCGCAGCATTGTTCTTGATACTTGCATGATAGCCGCCGGGTGCAAGATAAACCTGCCCGGGGAGCAGCAAGCTGTCGTACGTGGCTTCCCTCACGTTCAGCGAGGTGATTTCGTCCAGTTCCTCAGCCAGCGCACGTGTATATATCCTCGGCATATGCTGGACTATAACCACCGGTACCGGGAGATCGGCGGGAAGCCTTTCGACTATCGGGTACAGGGCCTTTACCCCTCCGGAACATCCACCGATGACCACCAGCTCAACAGGTCTGTCAATCCGTTGAACTGTCGGGTCAACCGCCTTTTTTTGCTGTGGCAAACGGCTATAACCGTCGGAAGACAATACCTTCCGATTAACATCCGGCACCAGCTGTAACGCCGGCCGCAGTCTTTTTTCCAGATGACGATACGCAAGCAGCAGGTTGCTTGATTTTGCCGGTTTGGTAATGTATTCAATTGCTCCCTTTTTTAATGCAAAAAGCGCTGCTTTCCCTCCCTCGACAGTTCGGGGTGTCAGTATAATAACCGGAAGCTCCGGAAATGTATTTCTAATGGTCACGAACAGTTGCCCTGTCGACGATTCGGGGCTATCCAGCCCCAACAGGACCACATCGGGTTTCTGCCGGTGGATCTTTCCGATGATCTGTCCGGATGGTGAATCGGCTGTGACAGAATCGGATATATCCGTACCGTCCGTGTTCTGAATAATGTTTGCCATGGTTTGCCGAACCAAAACAGATGAATCTATAACATAAACACGTATGGTTTCCATTTTCCCTCCTTTGATTGAATGCTCAAAGTCCCGCATGACCCGGGGTCCAAACACAAAAAATTCTTTTAATAGTATACAAGGAAATATTTCCGGCCTCTGTGCTTCGAACATTGAATATCACGTAGAAATTTTCACTACCCGCCTGTATGAGTTTTTGCCTCTAAAATTTCAAGGATTTTATCAATGTCCGGGTGGCCTGATTATCAGTCTGACAAGATGAGTCTGCCCATCTTCCTGCAAAGGGATTGCAGCACACCCCGATGCATACTCGACACGTTCCCGGTCTACCGTTCCCGACAGCGCCCCTTTCTCCAGTTCAGATGGATTTTCAACAGTTATTTTGTACGTCGTTTCATTACCGGTCCGGAGGCTGACCGAATACCGCTTCCAGGAACGTGAAATTACAGGGTCTATAACAAGATCGCCGTTTTTGAAACCGATGCCCAGAACCGACTCCAGAGCCACCCTGTACATCCAGCCGCCGGACCCGGTGTACCACGTCCACCCACCCTGGCCGATCATGGGCACTTCTCCGTAGACATCCGCTGCAACGACATAGGGTTCCACTTTGTACACGGAAATTTCCCCGGGTGTCCTGCCGTGATTCACAGGATTGATCATTTCCAGATATCGAACGGCTTTGTCACCCATGCCGGCATCTGCGAAGGCCTTGACAGACCATAAAGCCCCGTGAGTATATTGTCCGCCGTTCTCGCGCACACCGGGAATATATCCCCTGATGTAACCCGGATCTTTTTCCGTCTGGTCGAACGGGGGGGTCAGCAGCCTGATAATTCCGTCTTCAGCAGAAATCAGGTGCTCTTCAACGGATTGCAGTGCTTCCAGTCCACGTTCTTTCGGGGCGGCTTTTGAAATAACCGACCAGGCCTGGGAAATGACGTCTATACGGCATTCTTCATTCCCGGCCGAACCCAGCGGGGATCCGTCATCATAAAATGCCCTCAGATACCATTGTCCGTCCCAGCCGTGTTTATTCAGGTTCTTTTTTAAATCTTCTGCAATTTTCCCGTAGTTTTCCGCACGTGAATCATCCCCGGTTTTTTTGCAGATGGTTTTAAAACGCTCCAGGATATCATAAAGGAAGAAACCAAGCCAAACGCTCTCCCCCTTTCCTCCTTCACCCACCCGGTTCATCCCGTCATTCCAGTCCCCCGCCCCAATCAGGGGAAGCCCGTGATCTCCCATCTTCAATGAAATATCTATGGCCCGGCAGCAATGTTCATAGAGCGAGCCTTTCTCATCAAGAACCTCGGGTTCAAGATACACTTCATGTTCATCTTCACGCAGGCGGCGGGTTTCTACATACGGAACGGCTTCCTCCAGTATGGACTCATCCCCCGTTGAGCGCACATAAAACTCCGTCACATACGGCAGCCAGAGACGGTCATCTGAAATTTTCGAACGGATGCCCCTTCCCGTTGGCGGGTGCCACCAGTGCTGGACATCGCCTTCCCTGAACTGCCTGGAAGCATGTAAAAGAATCTGCTTCCTCGTGATCCCGGGGTCGACGTATCGTGCGGCCATCACATCCTGCAGCTGATCCCGGAAGCCATACGCCCCGCCCGCCTGGTAGAAAGCTGTACGGGCCATCAGCCGGCTGACCAGATTTTGATACATAAGCCAGCCGTTGACCATGACATCAAGCGCCTCTGACGGTGTTTCCACCTGGATTACCGTTAACTTTTCCTTCCAGGATTTAATGACCGCATTCAGCTCCTGTTCTGCCCTCACCGGATCTGAATAGGTATTTGCCAGATTCTCCGCCTCATCCCTGCTCCCTGTTTCCCCCAGAAGAATAATCACCTTCAGACTCTCTTCAGGCTTCATCTCGACAACCGTCTGAAAAGCTGAACAGACATCGGCACCGAACGTCACACGGTTTTCCAGCTGTTCTCGGAAAAGCAGTGCCTGCGGCATGGATAAACTGCGATTCCGGCCGATAAAACTGCTGCGGTCGGTTGTGAAAAAGATATCGCTGTCTCCACCGGGCACGGCCATGCGGTTAAAGGCCACCCTCCCTGCAAACTCATTGTTGTAATAATTCCTGGCATACAGCACATGACGTTTGCCGGAGACCTCCGGAATGATAAACCTGGACGCCGGCTGCTTTTCAACTCCCATTACAAGGTCAGTAAAGGCAAACAGTGAAAGGCGACGCGTGCGGGAGGATAAATTCCTCAGCTGGAGGATCGAAATTTTAACCGGGTCCTCACCGGCCATAAACTGGGTCAGTTTCTGGCTGATGTCATTCGACGTATGCTCAAATCGCGAATAGCCGAACCCGTGGGCTGTCAGGTAATCCCCGTCACCGGGACAGGGTGCGGGCAGAGGAGACCAGAATTCCCGGCTGTGCTCATCCCGTATAAAAAAAGCCTCTGAACAGGGATCCCGCACGGGGTCATTGGACCATTTTGTCAGCTTGTTTTCCCGGCTGTTCCGGCTCCAGGTATACCCCCCTCCCCTTTCAGTGGTAATAAAGCCCATTCCGGGGTTGGCGATAATGTTCGACCAGGGTGCCGGTGGAAATTCATGATATCCTGTCCGGGAGTTCTGCCCGACGAGGACATGATATTCTTTGCCGTCAGCCGAAAAACCGCCGTTGCCGTTAAAAAACATCAGCTTTTCACCTGCCTTCCCCAGGCTTTCCGAAGAACTTCCGGAGGAAAGCCTCTTTCTCCTGTATGGTGCCGGGGCAGTTTTAAGGTAAAAGGAAGATGTCTCTTCTGTATCGGGACGGATTTCCACCACCGGCAGTTTATCCTCAAAAACAGCCGCCGCCACAGTCAGCAGGAGAGTAAGATCTTCGTCCGTAATCTTTTCGCTTTTCAGAGTAAATACACCCCCTCCCGCCCCTGCAGCCCTGCCTTTCATCGACGATTCAATGGCTTTTTGAATTGATTCCTGCAGCTCATCAGCATAGCTGGGCGGATGGTCATTCAGAATCAGCAGATCCGTATTCAGACCTTTCAGCTTCCAGAAGCTGTGGGCTTTCAGAAGAGTTCGGACATCTTTCAGCTGGTTGGCATCCCGGATCCGGTATATCATCAGGGGCAAATCCCCCGAAATGCCGAAAGCCCAGAGGCCGGATTGATTCCTCCGGTTCTGCATCAGTTTTTTTCCGGCTGCGCGAAATTTTTCATGGGGATAGATCAGATAGGAGGCCAGTTTCTGAAAAAAGTGACCCTCTTTGGCGGTGACGCCTATATGCTCCTGTTCCACCATGCTATAGACGGAAGCCAGATCGAATTCACGATCCGCCGCATGAGGATTGTCGCTGATATCCGCCAGCCTTACGGCTTCTTCCCGGTTATCCGCTCTTCCCATGCCGAAAACAAGTTTTACCTTTTCACCGGGGTTCAGGGTAATGGTTCTTCTGAGGCTGACCACCGGATCCGAAACATTCCCCAGGGAGCCCGACAGTGCCTGATCCGTATCCATTGCCAGAGGCTGACTGAGAGAGCGTCCCCTGCCGATGAATTTTGCTCGCTCCGTTTCAAATTGCAACGGTTCGGTAATATTCTCCAGATCATGGCCTGTAACCGTATGTATCAGCCATTGTTCTCTGTCTGAACTGCTTCTGGGCCGGCGTTTTGCCAGCACGGCATGGTGTTCGGCGACATAATCGGTCTGGACGAACAGCTTTGAGAATGCGGGATGCGAATTGTGGTCAGCCAGACGATTCAACACAATTTCAGCGTAACTTGTAACTTCAAGCTTTCTTGGCCGGTCCGCATAATTGGTAAGTGTCAGTCTTCTCAGCTCCATCGGGTGCTCGGAGGAAACACAAATTTCGGTGGTGGTCTCGATCCACTCGTCCACCCTCGACGTGATCACTTTGCCGTTATGAAACCAGGTATCGTAACGATCGGGCATTCGCTTTACAGGCTGATGGCCTGCCGACCAGAACTTGCCCGACTCCTTATCCTTGATATAAAAGAATACGCCCGACGGGTCCATCGTGGTATCGGGCTCCCAGGCATTCAGGGCAGTCTCCTCAAACCTTGAACAGCCGGTCCCGGCATGAGTGACGAAAAGGGAGTATTGCCCGTTGGACAGCAAATGGAGTCTCGGTGGCGACTGATCCAGGTGGCCGATACCTGAATGCTCAACAATATATTCAATCTTTTTCTGCTCTCCCGGTTCCAGTTCCACATCAATGGGATGGGGCTCCTTGATAGGCATTCCTCTCGGTATTCTCTCCTGCAGCAACAGATCACATGCTTTTATTTGCGGATCAGCATGGAAATAGCGGTGGACGGGCCAGCCGTTCAGCACATTGTCAAGAGCCGCCAGGCACATTCCCTGATGATGTGCCATATACGTTTTAACCACTTTGTACGGATCGGATTTCTTGAGCCGGGCGGATGTATAGTCAAGGGCATCATAGAAGCCAAACAAACCGAGCCCGCCGAGATCCTCGATTTTTTCAAGATTTTCAACAGAAGAAGGCTGATCTATCATCAGCGCCAGGAGGCTTGCATAGGGAGCGATAACATATTCTTCGGCGAGTCCGCGTTTCAGCCCGAGGCCGGGTACGCCGAATGCGCGGTACTGGTATTGCATTTCCAGGTTCAGAAAATTATAGGCGCTCTCTGACGACCCCCACGGATATCCCCTCTTGGCGCCATACTCCTTTTGCCATTGAATGATGCTATCGTAGGTATGGCTTAACAGTGTATCGGGAAACGAGCGCATGAATAACATGGGCATCAAATATTCAAACATGGTCCCGCCCCAGGAGAGAAGGAGCTCATTGTTGCCAAGCCTCGTCAATCTCCGGCTAAGCCTGAACCAGTGCTCTGAATGCACATCGCCTTTCGCTATTGCAATATAAGAGGCAATTCGGGCTTCGCTGGCCAGCAGGTCGTAGGTTGACACATCGGACTGGGCCTTCTCCGTGTTGTATCCGATATGGAAAAGACCTCTGCGCTTGTTATAGAGAAAGGAGAAATCCATCTCACGGACCAGCTTTTCTGAAATTTCAATAATATTATCCGCCTGGTTTTTCCAGCGCCTGATAACTGCAGAACTCTCTTCACCGGCCCCGGACTCTGCAGCATGGCGCTGTATCTCATCCAGTGTGTGAAGGCCGGTTTGAATATGGCCTGCACCGGACAGGCCTTTCCATTCACTGATCAGAGCCTCAATCTGTATAAGCGGTGCCTCTATCCAGTAAAGAATATTTTTCATCTCCTCATCGCCTGTCACATTACGGACCGGCAGAAGGTCAGTCGTACAAAGTTCGAGGGCATCTTCTTTTAGCAGGCGCAGTTTTTTCAGGTTTTCAGGAATGGTTTGCGGTGAATCTGTTTCCAGTTTATGCAGCATGGAGCCTGTAAACCGGTGGATCCTCTGAAACAACTCATCAGACACGGTCTGCCGGTCCCGGTAATCCCTGAAAATGGTTTCCACCGTCCGGGCCGTATCCTGCAGCCCGTTCCAGCAATATCTGTTTATGCCGGGTGCTCTCACCGCTTCCCTGATGGCTTCTTTGATGACGATCAGACCGGCAGCGAGATTACCCGAATCCACAGTTGAAACGTATCGGGGATTCAGAGCTTCACCGAATCTGGTATCATACCAGTTATAAAAATGTCCCTCGTAAGTTTCCAGCATCTGAAGGGAATGAAGGGTTTGTTCAATCCGCTCAAGCAGCTGACCAAAGGTTATATAACCCATTCTGTAAGCTACTTTGGCAGATACCAGGCCCAGCCCGATGTTTGTCGGGGACGTCCTGGCCACAGCGGACAGGGGCGGGTCTTCCTGATAATTGTCCGGCGGGAGCCAGGAGTGCTCCTCCCCGGCGAATCTTTCGAAGTAAAACCACGTGCGGCGTGCGTACATTTGCAGCTTCAGCCTCTCCCGACCGGTAAAAGAATCCTTCTTAACCCGAATCGGCTGGCTTATAAACCAGACATAACCCGGCGCCGCTATCCACACCAATGCAAAAGGCACGGTGATCAGCCAGTGCTGCGGTGTCAGGATCACCGCAGCCGATAAAATCAGTATCCCCGCTGTCGGTGAAATCCAGCTCATCCGCAGATAGGCACGGAATGAATTGGTAACCGCTTCCTCTGTATGTGATGCCGTGGTCCATTCCAGCAGGCCTTTTTTTGTAACGGTTAACCTCCAGAGCGAGCGGAAAACAGCATCAAAGTGAAGAATCGCCTGATGCGGGAGAATGATAAGGGCCGAAAGCGCCTGAATGGAATTGATCTTCAGATTTGCCCGCACTTTATCCATGTATAGTTTCCACTTAACCCTCGCCGGCCGGTTTGCCACATCGCTGGAGAGGCTTATATAAATCGGAAAAGCCAGAATGCCGAAGGCGGCCGCCGTCCAGAGGATTGCCGAACCCGGAAGCCAGAACCATCCGGTAATAAAAAACAGCATCAGAAAAAACGGGTTCAACGAGCGGCGTAAATTGTCGAAAATTTTCCATTTCGACAGAAGGTTAACAGGATTTTTTTTCCTGCCGTCCTTTTCGCGGACCCTGGGAAACAGCCAGTTCGCTATTTGCCAGTCGCCCCTGGTCCACCTGTGGTTGCGTTTGCAGTAGCTGGCGTATGTGCCGGGAAAATCATCGAAAAGTTCAATGTCGGTAACCAGGCCCGTCCGCATATACGTGCTTTCAAGCAAGTCGTGAGACAGGATCCTGTCATCCGGCAAACGGCCTTCCATCACCTTGTGAAACGCCTTCACATCATAGATTCCCTTGCCGGTAAAGATCGCTTCTCCTTTCAGGTCCTGGTAGATATCCGAAACCGCTGTCGAATAGGGATCCAGCCCCACATTTCCCGAAAAAATACGTGAGAACCAGGTTCTTCTCGACGAATCGGGAGGGATTGAAATTTTAGGCTGGATAATGCCGTAGCCCCTGTCAATTCTCTTTAACTCCCGGTGATATGAAGCCCGGTTCAGCGGAAGGCTTGCACTCCTCACAAGATCCCTGGCACTGTCCGGCGGCAACCGGGTATCGGCATCAAGCGTAATGACAAATTCAACCGGCCGGTCCGTAACAGTCTGAAGAAAATTACCGGCAAAATAGTCATAGGAGGTTTCTGAAGAAGGATTAATCAAAAGCTTGTTAAATTCCTCCAGCTTGCCCCGTTTTCTTTCCCATCCCATCCAGGCATCTTCAGCATCATTCCGGATTCTTTCCCTGTGAAACAGGAAAAACTTTTCCCCATACCCGGATGAATATTTCTTATTCATTTCCCTGATGATTTCAAGACCTGTTTCCAGGATGGTGCTGTCCATTTCTTTCTCCTTTTCATCAGCATCCGGGAAATCTGTCAGGAGGCCAAACTGAAGCTCCCTGTTCGGATTGGCAAGGGAACGCACTTCCAGGTCTTCCAGCTGCTTTCTGACATCTTCGGGGGACGTCAGCAGAGTCGGTACCACGACGACCGTTCGGGAGTCAGCGGGTATTTCATCCTTATAGTCCATTTTGGGCAGAACGCGGGGCGGAAGGATCATTGCAAAGAGACGATTGACAGCCGAGACTGACAGATCCAGGGCAGGGAAAAAGGCAATGAGCAACACAGCTGCCGAAATGGAGATGCCCCGGTCGGGCGCATCCGTTACCAGCCATAACACAGCAAGCAATACCAGTGTGTGAATGCTGACCGTCACGATATAAAGAAGTGTGTTATGTTCAAACTGCCGTTGTATTCTCTCCGTGAACGGCATGGAATAATCAATCTCCCCTGTCAGCCGGTTGTACCCTTCCCCGGACAGATAGTACCCCACATGACGGCGGGGGTCCTGTTTGCCGAACCGCCTGTCAGAAGAGGACCGGTCACTGTTTTTTTCAGGGCTGCTTTCCGTCATCAGCAGTATTTGTTCGGTCACCTCGATCTCGCTCAGGGGGGAATGCCGGCTCAATCGCTCGATAGTCGCCCTGTAATTGTCCCTCGTACGGAAATCCATCGCTGAATAATGCCCGGAAGGATCCAGCCGCAGCATCCGGTCCATGATGGAACATTCCTCACCAAAATCAGCCCAGTCTGTTTCGGATACCTTTCTGAGAGACGCAATGTTATTCTGAATGCTCACCTGCAGTTTGGACTGTTCCTGTGCTTCAAGCCTGAGAGCTTCCTCCAGAGTAAGATCCACCTGGTTGAACCTGAAATCAAACCACCGTTTTTCCTCGTCCATCAGCAATCCCGACGCCTGCATCATACTCACCATTTCAACCAGCAGAACCTGCTCATCCGAGCTATCTGACGACTGACTCATCCAGTTTGTAAGCTTACGCAATACCTGGCCCGGTTCCCTCGAATCCTGTTTCATCAAATCTTCAATCAGTTCGGAAACCCGCGGCCTGATCTTCTTTCTTTCCAGCACCCGGTTCGCCTTCCGGGCCAGCTGCTCTATCAAAACATACCGTATCATGATGGGGATGGCCCAGATTTCTCCCTGCGTCAACACCTCCTGTTCCTGAAAACTTGTGACGTAGGAAATGAGGGTTTCTTCATCAACCAGATAGTCTGTGTACAGGACCAGGTTCAGGGCAAGCTCATAAACCCGGGGCAGTCCCCTGTTCCTGCCTGCGGTAAGTTTCGGAATGCTTTTCTGATAATTTTTTGGAAAATCATTGGAGATCTGGACGATCTGTTCCTGGATGATGTAAAAATTATCGATAAGCCATTCCGCAGCAGGAGTTATATCCTGGTTGTTTTTTGCTGCCAGTGATAAAACCCGGTATGCCTCTACAAGGATTTTTTTTGCTTCCTCCAATCCCGGATCCAGGGATTTAAACGGTTTTTTCCCGCTTGTCCACGACTGGGCTTGCGCCAGAGATTCGGCACTCTCCTTTAAAAAATCGACCTTGTATGAGACCGTTGACTTTTCAGGCATGCAGGTATTGCGTATGTTTATTGCTCTCCCCCGGCATTTTTTACCGGATTGTTCTCTCTGGAAGCCGCCAGACAACTCTGAAGCAGTCTCTGAATATGCAAAAAACCATACCGGACCCGCCACAGATAAATATTGAGAATACTGTGAGATAAATTATGACAAAATTCCTTCTGCGGCCCCTCTGTCGGAACCCGGACCGGTGACGGAAGGACAGGCTGAATGCAGGAACCCTGATGACAGGCACGGCTGGTTTCTCACCCTCATGGCTCTGACTGCCCTGATTGATCTAACTGTTCTGACTGCCCTGATTGCTCTAATTGATCTAACTGATCTAATTGCTCCTGAAGGTTTTCACTTCATCACTGAGTCGAGCGTGGGCCGGAGCAAGCCGTGCAACAGGTATTCTGAAAGGTGAACAGGTTACATAATCCAGATTCTGCTTGTAACAGAAAGTTACACTTTTGGGATCTCCCCCGTGTTCCCCGCAAATACCGATTTTCAGGTCCGGCTGCTTCATCCTCCCTTTTTTAACAGCCATGGTTATCAGCTGTCCGACTCCTTCGGTATCCAGCACCTGAAACGGATCTTCCTCCAGTATCCCCTGCTTCAGATACGTACCCATAAATTTACCGGCATCATCGCGGCTGTAGCCGAATGTCATTTGAGTCAGGTCATTTGTACCAAACGAAAAGAATCCTGCATCCTCCGCAATCTCCCCGGCGACCAGGGCCGCACGCGGAATTTCAATCATGGTACCTGTCGTAAATTCCACCTCAATGCCCTCTGTACTGAACAGATCCGCTGCTGTTGTCTCAATAATCTTTTTCTGATGGCGGAATTCTTCTGCCGTGCCCACCAGCGGCACCATGATTTCAGGCTGAACTTTTATCCCCCTTTTTTTCAGGCTGACCGCAGCTTCAAGAATAGCGCGGGTCTGCATTTCGGTTATTTCCGGATAGCTGATACCAAGCCGGCAGCCCCTGTGTCCCAGCATCGGATTAAATTCCCTGAGTGAGCGTATCTTTTCCTGTAAAGCGTCCACACTGATTCCGAGATCGGCCGCCACACGTTTTACGTCACTGGATTCAGAAGGTAAAAATTCGTGAAGCGGCGGATCCAGCAGCCGCACATTTACCGGCAATCCATCCATAGCTTCAAATATGTCCATGAAATCCTGCCTCTGATAGGGCAGAAGAGAGTCCAGTGCCCTTGTCCTTTCTTCAACACCGGTTGAAAAAATCATACGCCGGACAGCCTGGATCCGGTCATCACCAAAAAACATATGCTCCGTTCGGCAGAGTCCGATCCCTTCTGCCCCGAATTTCATTGCTCTCCGTGCATCTTCAGCCGTATCGGCATTGACCCGCACCTGCATCCCTTTGAATTCATCCACCCAGAGCATAAACGCGTTGTAGTCCTCGTCCGGTTCCGGCTTCGTAACGGGGTTGCGGCCTTCAATTATTTTACCGACGGTCCCGTCTACAGATATCCAGTCACCTTCCTTGATGATGACACGGCCATTTGTGAATGTTCTCTTTTCATAGTCGATGTCAATATCACTGCAACCGGCCACACAGGGTTTGCCCCAGCCGCGGGCAATCACTGCCGCATGAGAGGTCATGCCTCCCATGGATGTCAATATTCCTTCAGCAACAGACATGCCCTCCACATCCTCCGGACTGGTTTCCACACGGACCAGAATAACCGGATCACCGTTCTCCACAACGTCTCCAGCCACGGAGGTATCGAACGCCACCCGTCCCACAGCGGCTCCCGGTGACGCCGGGAGCCCTGTCCCGATAATTCTGCTTTCAGGAATCGTACTGTGATCTATTTGCGGATGAAGAAGCTGACTCAGGTGCATCGGTTCAACCAAATTTTTCACCGCATCCCGCTTTGACAGAATTCCTTCCTGAACCATTTCTTTCGCGATCCTGACCGCTGCTTTTCCGGTCCGCTTCCCGTTACGGGTCTGAAGAATGAAAAGCTGGTTATTCTGTATTGTGAACTCGATATCCTGCATATCCCTGTAGTGCATTTCAAGGGTCCGGCCGATTTCAAGCAGTTCACCGTACACGTCACCCATCTTGTTTTCCAGACTGGAGATGCTCTCGGGAGTCCGTATTCCCGCTACGACGTCTTCTCCCTGGGCATTCAGCAGGAACTCACCATACAGCTTTTTTTCACCTGTAGCGGGATTCCGTGTAAAACAGACACCTGTCGCACAGTCGTCCCCCATATTACCGAACACCATCGCCTGTACGTTGACCGCTGTGCCGAGGAGACCCGTAATGTTGTTGATCCGGCGGAAAGTCTGTGCCCGCTTGCTGTTCCAGGAATCGAATACAGCATTTACAGCCAGTTCAAGCTGAATATCCGGATTTTGCGGGAAATTCCGGCCCGTTTCCTCCAGATAAACCGTTTTGAACAGAACCACCAGTTCCTGCAGACTTGAAGCATCCAGTTCCGTATCCGATGTAACCCGATACTGCCTTTTAATTTTCTCAATGGTCTTCTCAAATTTTTCATGGGGGATTTTCATCACGACACATCCGAACATATCGATAAAACGCCGATAACAGTCGTAGGCAAACCGTTTGTTGCCGGTCTTCGCAGCCAGTGTCTCTACCGTTTCATCGTTCAGGCCCAGATTCAAAACGGTATCCATCATGCCGGGCATGGAGGCAGCTGCCCCTGAACGAACGGCGATGAGCAACGGATCTTCAGCATCGCCAAAACCGCTTTGCATCGCCGACTCCAGAAATTCAATCCCCTCGCCGATCTGTTCCTTCAGGTTTTCCGGCCATGACAGTCCGTTCGTGTCATACTGCTGACAGGCTTTTGTAGATATGGTAAAACCCGGGGGAACGGGCAGCCCGAGAATACTCATTTCAGCCAGATTTGCCCCCTTGCCTCCCAGTAATTCTTTCATTGAATGATTGCCGTCTGCGGTTCCCTTGTCGAACGTATAGATGTATTTGGTAGTCGTCTTCATTTACTGCTTTTATTCATGAGATTCGGTTGTCAGCTGCGTACCCTTTATACACTTCAGATTGAAAAAAGTATTAAGATGCCGGGCCTGAAGAAATAAACTCCGGCAAAATAGAACGGGCGGTTTGCGGACCTGTGAAACAACAGGACTTTTCGGAAGTCCCGCCCGCCGCAACCGGAGTCACGCCACGCATCATACTCAATAAAGGAAGTATACAGTTAAGTACTTGTAGAAAGGAGTGGATACTTTGTATAAGAAAAACATCTACACGTAAGGAAATGCTGATCTGATCAGCCCAGCAATGCCCTGATCTGTTTTCTGAATACAGGGGCGCCGCCATTGGCCGGATGCCGCACCTGTACATGCTCTATGCCCAGATGAAGAAGGGTTTCCTCGCATTTTCTGCCAACGGCAACCGGTTGTGCAGCTGCAAACAGCTCAAGAAAAGGTTTCAACAGCCGGAGTCCCGCCTTCATTTCCGGCCGGGTCGGGGTTCGGTTACTCATCAATCCTTTTTCCGGCCTGAAGGGATGCCAGGGAACGGCATTCCATAAAACCACATCGTAAGGGTCGATTCCCAGCTCAATCAGGGCTCCCCACATCATGGTCGCGGTCGGCTCACTCATTCCCTTCACGTTCACATCTGCCCTGCTCGTCCTTGCCGGGCGGATCCGGCTGAATACATGCCCCGGCAACACGCCATATTTTTTTTCCTGATGGCCAAGCAGGATTCGCTCGGACGTCATCGCAATTCCCGTGAAATGACCGCCCTGGTACCCCAGTGCTTCCGCAATAAAGAGAAACTTTGCCCGGCCCACCCTCTCTTCCAGATAGGATTGAAACTGACGTCTCCGGACGGCTGGTGCGTCCCGACAAAAGTCATGTCCGGGATCATTGTCAAACCAGGGGCTGAACAGACAGTCGTTCGGCTTATGTTCCAGGCTGTCGATAAATTGTGAAACCATCTTTCGGTAAATTTTACGCTGTCGGCAGGGCGACCGAATCCCCTGATCACCTCTGACTGTTACTGGTGCAGTGTTTCAGGTACAAATATTTCAGGTACCGGCATCTGCAGTTACATGGTTTTTCGGCGGGTCTTTCAGGATCTGTTTTTTGCAATATAGTAAAGCTGCATAATCCTCAATTCATTGTAGTCCACCGTTTTTTCCAACGCCTCATAAATCGGTTTAAGAAGGTCCGGACCGCTTTTATCCATTGCAGCAACAACCTCGTCTCTTTTTCGCTGTGACAGAGCCGAGGCATCCAGGATTCCCTCCGGCAAGAGATCATTGCCTTCATCCAGATATTTTTTGAGGTTACTCAGGATCGTTGCCATTTTCACACCGTTCTGCTCTGCCAGGTGTTCGATGGATTTGCCGGCATTATAATCTTCCCCTACCTGTTGATGCTTCTGTTTTGAAGAGCTTTTCTTTTTTCTCTTTTCAATATCCCTGCTCTTCTCCTCCAGGCCCGTTTCAGAACAATGGTCCAGAATGACCTTCAGGAAATCCCCGCCGTATTTTTTTTGCTTGCTTTTACCCACACCGTAGATATGCAGCAGGCTTTCGTCGCTCTGGGGAAAATAATAGGACATTTCCATGAGCGTGGTGTCGGGGAAAACAATGTAGGGCGGTATGCCGTTTTCGTCAGCCAGCTCTTTTCTTCTGACACGAAGCCTGTCAAACAGATTTTCATCATAACTGCTTTCAACGTCATTGCTTGTCTTCGCTTCCTCACTGCCTGCGAGTGATGTCCGGGTCCGGTCGAGAATTCCTTCTATTCTGGCAGAACCGTTTAGGACATCCTGTGCTCCGTGCTCCGGCTTCAGTGTTCCGTATGCAGGATCTTTTTTAAGAATGCCTTGCCGGACCAGCAGTCTGGAAAGCTGAATCCACTGATCGCGGCCCCAGTCACTGCCGATATCGTATGTGGAAAGTTCGTTGTGTTTTCTTTCGAGGATTTTTTTTGCCCGGGACCCACGCAAGACATCGGTTACGTAGTGGGCGCCGTAATTTTCTCCGGTACGGACAATACATGAAATGAATTTCTGTGCCTGTTCCGTCAGATCTTCTTTGTCTGTATCCAGAAGAAGACAGTTGTCGCACATCCCGCAGTTGTCCTTTTCATATTCCTCTCCGAAATAACGGATCAGCGGTTTTCTCCGGCAATGGTCGGATTCCAGATAGTCGACGAGCGCATTCAGGTGCTCACTGGCAATTTTCTTCTCATCCCCCTCTTTCTGGTTGATAAAATAGTTGATTTTTTGTGTATCGGCATGGCTGTAAAGCAGCAGGCAGTCAGCCCGGATTCCGTCACGGCCGGCACGGCCTATCTGCTGGTAGTAGGATTCGATATTCTGGGGCATGTCGTGATGGATAACAAACCGGACATCCGGTTTGTTGATTCCCATCCCAAAAGCCACTGTCGCCACAATTATAGCAACATCATCCCGGGCAAAAGCCTCCTGGTGCCTGGAGCGAACCTTTTCCGACAGGCCGGCATGGTATGGCCGCACAGAATGTCCTTCATCCTTCAGGTCCATATAAAGCTCATCTACCTGCCTTCGCGAGAAACAGTATATAATACCCGACTGTTTTTTCCGGGTATAGAGGAAATCAAGTATCTGTTCAAGCGGATCGTCCTTGTCAGCTATTTTAAGGAAGAGATTTTCACGGTCAAAACTGGCAACAAACGTTTGCGCGCCGGACATGTCCAGAAACCGGCAGATATCCTCCCGGACCCGCGGGGTCGCCGTCGCAGTAAGCGCCAGACAGACAGCCCGGGGGAAGTCTTTTCTTACTTCTGACAGCTTTCGGTATTCCGGCCGGAAGTCATGACCCCATTCTGAAATGCAGTGCGCCTCATCTATGGTAAAACAGTCTACCCGGAGGCTGGAAAGCAGTTGGCGGGTTCGGGGCATCAACAGGGTTTCCGGAGCAAGGTAAAGAAGTTTGATCTCCCCGCTTTCGAGCCTGGAAATATTGCTGTCGTATTCTTCCGGCGTCAGAGAACTGTTCAGAAAAAGAGCCGGAATTTCGTACGCCCGCAGCTGTTCCACCTGGTCCTTCATAAGAGAGATAAGCGGTGATATGACGATCGTCAGTCCCTCGAACAGCAGAGACGGTATTTGATAGCAGAGCGATTTCCCTCCACCTGTGGGCATGATGACCAGCGTGTCCTTTTTGTCCAGGACCTTTGAAATCACCTCCTCCTGAAGCGGCCGGAATTGATTAAAGCCAAACGTACTCTTGAGAATTGATTTTGCCTTATCGTTCATTTATGCCGATACCGGTTAGATCCTGTGGAAAAATCATGTCTGTTGTTCTGTATATTTTAAAACACCCGAACCAAGCAGTCTGTCGGACTTACTCTACAGAGCTGCGCATGCGATCTTTTTACACATTG
>JBBDRV010000196.1:0-3611 GCA_040905285.1 Balneolaceae bacterium | reverse complement strand
CATCCCCTGCCAATACAATATTAAGAATTTTTACCAAACCGCCGTATCTTTGCCCGTGTAAATTAAAATTGCACTGTTTATTTCCACCAGACTATTTTCACCGGTATATCTCCACCGGTAATACCACCTATAAATTTCCACCCAAAAACAGGGCGCAAAATGGCGCAGGCGAAATACACCACGCATCACGGAATGACGGATATCCTGCCCGGAGAAGTTGAAAAATGGCAGGTTCTGGAAGAACTGATCCGCACTGAGGCGAAAAAATACAACTTCAGGGAAATTCGCACACCGGTTCTGGAACAGACTGACCTGATCGTACGGGGGATAGGCCAGCTGACCGATATCGTTTCGAAAGAGATCTTTTCATTCAGCCGGGGAGATGATCACTATGTATTGCGGCCGGAATGTACGGCACCCGTGGCCAGGGCTTTTGTAGAAAATCACCTGGGTCAGCGCGGCGGCATACAAAAGCTGTTTTATATCGGCCCGATGTTCCGGGCCGAACGTCCTCAGAAAGGCCGGCAGCGGCAGTTCCATCAGTTCGGAATTGAAATCATGGGCAGTAATGACCCGGTCGCTGACGCGGAGACCATTTCCTTTATGATGAATATCTATCGCAAAATCGGAATCAGCGATACACGGTTAAAAATCAATTCCGTCGGTGATCCCGAAAGCCGGGACAGATACAAAAACGAGCTCGTTGATTTTTTCACACCCAACCGCAGCAGACTAAGTGACCTCTCACAAAAAAGACTGGATAAAAACCCTCTTCGCATACTCGATTCCAAAGAAGAGGAAGACAGACCGTTTATCGATGAAGCTCCCCTGATCAGCGATTACCTGAACGAGGAGTCCGCTGATCATTTTCAGAAGGTGAAAGAGTATCTGGATGACCTTGGCATCCCATATGAGACGGACCCGCACCTCGTTCGGGGACTGGATTATTACACCCGGACGGCATTCGAACTTATCAGTCCCGATCTGGGATCACAGGATGCCCTCGCGGGTGGCGGGCGTTATGACCTCCTTGTGGAAGAGATCGGCGGTCCGCCGACACCGGCCGTTGGTTTTGCCGCTGGAATAGAGCGTCTGTTCATCGCCTGTGATGAGCTGGATATCGATCTGGCTCTACCCGACAGGGCTGATGTTTATATTGTAACGCTCGGAGACGCCGCCCGTTCCTGGGGGATAACCACCCTTCCGGCAATCCGGGAGAAAGGGCTGACAGCCACCATGGATTACGCCGGCCGTTCGATGAAGGCACAGATGAAAGATGCAAATCGCGAAAATGCAAAATACACGATCATTGTCGGTGACCAGGAACTGGAGGCCGGAACTTTCACATTCCGGGATATGGAGGCGAGTAAAGAGGAGTCACTGACACTGGATATGATATTGGAGCGATTGTAGACGGCAGCCGTTATGTCACAGCTTTCTCCATCAGCCTGCGTGCAGAATCAGAAAGATGGAGATTGACAGCCATCGCTTGCCCTTTTTCAGACATTTTCCGCCAGGTTTTCCTTATAATCCTGACCAGTTTCTCCTCACTGTGATTTTGTGAAAATTCCTCAAAATAATAAGCCAGAAATACCAGGCAGGCCACATCTTCCAGTATCTGAGCTTCAGGGTCGGTCTTCAAGCCTTTTTTCATCACCAGGTCCTGTACTTTCCTGATCAGTTCATCCGTATAGCCGGTGTCTCTCAATATCTCGCCCGCCCTCTCAGCATGATATCGCTTCAGATCATTCCGCCACTTCAGATAGCCCGGCCTGGTCATTGGATAATCCTCTCGCGGAATGGCCCAGCGTTCTATATGCTGACAACGGGTCGCAAGCCGGAGAGCTTCGGATGCGTCAGGGTCCAGCTTCGCCAGCCATTCTGTCATCCGGCGGGCATAAATCAGCTCTTTCGGCAACTCCCTGCCTTCAACCATTTCCCGATTGGGGTCCTGGCTGTTCGCCTCGTCCATTTTCTTAACAGCCAGCTGATAGTTACTCATACTTACCCTTTAGCATATACTTTTTCAGTTGATCGATATCAATTTTTTCACCGATTATGGATAATTCGTCAGACTCTCTGATTACCGTGTCCCCGTGAGGAAAAATTATCTTCCCGTTTCTCTTGATAATCGTAATGAGGCTTTCCCCGGGCAACTCGAGTTCTTTCACTTTCTTATCGATCATCCTCTCGGTAATGTCATTCGGCCGGATGGTGATATTGATAAACCTCTCATCCCGCAGTAATATTTCCCTTAATTCCGCTTCATCTTCCGCATGTTTCCAGCGGTCGGTAAAGTCTACACTGTCGATCATCTCTGACAGATGTGCGAGAATCCTCAAATGCTGACCGGATTTCTTTTTGGAGCTGATCAGAAAGATCAGGGCAACCATCTTTCTTTTTTCAGCCTGCCGGCCTGAATCTCCACTTTCGAACATGTCCCCTTCAATCTCGATTCCTTTCTGAAACCTGACGAGCACTATTTCAGAGTCCACATCAAGGCTGATACGGGCATGTTTCAAAGCGGCATCCTTTCCGATAGGAATAGCCCCCTCGGTTCCGTTTTCCGAGAAAACATTCAGAAGTTCCTCTTTACTCAATGGCATCCGGTCCGATAAAACGTCAGAGACTTTTTCAATCAGCCCCCTGTAATCCATCCGTTCATCCTGGATATCCAGTACGATGGCATGGCCTATGGCCTGCTCATACGGATCTTCTTTTCTCAATCCCTTCTCCCGCATGATTCCACGCATTTCCCGCTCGAGAGCATCGTAACGCATCTCGCCCAGCCTGGCATGAACATGATAGATCGCTCCCTGTCTTACCACATGATCTTTTGCATACTGGTAATAATAGATGATGCAGGAGATGACCATCCCCGCTGTAAAAAGAATGGAAATCCATCCCATTTCAGCAATCAGCCAGATCGTTATGATAATGCCGATGATTTGCACCCATGGATAAAGGGGGGATCTGAAACCGGGATCATACTCCTCTATGCGGCTTTCACGCATGATGATGACAGCCACATTCAGAAAGCCGAATATAAGCAGCATGAAGGCACTTGCAAGCTTTGCGATATCGGCGACATCCAGCACAAGGATGAATAAAATCATAATCCCGGTCGTGAAAACTTTCGAGTTTGACGGAGTTTAGAAACGACTCACCTTTGTAAAGGATCTCCAGATCAGATTGTCGCGGGCCATCGCAAACGGGTATCTGGCCGCAGACATGATTCCGGCATTTCCGGTTGACGCAAACGCTGCAATGGCCGCGATGACCACCAGAAGCAGACCGCTCCCGAAAGGCAGCCAGTCCATAAACGCATTTGCTGCCGAAGCCACCGGCGTCAGATCTTCCCGCAACACGCCCGGCTCCAGCAGGGCAACCATTATATAAACACCCAAAACATAGATCACGGTTGCCGTGATGAGGGACAGTATCATCCCCAGCGGGATATTACGATCCGGGTTCTTGATTTCCTCGGCAACACTCGCCACCTGGGTCAGGCCCGCATAGGATACGAAAATAAGACCTACCGTAGAGATCAGGCCTTCGAAGCCAAACGGCATAAACGGTGTAAACTGCTGCCTGTTCAATTCACCGGTGTT
>JBBDRV010000195.1:0-21907 GCA_040905285.1 Balneolaceae bacterium | reverse complement strand
CTTTTTCCCGGGTTCCGAGGATGGTCTGCTGAAGCCATTCCATCGATTGCAGCTGGTTGGGCGTTCCCGCCCAGACCACCAGCTTCCTGTACTTCTTCCGAAGGTCCTCCACACGTTGTTTCACCGCCGCAGAGGGGGACAGGTCTTCACTGGAAAATACCTCACCGCCATTTTCTATCACATGAATGTTTGTCAGCCCCAGGGCGGTCTCCCCGTAGGTTTTCACCCCTTCGCTGACAGCAATCACCGCATCGGCCCGCTTCAGCAGCCGGGAGGCGACCCGGTCAACCAGCCGGATAAACAACCTTCCGCGCCCGTGCAGGTGCAGCTCGTCGGACGGGCTGTTGAGTTCCACCACCACTTTTTTCCCGGACAGCAGGGCAGCCAGACCGGCCAGGTTGCGCAGGTTTGGAAAATAGTCCATCCGCACGTAGACCAGATCGCTCTCCCTGAGCACCCGCCACAGTTCTGCGGGGTGACGCTTTTCCGTAAACCCGTCGGGGTGGCCGTTGATCTTGAGCAGACGGTAGCCCAGCCGGCTCAGCTCCCTGGCCAGATTATAGCCGTGAACCGAGGCCCCGCCGGTCACCGGGTAATAGGTGTAGTAGAGAAAGGCGATCGTGCCTTTCTGCAACCGGAGCGGGGATGTGCCCATACTCTTCCTTTCTGCGTTCTCCCTTTCCGGACTCTCAATTTCTGTACTCTTCCTTTCCGGACCCTCACTATTCACATTCTTCCTTTCCGGACGATTCCTTTCCGGACCCTCACTATCTACACTCTTCTTTTCCACACTCTTTCCATAAAAAGAAAAGCGGTCCGGGATATAGTCCGGAAAATAGACGGAAAAAAATGCCCCCGCCCGGCCGAGAGCCATCGACACCTTGCAAAGCCAGCTGATGCACCAGAGCTGCAGGGCGTACCGGTTCATCTCCGGCGTGCCCCGTTCACCGATCAGACGTTTCAGACCCGACAGGGACGGCGGTGAGAATGTGGTGATGATCTCCGCCAGCACGCTTTGCGCCGATCTCCCCTCTCTGTGCCAGGCCTGCACGTGCCCGCGGCCGACGCGGCAGGACTTGCGGACGACGGCCCTGAATCCCCTGGCAGGATAGCTGACGGCGGCTTTCTCCCCGTACCGCAGCTGATAGCCTTTCCGGCCGGCATTCCGGGTCCAGTAGGTGTCCCCGCCCGACCGCATGGTTTCCGGGAACGGTCCTGTCGCCTCCCACACCTCCCGCCGGACAAACAGGTTTCCCCCGGAGGTGCTTCCGGACTCTTCGATATACTGCCGGATATTGACAAACGTCAGGGAATCGTACCACTCGCCCAAAGATAATGCGGGACTGAAGGTAAAGCGGATATGCCCCCCGACCAGGTCAGCCCCCTCTTCTATCAGACGGACGCCCTCTTCCAGCCAGCGCACATCCGGCGTGCAGGTGGCATCCAGGAACACCAGCAGGTCTCCCGCAGCTTCCGACGCCCCGAGGTTGCGGGACAGGTAGGGGTTGCGGGGGCCGGAATTCACGATGAGCTTCACATCCGGGCCGTCAGCCGGACCGTCCACCGGACTGTTCACAGAGCCATCCACCGGGCCGTCCACAGGGCCGTTTACAGGGTCATCCGATCCATCCGGTGATTTTTTTTCAAAGCTGTTTTCAGAAGTCTTTTCAGCCCTATTTTTTCCAGAAGTCTTTTCAGATCTGTTTTCAGGGGTCTTTATGTGAGCGGCCACCCGTTCACGGGTTCTGTCGGTGGAGCCGTTGTCCACCACGATAACTTCGAACGAGTCCGGCGGATAGGTCTGCCTGTCCAGTGCCCGGAGGGTTCGGGAAATGAAGGTTTCTCCATTTAAAACAGGGATGATGACCGATACGACCATTACTCGGTGGATGACTCTGAAGGGCTTTTTCTGTTGATGACAGAATAGAGGTATCCGGTCCGGGAAATCAACTCCATTTTGCTTTTTTTTCTTTCGGTCTTGTTCAGCAGGGCCAGGTAGAGCGCCCATCGCACACTGTATTTCACCATAATCCCCAGTTCGGCCAGCACCTCTCTGCCGCCGCCGCTGCTGATCCCCCGGGACACACCATACCTGAAAAAGCGGTTTCTCAGCCATTTTTCGTTGCAGTGCTCTTCCGGCACATGATGCCACACCACCGCCTCCATCACGTCCACCTCGCTGTATCCGGCCTCGAACAGCCGGTCCTGCATATCGCTTTCCTGTCCGCTCGCGCCGATGGGGGAGCCCGGTCCGTACAGGGGGTCGAAGCCGCCCATTTCCCTGATATCGGATGCATAGGCGGCCCAGTTGAAGCCCAGGTAACCGCCCCTTTCCATTCTCTCGGTAAACAGGTTGTATCCGCGTACCGACCAGGGAAGCAGCGGCTCCATCCAGCCGGGCGGGTGCGCCTGCCGGTCGACATCGACGGGACCGCCGAAAAAGACCCCGCTTCTGAAATCTTCCATCGCAGAGGCATAGGCCATCAGAATACCGGGGGCAAAACGGACGTCATCATCCGTAAAAAAAATCAGGCCGTCCCCCATGGTTGCAAGGGCGCTGTTCAGGGCATAGCTTTTGTTGGCCCAGTCCACATGCAGGTACCGGGCGTTCAGCCTGCCCGGCAGCTCATCGGTCAGGACCTCCGCACCGTTTCTGGAGCCGTTCTCCACAACGACCACCTCCCTGAAACAGGACGGAAGGTCACATTCGGCGAGGGAGTCGAGTGTCCGCTTCAGTATTTTCGGGCGGCTGTGGGTGGGTATCAGAACCGAAATCGTCTGCTCTGGCATATCCGGCATAGTTTGGATTGTTATTTGGCGAGGACCATCAGTGAATATCCCCCTAATATGCGTACCGTCCAGTGCTGGTTCAGGGCAAACATGACCTGTCGGGGGCCCCGTGCCAGTCTGGCTTTCAGCGAACGACCGGGAAGCTCGATGGATCCCGCTGTATAGAAGGAATCCAGTATCTCGTATCCCGTATCCTTCAGGGCGGCCAGCGCGGTTTCCCTGGTAAAATAGTGCAGGTGGCCCACTTTTCTGCGAACCTTCAGCAGGGGCTCCCCGCGAAGGACCATCTGCACGGACAGATCCAGGGGGATATGGAAAATCGTATAGGTTCCCCTGCTGCGCAGCTTCCTCAAGAATCCCATATAATCTTCCACATGCTCAAACAGGTCGATCGCCAGTAACAGGTCAAACGAAGCATCCTCCTCTTTCAACAGATCCTTCAGATGAAAGGTCACACGGTCACTTTTCTGCTTTTTGCATAGTGCAAAGGCCTGCGGGGAAATTTCATAGCCTGTGAAAGCGGTCTCTCCGGGCATTTTTTCACCGAGGCGAACCAGGATTTCCCCCGCTCCGCACCCCACTTCGCAGACCGTGCCCGGTTTCAGATCATTCCTGTTGATCATATCCAGAATCCTTGCTGCTTTCCAGGGTGAATCCTCTACGTGCCAGGTCGGATTCAGCTCCAGGTATCCCCCCGATTCATACATGCCTTTTCCCATAGCCGTTAAAATGTTCCTAAACCGAGTAAAAAGCAACCCTGCGTGTGCCCCCCGGTGATTCCCGCTCCCTGCCCGGTTTCCCGTCCCCATACTTCTTGACCGGCAAAGCCGTTTAAACTACATTGACAAAAAATTGCGTTATGCATTCAGGGATTACATTCGGGGGTAAGGGGCTGCTGTTTTCGCTGTTGCTGTTTTTTGCAGCACCGGCCGGATTCAGTTCCTGTATGCTGCTCCAGGAAGCCCGGCCTGATCTGTCCAATGCCAATACCGGCCCCTACCTAACGAGTGAACAGAATCTGGAAGCGGTCAAAGATCTGATGGAGGAGGGCCATCCCCTCTATACATCCCTGCTTGAACGACTGGTCACCGATGCGGACCGCCATCTGGATGTAAGTCCCTGGTCGGTTACACACCAGACTCCTCCCTCACCGACGGAAAATCCGCATGACTACGTCAGCATCGCCAGGTATGTCTGGCAGAACACCGCCGGAGCCTTTGAAACGCGCGACGGCCAGGCCAATCCCGAGGTCCGGAATTACGACCGCGACCCGCTTTCCCTGATGGCAAAAGCACTCGAAAATCTGTCCCTGGCCTATTACTATACAGGCGAGCAAAAGTATGGCCGCAAAGCGGGGGAGCTGCTGCGTACCTGGTTTCTGGATGAAGAGACGCGGATGACACCCCATTTCCGTCATGCCCAGTTTGTCCCCGGCCAGAACGAAGGCGGCCCCCAGGGCATCATCGAGGCCCGGGATTTCATATCCGTCATCGAGGCTGCAAGCCTTGTCTATGACAGTGACGGCTGGTCGCCCGGGGAACACCGTGAACTCAAATACTGGTTTTACGACTTTATGCGGTGGGTTATTCGCCACTACAGCACCGATGCCTTCCTGGAATACAATGTGGGCACCTGGATCGACGCCCAGAAAACAATCTATGCCCTGTTTACCGAACAGACGCACCTGCTCAGCGCTCCCAAAACCATCCTGCCCGTCAGTAAACGGCTCGACACCCAGATAAGCGAGTCCGGCGAACAGCTCCGGGAACTCAGTCGCTCAAATGCCCAGGACTACACCTGGTTCAACCTGAAAGCCTATATCTACCAGGCGGAAATGCGCATCCACAGCGGCCGCCTGACTGATTCTCAAAATATCTCCCTCTACAGTTCCGCCGCCGGGGATGAGCACGGCGGCCGTCTCGTCACCGCCCTCGACTGGCTCCTGCCCTATGCCACCGGCGAAAAAACCTGGCAGGACGATCACAGCAGCCTGTCCGATTTCAACACGTGCCGTTATATCGAGCTCTACCGGCCGGCCGCCCTGGCCCTCGGTGACGAACGGTACGAAAACGTGGTGCGGCAGCTTCAGGAAAATCCCCGGTGCCGTGACATCCCCACCCTGCTGACCCATCCGCCGCTGGATTTCAGGTGATCCTGTCTGGCATGCGGGCGATATTCCGGACAATCCGGTTGACTGATACCGATATACTTGCGATATAGGTACCTGTTATTCAGGCGGTCTGTTATATTAAGTGGTTGTAAGAAAACTCATAGTGTCCTGTACATTCAGTCCTGCAATCCTGATGATACTACAACTTGACGGTCCTGCAACCTTGACGTTACTTGACGGTCCTTTTAAAAATTCAGATCCGGGAATTACCACCTTCATGCTGATAAAGAAAACCGACATTCCAATACGTCCTCCAATGGTTCTTCGGACAATGGTTCTTCGGAGGTCCTCTGCCGCTGTCATCCTCCTGTGCAGCCTCCTTTGCGTGCTTCCGGCCCGGGACGGAACCGCCCAGACGAATTCGGAATCCTGTTCCCGGCTGTCAGGCGGAACGCCGGATTTCGTCTCCTACTCCTATTTACCGGTACCCGATTCACCGGAATCGCATTCCCCTGTCCCATCTTCCCGGGTATCCTACGGGGCGTCCCTGCTTTCCACCGTATCCGGCCGGCCTCACCAGGCTTTCTGGCTGGTTCACAACCGGCACGGCATCTTTGACGAGGGGAGCGCCAACGGCCTGGTCAGGCTGAATGCCCGCAGGAGCCCGGACGAAGACCGGCGGCTGGACTGGGGCGCCGGGGCGGCGTTCCTGATAAGGGGGGCCGGTCACTCCACCGCCTATTTTCACGAGGGCTGGCTGGAAGCCCGCTACGGAATGCTCCGGATTGAAGCGGGACGCAAGGAGCAGACCCGCGGCCAAGTCTACGGGACCCTCTCCTCCGGGTCGACCGGAATGAGCCGGAATGCATCCCCCGTCCCGCGCGTCACCCTGTCCGTTCCGCGGTTTGAACCGGTTCCCCTCACGGACGGATGGCTGGAATTCAAGGGGCATTTCTCGCACGGATGGCTGCAGGACGACCGCGTGATACGGTCAGCCCGGCTGCACGACAAATCGGTCTACCTCCGGACCGGCGGCGATACCGGCCTGAAAGTCCATGCCGGCCTGCTTCATTTTGCCGTATGGGGCGGAGAAGACGGGACCGGCAGGCAACTGCCCGGGTCGGTCGGGGATTTTTTAAGGATATTGACGGCCCGCGAAGGGGGCCGCCGGGCGCCCGGCGGCGATCAGGTGAATGTGCTCGGTGCCCATAACGGGTTGTGGGATCTGGGTATTGAAACGACGGTGGGCCATGCGGACCTGTACCTGTACCACCAGCACATGTTCAACGACCGGTCGGGGATGCTCTACCGAAACCGGGGTGACGGCCTGTACGGGATCGGGGTGGACAACCCGTTCGATGGTGAGGTTATCACAGGCCTTTTGTGGGAATTTCTATATACGAAACACCAGACCGGACCCGGCCTGACCGATCCGCAGGAGGGCGACAGCCCCGCGTTTTGCGGAGACTCCAATCCCAACTGCGGCTACCGGTTTAACGGCCGGGACGATTACTACAACAACTATTACTATTCCACCGGGTGGTCGTACCATTCACGGGCCCTGGGCAACCCCCTTTTCCTGACGCAGACCCAGCTGGACCGGGTGGACCCGGACATCGAAACCCACAGCGAGCGGTTTTTTACCAGTACCCGGATCGTGGCGCACCACATCGGCCTGGAAGGCCGGCTGCACCCGGACCTTTCCTACCGGCTCTTTACCACCTACAGCCGCCACTACGGGACCTACGAGGGGCTGAATCTTGGCGAACCCTGGGGGAGCCTGGATCCGGACAACAACGCTGAAGAGTATTTTTTCAATCCGCCGCAGCACCAGTGGCATTTTATGGTCGAAACCGGCTACCGGCTGCCCGCTTACGACCATGTGAGCCTCCGGGCCACCCTTGCCCTCGACCGGGGGGACCTGTTTAATAACGCGGGGATGATGGCGGGAATCAGCTGGCAGTGGCAGTAGGCTGGGGGGGAACATCCTCCCGGAATTCCACGCCGACATTGTTCAGCCGAACCGCTTCGTACAGTCGCGCCGCATGGGTCGATCCGTCGGGGGTGCCCCTGTCCATCAGCCCGGTGGCCGGGTTGTAGCAGCGTTCCAGCTGACTGGAGACCCAGCGGCTTTTATCCGGTTCCTTTTTCACTCTGTCACCACCATCCGCTCTGCCGCCATCTGCACTGCCATCACCCGCACTGCCGTCCACACTACCACCTTCCACACTACCACCTTCCACCCGGGCGCCAGCCGGCCTGTCACCATCCGACCTGCCGCCATCCGACCTGCCGCCGAACCGGTCAATAACATAGCCCATTTCAAAGCCGGGCGGGTTGTAAGGGTATCCGAAGGTGTTATGGCCGATCTGCCGGCTGAATTCGTCGCTGAATGCGTAGGAAAGCGCCTGTTTGAAAAGCCTGTGCTCCCAGAAGGAATGACCGGGCCACACCTCGTGCAGCATGCAGAAGGCGTGCATGTTGAACAGGTGGTAGCCCACCGCCTTGTAGCGGAGCTTCTCTTTTCTCTCCCGCGGCTCCGACGCCGCCCGCAGGAGGTCTTTCAGTGTCTGCCTCCACCCGAACCGGAACAGCAGCGGATGGTAGATCAGGCCGTCGCCGTACAGGCGCAGATGGACGGGCAGCATCTCCATAAATCGGCCCGCCTGCCGCGCCGCCGTTTCCGAATGCCTGCCCAGCAGAGCCCCGGCGGCAGCAAACCAGAGTTGGTGGTTGAAAGTCACATCAAACGGCAGCCTCATGCCGTCGGCATTCACCCGCTGCCACAGCCCCTTCTCTTCATCAAACGGGTGAAGGAGGAAGACCTCTTCGGCAAGCCTGAGCGATTCCTCCCGGCCGGTCTGCTCTCCGGCCAGGACCAGCGCCTCCAGGGTCCAGGCCTGGCCGATCAGCCCGTTGCAGGTATCCTTGTCCGGATTTTTCCGGTGCCAGAAGGTATGCCCCATCGGCCGGGCGGCGGTGCTGTGCAGGTAGCCCAGCGCCTGTTCAGCGGACTTCAGAAAACGTCGCTCGCCGCTGATGTCATGGGCTTTCAGAAAGACCATCGTCCAATGGGCCGTGTTGCGTACGGGAGTTTCCGGGTCATTGTAAGGGCCGTTGACACCGGGCGGCATGGATCCGTCCGGTTTCTGGAGGGCCGATGCGCTGCCGGCCGAGCTGATAATAATATCATACAGGGTCATGCTCATGGGTGCTTTCTCCACCTTTCAACCGCTTCGGCGATGGCATCCACCCCCTTTTCCCACGAATTCCGGGCCAGCCACTCCCCGTTCGGGTAGCGCGCGCCTGCGGTCCGGCTCCCGTCCATCTGTTCAAGAAGGGTTTTCATTTCGGCGGCAGCCGATCCGGGGTCGGCGGGTTTGTAGGGCCGCGCCCATTCCCAGCCGTCCGCCTGGTCCCTGAAATTGCCCAGGTCGGGATAGAGAACCGGCTTCCCGTAGCTGATCGCCAGGACCAGAAGCCCCGAGTTCAGCCCCTTTGTATGCCCCAGGAATAGCAGGTCCGAGGCGGCCATAATTCCGGGGATTTCCCGGTGGTCCACATCGCGGAAATGATCCACCCGCCTGCAGACAGCCGGAAACCGGGGCTGGATCACCCGGTTCACCCGCCGGACGACCTTTTGCACGTTGGAGTCTGTCGGGCTGGGGCCGATGGTAAACAGGCAGAGCTTCGGGCCGGCCGGCCGGCCGGCCACACGCCTGCACACCCCGGATATGAATTCAGGCCCCTTGCTTTTTCTCTGCCGGCCGAAATTGAGGACGATACGCCGGTCTTGCGGCAGGCCGTACTGTTTGCGGGTCTCCGCACCGTCGGCTTCCTCATAATCGTAGGGACCGTGGGGCGTGACGATGTGGATGGCCTCTTTACAGTCGGGATACCGTTCTTTCAGAAGCGGTTCGGATGCCGGTCCGTGGTGCACAAACACATCGGCCGCAGAGACAACCGCGCGGTAGGCCGCCCGGTCGAAATCCGTTACATGACTGTGGGGCAGCAGGTTGTGAACCGTATACACAATGGGGACTCCGTTCCGTCCGTACCAGTTCAGCCGGCTTTCAATCAGCTCAAGGGTCTCCCGGTTTTTTTCGAGCGGATGACGCCACTTGTACATGGCTTCCGGCCACTGCAGGTGAAGGACCTCTGGCAGGGCATTTGAATAAAGCACATTCTGCACGTCGAACGTCACCGTATGCCCCCGCTTCCGGTAGGCGTCGGCCAGCAGCTCGATGTACTGGTTTGCACTGTTGATTCTCTCCGAGAGAAGGATGTTCATCGGTTAACAACCCCCGCGGCAATTCCCTTCAGCCGGCTCCAGGCCAGACTGAGTCGTTTTCCGGCAGGCATCGTACTGTCTTGCATAGTCCATTTGACCTTTTTCAGTTGTCGGATCATCAGGGGCCGGATGCTTCTCCTGTCGTACTTGTGCAGAAACAGGAACCAGCTCCGGGAAAAATAATACAGATAATTTTCACCTTTGTCGCTGATTTTCTGCCCGGCCGCCAGGTCCTTCAGCACCGCAATGGACCAGCCTTCTCTCTTCACCCGCATGCACCAGTCCACCTCTTCAAAATAGAGAAAAAACCTCTCGTCCGGCAGCCCCACCTCCCTGAGGGCCTCCACCCGCATCACCAGAAAGGATCCGTTGACATAATCGATTTCCCTGCTGATTTTACTGTTTTTATAGCGGTTTTTATGGTTGTTTGCCGGACTATTTTCGTCACTGCCCGCTGAGTTGCTTTCCCTGCTGTCAGCCGGGCTGTATTGGTTACTGTCTGCTTTTTGATCCGGTTTGGTTGTTATTCCTGTTGGCTTGCGGGCTTCCGGAGCGGCATCCGCCTCCTCTGCAGTACGTCCCCGGTGCAGGTGAACCGGCTTCAGGAATCCCTCCCGCTCATCTTTGACCAGGATACCGCCGTCAGAATAGATCCTCTCTTCCTTCCCGCGGAGGCACAGCCGCGGGCCTGCGGCGGCCAGACGGGGATCGGCCTCAAATGCGCTGCGCAGGGCCGGAAACAGGTTTTCATGCAGGGTGATATCGGGATTCAGAAGGGCGATCAGGTCGATGTCCTCCGGATCCCCCCCCGATCCCGATTCTGCCGGGCCAGCGGCGCCTGCCCTGTCCGTGTCCGCATCAGAGCCACCGGGTGTATCCGCTATCGGCGCGGCGACAGTGGTGTTGGCAGGGTCCGTGTCCGCAACAGCCGTCGCTGTCTTGCCGGGCGGACATGCCATTCCGGTCAGGTACCGGATCCCCAGGTTGTTTCCCCCCGCATAGCCCAGGTTCTTCTTTGTAATCAGGAGGGACGCGGCCGGTATCTCCCGTCTCAGACTGGCGGCTTCGGCGGGATTACAGGAATTGTCCACCACCAGAAGCTTCAGATCCGGATAGCCGGACAGCTGCCTGTAAAGACGCAGCGTGTCTTCACGGGAGAAATAATTAAGGATAATCACACCGGTCATGCCCTGTTCATCAGCTTTTTACAAGTCCGTTATCAGCCGTAAATAATGCTTCCCGGCCCTGAAGTCAAATGCCATCCCCGCTCAACACGAAAACAGCCGTCGGGAAGGGTTCTTCTTGCAAAATCTTCTTACAGGATGCTCACAGTTTCTTTTTTGCAGGGTGATTCTTGCAGGTGATTCTTCTTACAGTGTCTGCAGGTCCACCATCTTCCGGAAGCGGGACTCCCCGTTTCGTGTCAGGTCGTCGAACGATCCCTGCTCGACAACCTGTCCGTCGTCAACAAGGTAGATATAGTCCGCATTGCGGATGGTGGACAGCCTGTGGGCAATGATAACCACCGTCTTCGTCCCCCTGAGCGATTCGATGCTTTTCTGGATATACCGTTCGGATTCGGTGTCGAGTGCGCTGGTGGCCTCGTCCAGAATCAGCAGGTTGGGGTTTTTATAGAGTTCCCGTGCGATGAACAGCCGCTGGCGCTGTCCGCCGGAAAGCCGTATCCCCCGCTCGCCCACCACTGTCCCGTACCCGCCCGGCAGGTTTTCGACAAACGTGGACGCATAGGCCGCTTCGGCCGCCCTGTGCACCCGCTCTTTCACCTCGTCATCCTGGCTGTAGTCGCCTTTCCAGAGGCAGATATTATTGGCAATCGTATCGTCGAATACCACCGTTTCCTGCGATACGTAGCCGACCTGGCTCCGCCATGTATACACGTCCACCTCAGGCCCCGGTATGCCGTCGATCAGCACCTCCCCCCGGGTCGGCCTCAGCAGCAGGGTCATCATATCGATCAGGGTGGATTTGCCGGCGCCGGACTCTCCAACCACGGCAATGGTTCTGTTGACCGGAATTTCCAGGCTGACATCCTTCAGGACGGGTTCGTCCTCTTCCCGGTAGGAATACCAGACACGGTTCAATTCGATTCCCGTTGACAATGGGCCGGCCCGGCGGGTGCCGTTGGGCTCCCGGTTCTTCCCCACGATCTCAAATTCGTCGGCCACCATCTCCAGCGAGCCTATCTTCTCCATGGTCCGCTGCCAGTCGTCCTGGATGCCGATCATGTGCTGCATCCCCCGGTGAAAAAGCAGCAGGGCGACAAATATCGGCGCAATGGACGATTCAAACAGGGTCACCTGGATGATGATGACGCACAGCAGGAAAATTACGGAGGCCGGCTCACGGATCGCCTGGGTAAAGGCGTAGGCTGCACCCTGGTGAAACTTGTATCCCGACAGTTTGCGGATGCTTCCGGTGATGCTGCCGCTCAGGTATTGCATCTGGCCGGTGGAGGTCAGGTATTTGAACGATTGCAGCGTCTGCACCAGAAACTTGTTCAGCGTGCTCTCTTCAGCGGCGGTTTTTCGCGACAGATACTGCACGTACCGGTTGAGATAGCGAAAAAGGAAAATGAGGAAAATCCCGGCACCAACCGCCATCAGCGCAAAATTCCACGCCAGGAAAAAAGCGATCGACAGATAAGAGACCGTAACGATGATGGTCGACAGAAAACGGGTAAACGTCTGGAACGTCTGGACAAAGTTGTTGATCTGCCCGTTGATGATGTTGATGAAATGGCCGGTATTGTTACTGCTGTAGTAGCTGTAGTCCATTTCACGGTAGCCGTCAAACATCTTGCCCTTGATCTCGCGCAGCAGCGCGGCCTTCAGGTAGCTGGCATAGGCCCCTTCGGCAAATTTCAGCAGCCCCTTGCCGATAAAAACCACCCCGATAAAAAGCAGAATGCCCACCACGGATCCGCTGATGCCCAGGAACCCGAGAATCCCGTAGATAAAACGGATGGCCCGGCCGCTTCCGTCAAGGGTGCCGCCGCCGGCATCGGCCGCCTCGATCAGCGGCAGGAGAAGCGTAATCCCGAATCCTTCCGTTACAGCCGCAGCCGCCGTCAGCAGAAAGACGATGTAGAGCCGTTTCCCGATGAATTTCCTGTAGACACCCAGGTAATATGATATGCTCTCGAATAACTTCAACGGTCAGCCATTTTTATAGTAAATATCATGTGAAATGTCCTGTGAATGATAGGATACCATGTCTGATGCAATGTCCCGGTCCGTCATCAGATCTCTATCAGACCTCTATCAGACCTCCATCAGGCCTCCATCAGACCTCCATCAGACCTCCATCAGACCTCCATCAGGCCACGATCAGACCGTCAGCCAAAAGCAGAGGGTCTGTTTTTAAACTCGCTGTGGAAACGGAGCATTCCCCTGCGGATATAGATCAGGGCAATCCCGAAAAACAGCCCCAGGAATACGGCCCCCGCAAATATATACGTAAAATTCGGGGTGGCGGGGCTTGTGGGGACGGTTACCGGCTCATGAACCCGGAAAACAGGCGTCTCCTCCTGAACCTTGATCCGGGCCTCTTCAAGGCGTGTGGCCAGTGTATTGTAGATATCATACGCCAGCGAATACTGCGACTGGAGGCGCTGTTCCGTTACCTGGCTCCGGGCCGACGACAACAGGACATTCTGGTCCCGGAAAACAGCCATTGAATCCTGCACCTGCTCGAACCGGACCTTTGCCTGCTCATACTGCCCTTCAATAAACTGCATATCCTGCCTCGCCTTGTCTATCCGGTACTCCGTCACAAACCGCTGCAGCAGCTCCTTGACGATATTCACCGCTTCCGCAGACGCCTGTGCATCCGGCAGTGAAACGCCGATAACGATAAAATTGGTCTGCGGCTCGATCCGCACGGTGGTCCACTCCTGCATCGTTCTGACAGCTCTCAGAACGTCCGGCTCAATAACCTGCGGCACGTCGAAATCACTGTACCGGCTGAAGTCGATCCCCTCCTGCTGACCGCCGCCGCCGGAAGAGCTGAAAAACCCGCGCAGTGTTCCCGGCAGGCCGAATGTCATCCCCCATACAAAGTTTCCGGCCTTCTGCAGTTTCGTCGGCTCGCGGACGTCGTTCAGGTATTCAAACAGGGTAAGCTCCCTGTCCAGATCTGCAAAATGTATTTCACGCTGGATCAGCTCCATCTGGAACGGAAGACTCTTCACTATTTCCGGATAGAGAGTGACACTCAGCTCCTCCCCTTCAGCCATCGGAGCCTGTATTCCCAATATACCCTGGTACTGCTGCATCAGCCGGTCCACCTGGGAAGAACTTCGGTTTTCGGGCATGAGGGAGGTTTCCGTATAAAACATCCGTTCGCCAAAAAAGTAGAGGACCGATCCCAGCACGATAAACAGGGCAAGCACCTTCAGCAGCATCGGCCGGTGGTCCCAGAGATCCCGGCTCAGTCCCACAAAATCGATGATTTTTTCATCCCCGTCGTAGGGATAAGCATCCCCGATCGGGACAAGGCGGTATTCCTCTATTCCGGAATCCCCGGATGATCCCTTCCGTCCATGCTCTGGCTGACCACGTCCTTCAGGCACCGGATTGTTTTCATCGTTCTCAGCCACGTATCAGCAATTGAAATCAGTTAAAATTCAGCACCGCAATTCAGCGCGCCCCAAAAATCAAATCCCGGCAGTAATCAAATAGTAATCAGGTGGTAAAATCAAGCAGAAAATCAACAGGTGAATCTGTTCAAGCCGTAAATATAACGAAGGATTATTACAGTTAACAGCGCAAACCACGTCCTGCCGCCGGATCGAATTATCCGCCGTTCGCGGGTGTTTACCTGACAGATCGAACCCACTGAACACACCCATTAAACACAGCCATTAAACACAGCCATTGAACACAGCCATTGAACACAGCTAAATTGAATCACAGGTAATAATGCCTTTCGTAAAACCGTCCGCCTTCATCCGGATGCGATCTGACTTTTTCCGGATCCCCGCAGCCGTTGGATAGCGGCCGTTGAACAGTGACTGAATAGAAACGAACATGAGTACTGACCGGGATCTGAAAAATCTGAATGAGTTGCTGGATAAAATCGAGGAGGCTGCAGGCCGGAATAACGAACAAATTTCTTTGGGTAACATTCTGGATGTCGTGGGACGCCGGTCATTCGGCCCGCTGCTCCTTGTGACCGGCATCATTCCGATTGCCCCGATTCCGGGAATACCGACGATTATAGGGGCTATCGTCATTCTGATTTCCGTTCAGATGCTGTTCCAAAAGAACTATTTCTGGCTGCCGGACTGGATTCTGAACAGATCATTAAAGCCGGACAAGCTCACTAAAATGGTGGACTGGCTGCGGCGACCTGCACGGTTCATCGACGGATTCATGAAACCCCGCCTTACCCGTTTCAGCACGGGCTTTGCCACCTATGTCATTGCCGGGACCTGCATTCTCATTGCCGCTGTCATGCCGCTGATGGAGATGGTGCCGTTCAGCGCTGTCGGTGCAGGCGCAGCACTGGCTGTATTCGGTCTTTCACTGATCACCCGGGACGGATTGCTGGCATTGATCGCCTTCGCCGTTACAGCATTAACGGCCACTCTGGTGATAAGCAGCCTGCTTTAGCCTGTATTATTCCACCCCGAAATTTGATTGTGGGTGGGGAATACTTGGGTGCGGGAATACCAATGGACTTAGGTGGGGGCTGACCCTGACAATTGTAGGCAAGCAGTCTGTCGGACTTAGGAACAGAAAGCGAGCAGGATGAGATTTTGGCACTTTGTGAATAATACCAAGGTTAGGGAAATCTCAGGATTCAGGGAATTCAGATTGTTGTATGGAACCAGTTCAGGGAATCAGGCTGTGGAAAAACGGCTTTTTTGACTTGTAAGACTATGGCTTACAACCGACTTATAAAAAATGCCACAAATGCGGGAACATTTCTGCGACAAACCGGTTTATATAGATAGTGTTTTTAGTTGCTACCTCTCTCTCTTAGGCCCTCGGTTGTGATAACGACCGGGGGCTTTTTTATTCCGGTCATATCTTTGGGGTGTTAAAATCTGTATTTCGGCACCAACGAGCTACAGAAATACCTTGATATATTCATATATAAAGCGTAAAAGTCTTCTGTGGACAGAAGAAAGGGAGCTTTCTGTATAACGCTTTCTTAATAATGCTTTCTTAGGGTAGCGACAACAACAATTACGAAGAAAAGAATGGGGATGAGACGAAGAAGTTTTATCAAACAGCTGACAGCAGGTAGTGCCGGGATCGCGTTAGCGGGTTGCAATCGGGCAGAAAGCAGCCGGCAAAACACAGCCAAACCGGTATTGATGAAGCTCGGTTGCCAGTATGGAGACGCATCAGAAGAAAATCTGGCTTTCAAAGCCCGGCATGGGGTCTACCACTTTGACCCCGGAAGGCCGAGAGAGATCGAAGGAGTGGGTTGGGATCTGGATCACTCTCTTGAAATTGTCGAAGCGGCCGACAAGTATGAGATCAGCGTTGACGCCTACCACCTGCCGCGGTTTACCCATTCCATGTTGGGAAAAAGTCCGGAGAGAGACAGGGAGATCGAAATAATTCAGCAGATGATCCAGGTGGCGGCCAAGAGCGATGTTCGTCTGCTGCTGTACAACACAACTCTTCTTCCGATGGTACGGACGGGCAGAACAATCGATCCCGCCCGTGGCAATGCAATCTACAGTACCTTTGATTATGAAGAAGCCGCATCCAGGGGAATGGACAGGGAGTCGACCGAAGCGGGGGTTGTGGATGCCGACGAGATGTACGAACGAATCACGTATCTACTTGATCGGCTTCTGCCTGTGGCCGAAGAGTACAACGTGAAGCTGGGAAATCACATAGCGGATCCGCCGCTGCCGGCCGGCTTTCGTGGGATCACCCGGTGGAACAGCCCGGATGTATTTGAAGGGATCAAACGTTTTGCCCGGCTCTATGACAGCCCGTCACACGGGCTCAATCTCTGTCTCGGATCAACGGCAGAAGGTCTCAGGGACCCGGCGACGGAGATCTTTCCCATCATCGAATGGGTAGGAAAGCGCAGGCAGATCTTCAATATCCACCTGCGGAACATCAAAGGAGGGTGGGGGCATTTTCAGGAAGTCTATCCGGATAACGGGGATGTGAACTTTGTCCAGGTGATGAGGGCACTGCGAGATGTTGAATATGATGGAATGGTCATGCCGGATCATGTGCCGCAGCATGACGATCCTGCCGGTTATCTCCAGGGTTTCGCCTTCGCGTATGGCTATATACGTGCGCTGATACAGATGCTGGAGACAATCAAGTAACCCCGCCCGGACTCGAACCGGGATTTAAAGCTTAGGAGGCTTTTGTTCTATCCACTTGAACTACAGGGTTAAATACGGAAGGGTTAAAAAATCTGAACTAAAAGTACGTATTTTTTAAACCTTTTGAACCTCTCTCAAAAAAGTTCAGAAAAGAAGGAAAAGTAAGGAAAAAACCGGCAGCCGCCGGCCTGCTTTACGAGAGCGTTGCTCTGCCACGAATTGCAGCAGCTGAATCAGACCTACCTGACGAGAACCATGCTTCTGGTGATCAGCGCCTCTCCCGCCTGCAGCCGGTACATATAGACCCCGCTGGCCATGGCACCGGCATCAAAATCGATTTCGTATCTTCCCTGTGGCTGCCTCCGGTCGACCAGTGTGGCCACTTTGCGCCCGGCGGCATCATACACGTCCAGGCGCACCGTTTCCTGCTGTGACAGCTGATAGCGGATCCGTGTCCGCGGATGGAAGGGATTGGGGAAATTCTGCTCCAGTCCGGTTCTGTCGGGCGGGTCCGGCCCGGTGTCACCTTCGCTGTCGTATTCCGCCTCCATCCGCAGGAACTCAAGCCTTTCCACCGTTTCCTCCGACCCGTCCGGGCGGCTCACAGCCAGCCATTCCAGGCTGAGGACGGCCGGGGCTTCCCAGTCCCGGCTGACGATAATCCGTACTTCGGCCAGGGCTGTACCCTCCGAATATTTCTGCCTTCCCTGTACAATCAGGGCCTCTTCGAATGCCTCAAGATGTTTTTTCCGAAACTCCACCAGACGGCTTTCATCATTCCACTTTCCGGCCCAGTCCGCCAGCCGGCCGGGTGCGACGGTCCACCGGTCGGCGGGAATGCCTTGTAGTGTAATCCGGTAGGCCAGCCCCTTGATCGCCTGTGGGCTTTCGCTCGCCAGCCGCACCACGATCTCTTCCCCGCTCTTTAGTGCAGGGAGGTCGGCCCGGGCAACCGGCGGGCCGGGTTCTTTTGCCGGTTTTTCCACCGGCACCACCGGTTTTTCAGCAGAGCCGGACTCGCCGAAATTCAGCCCCACCGCCTGCAGGTCTTCCTGATTGACAATTCCGTCGCCGTTCGTATCCGCATAGGTGGCCGGGGATGGAATCCACTCCTCCACCTCCCTGGGTTCAAAATCGATAAAATCGTAGGCCGGCACCGGTCCGCGGCTCAGCCAGTAATGGGCCAGGGTGAGAACATCTTCCGCATTGACGATGTCGTCCCGGTTGATATCGCCCGGATACACCTCGATCCTGTCCGGGCTGATGTTGGTACCTGTGAGGCCGATGTCGCCGATCCGGTGAATGCCCGACGCCGAAATGCCGGTTCCTTTCCCGTCAATCCGCTCATCGCCGGACTTCAGCCACCGGATGTGAATCAGCTCCCGGTCGTCATAGTGATCCGGCAACGGCAGGTTTTCCAGGTGTATCGCATTCTCTGACGCCAGATCGATCCCGCCGCCGGAAAGATCCTCCCAGTCCTCCCCGTCCAGGCTCAGCTGGACGACAAACGAGCCGGGGCCGGAAGAACTTCCCCTGTGGCTTGAACCGAACTGCAGGTTTTCGAACCGGGCGGTGGAAACCCCGATATGCAGATAGGCTTCCGCATCTCCCCCGTCACCGGCAGGCTGCCAGCCGCGGGTATTGAGATAGGTTATGCCGCCGGACACATGGGTATCCGCCGGATCCGGTTCGCCCGGGGCGGCTCCGTCCATCAGAATTTCGGCAAGGTCATTTTCCGGTATCGAATAGGCGGGCACCCGTTTTCCGCCGGAAAAATCCCAGAAGGCCAGTGAATACCGGAAGGCCTCCAGCTGCAGAATCTCCAGTTCCGCGGACGGATGGTTCACCCCGTCCCAGAACCCGTCCAGTCCGCCGTATACATACGCTCCGTCATCCAGGCGCGTCCGCAGGGCAACCGCATAGGTTCCCGGATCCCTGAACAGGGCTGTCTCCGATTTGAAGCTGTAAAAAAGATCCGATACCCCGTCCGGCTCCATCGGCTGCCAGAGGGATTCATCCCATCCGGCGGGGTCGCTGTCCTCCGGACTGATTCCTGCCCAGGTCTCCAGCCTGTCCGACTCTTCCTCTCCGCCGTCCAGTCCGCTGGCGTAGATATGCGCGGTTGTAACAAACGCATCCCCTTCCGTCACCTGGTTCACCGCCGGTATGGTCAGCCCGGCTGTTCCGATCCCCTCCAGGATGTCCAGCGGGAGCGGGTCCGGCCCGGTGAAGGAGATGTCCTCTCCCTCCGAATCGGTCAGGTTCGGGTCCAGAAAATGGAGCGTTTCGGCGCCCGCCTCCGCGGTGGACTTCACCCGGAACGTCATTTCCATGAACGACCCGTTCTGCACGGACACCTCCCCGTCTGTACGGGATACGGCTACTGCCACATAATTATCAGTAACATGCTCACCTATCTGAATTCCTCCGTCAGTCAGTCCTGTATTTTGAAGAGATAGAAACTCCACCTGGTCCGGATCCAGTTCCACCACCATGCTGAAATAGTACATGTCGGCCGGATCCTCCAGCGTCAGGGTAAGCGTAACCTCATCGTTGGGTGCGGCCCCGGCGGGCGAAAGTTCCCCGCTGACGGCCACCGTCTGCGCACAACCCGTCTGTGCCGGCACCAGGGCCCAGACCGCCACTGTTGCTGCTGTTGCCGCTGGTGTCCTCATGACCCTGACCGCTACTGTTGCCGCTGCCGCCGTTGTCCTCATGACCAAAACCGCCGCTGTTGCCGCTGCCGCCGACATTGTTGCAGGCACTGTTGCAGACACTGATGAAATGGATTCCAATGATATGCATTTGAACAATGCTCCCCCCATAATCCCCTCCCCAAAGACCTGTTAAAAATCACTCCCCTCTGCTATTCCATCCCGTAAATCCAGTCCGCCCGGCAACGGTATCTTTACCAAAACAGGCTTATCCGGTCATGACATTCACCTGTATGGCATCACTGGTAATATTTACTTGTGACATTTACTTGCGATATTTTACCTGTGACATTCTCAGGCGGTATTCACTTGCGGCCTGTTCCCTGTTAAGAGCGGCCCGGAAAAGAATCCTTACACTTTTTCTGAAGAATTTCCGGAAGGGCGTTGGCGAAGTTCCGCGGCTATCTCAGTCTCTCGTATTCACTGGAGTGGCCGGGGTCGGTTTCCCGGAGAAGGTTGTAGGCCTCGAGCCGCTGCCGGGCCGGGGCTTCCCGGAAGAGCGAAACAATTTCCGTGTACTTGGTATCGAAAAAGATATCGAACAGATAATGTCGGCTGGCCCGCCCGCGGTTGTCGCCGATCCGCTCAATCGCTTCGATAACCTCTCCGCGTGCCGTCTCCTGATCGGCGCTGAACTGGTCCAGACCCAGGCGGTGGTACTGGTAGTAGGAGCGGCGCAGGTCGTCATAGGCGGTGCTGGCCAGGGCGGTGATCAGCCCGTACCGGTTGCGCTGGGATCCGAGGCTCCGGCCCCACCCCGACGCGTTGGCCGTCCGGGCCATGTCAAAAATATCCATCGCCCGTTCAAAATGCGGGGATCCGCCCAGTTCGGAAAAGCTGTCGTAGTCGTAGCCCAGCAGCATGTACATATAGAAGTCGATAAAGCTGGTCAGATCATCGAACTGGAGATCGTCGCGGATAAAGCTGCGGTTGCGCCGAAAGTTGAAAATCCAGTCGTCGTCGCTCAGGAGAACCAGCGTACTCTCCTGCATGGTGTTGTAGACGGGCCGCCTCAGATTGAAGATCACATCGGCATCGAAGTTAAACTGGTCGTCCGCATCCGTCAGAACGATCTGGATGCGGCAGCGTATCCGCTCGTGCCTCTCGAAACGGTCATTCGTCCACCGGTTCTCATTGATGTACCTTGCCACCTCCGTGGCCAGCTCCGCCGTATGGTCGTAGGAGCTGCCGCTGATCTGCCTGTCGTTGACAGATACCTCGCAGTTGAACTCCTGTGCCTGCAGACTGTAAGGAATCCCCGCGGCCCCTATCATACACAGCAGGGCTGACAAAAAAACGGTGGTTCGGGATGGTTTTATAAAAGCGGTCATGAATTGTCTGGGGGATGGTTGAACATCAATATATTCGGAATTTTCCGACGGGAATCAAAGCACTGATCCTCCTGTCCGTACTCCTGGCAGCCGGTTCGGCGGGATCGGCCGTGCCTGCCGTTCGGGGGCAGGGAACACTCGGCGCCAGGGCCCTGGCCCTCGGGCAGGCGACAGCAGCGATGGCCGGGGACAACTGGGCCGTTTTTCACAACCCGGCCCTGCTGAAAACGGAGCAGCATGCCGTTTCATTTTACGCCATGAGATTTGCAGGGCTTGCGGAGCTGACCGACATGGCCGCCGCTGCCACGTTCGGGCTTCCCGGGAGTCCCGGCGGCGTGGTGGGTGCGGGTCTCCACCGGTACGGGTTTGACCTTTTCAGTGAAACGCGTTTCAGAATCGGCTACAGGAACAGCCTGGATCGTTTTTCCTACGGGGCCCTGGTCAACTACAGCCATGTGAGTCTCGGAGGCGGGTATGGCTCTGCGGGAGCGGCGGGGATCGACCTCGGTGTTGCTGCGGAACCTGGAGGGGGCCTGGTGATCGGTGCCAGGGCCGTCAACATCAACCGCCCGGCATACGGCGATACGGATGAGGAACTTCCGCGGGAGCTTGCGATAGGCGTTACCTACCGCATGTCCGGCTCGGCCGTCGTCCTGGCCGACCTGGTCAAGGATGTGCGGTTTCCCCTTTCATTGCGCTGCGGGTTTGAACTGCTGCTTTTCCCCGACCTCTACGCCCGGACCGGCATCACTCTCGAACCGGGAACCTGGTCGCTCGGGTTCGGCTACAGCCCCGAATCCTTTTCCGTCGGCATCGCTGTCCAGAACCACGATGTCCTGGGGCTGAATCCCGGGCTGGATTTCAGCGTCAGCCTATGAAAGCCACTCCCCTGTCATGTACTTTCCTGACGTATCCTCCCCTGAAATATTCTCCTCTGACGTATTCTCCCCTGAAGTGTCCTCCCCCGACAAATCCCGGCGGGCGAATTTATGCCGGGGGCATCCGTATGGCGATAGCGGGATTGATGGTCTTTCTGGCCGTTTCAGCCGCCGGACCGGGAAACACGGAGCTCCATGCACAGTCCTCCGGCCCGCAGCCGGATCCGGTGGCCCGCCAGGTAGAGCGGGATATTGAACGGATTCTGGATGAAGCCGACCCGGAAGACAGCGGGGAGGATCCGGAGGAGCTGATACGAATGGTCCGGGAACTGGCGGCCAATCCGCTCAATGTAAACCGGGCATCGGCGGAAGAGCTGATGAGTGTCCCGGGCATGACCTGGAGCCTGGCCGGGGCGATCACCGAACACAGGGAGACGGTAAAGCCGTTTGAATCGGCTGACGGTCTGAC